>URIY01000006.1 GCA_900547995.1 uncultured Mycoplasmatota bacterium
AAAATGGTGAATCTAAAACCATTAATACAATGATTAGTGAAGATTTAAGTAAAGCCTATTCTATTGAATATGAAGTCGTTAAATAAAATAATTAAATTAGAAAATTAGGAAAGTTAAACCTTTCCTTTTTATATTGACATACTTAATTATTTATAATATTATTACATTAGATATATAACATATGTTATATAAAGGAGTTGAAATATGCCACCAATTATTAAAGTACAAAGAGATGATATAATAAATAAGGCTTTTGAGGTTTTAAAGACTGAGGGAATAGATTCTATAAATGCTAGATATCTTGCTAAAAAGTTAAATTGTTCTGTACAGCCAATTTTCTCTAATTTTAAAAATATGGATGATTTAAAATTATGTATTTTAAAGAAGGCAGAAGAATATTTTTATGATTTTATTGCTAGCCTTTTTGATGATTCTATACCAAAATATAAACAAGTTGGAATTAATTATATTAAATTTGCTAAGGAAGAGCCAATCTTATTTAAAATTCTTTTTCTAGATAAAAATCATCTTGATAAAACATTATTAGAAAGTGAAACAGAGTCTTTTAAAATGATTAAATCTTTTATATCAAGTTCGACTAAACTAGATGATGTTAATGATTTCCATTTTCAAATGTGGATTTTTACGCATGGACTTGCTTGTCTTTTAGCAAGCAACAATTATAATTTAAGTGATGATGATATTAGTAATTTGTTATCTAAACAATTTAAAGCATTAATGTATTTAAATAATGGAAAAGAGGAAATATAATGAATAATGTTATAGAAATTAAAAATCTAACTAAAAAATATAAAAATATAAAAGCAATAGATAATATTTCTTTTGATGTCAAAAAGGGCGAAATACTAGGTTTATTAGGACCAAATGGTAGTGGTAAATCAACAACGATTAATTGTCTTTTATCACTTTTAAAATATGAAGGTGGTATCAAAATATTTGATGAGGAAATGTCACCTAATAAATATAATATAAAGCAAAAAATAGGTGTTGTTTTTCAAGATGTAGCTATATTTGATGAACTTACAGTAGTAGAAAATATTGATTACTTTTGTGGTTTATATATAAAAGATAAAATAAAAAGAAAAAGATATGTTGATGATGCGATTAAATTAGTAAAGTTAGAAGATTATAGAAAGTTTTATCCTAAACAATTAAGTGGTGGTTTATTAAGAAGGCTTAATATTGCGTGCGGTATTACTCATAAACCAGAAATTATTTTTTTAGATGAACCTACCGTTGCTGTTGATCCTCAAAGTAGAAATAGTATTTTAGAAGATATTAAAATGTTAAGAGATAATGGTGCAACAATTATTTATACAACGCACTATATGGAGGAAGTTGAAATTATATGTGATAGAGTAATTATTTTAGATAAAGGAAAAATAATTGCGAATGGAACATGTGATGAATTAAAAAGACTAGCAAAAATAGAAGAAAAAATAATAATTGAAATACCTAATTTATCTGATAAGTTACTTGCTGATATAAAGAAAGATAAAGATATAGTAAATATAAAATATGAAAATAATGAATTATTTATTACTTATGGTAAAGGGAAAAATAATTTAGAGAAAATTATAGACTATTTAAAGACTAATAAAATTAATTATTTATCTATCTATTCGGAAAGACCAACCTTAAATGATGTATTCTTAGAACTTACTGGCAAGGAGCTTAGAGATTAATGTTTTTTCATAATGTCAAATATAATTTAAAAGCATTATTTAAGAATAAAGGTTTAATTTTTTGGTCATTTGCATTCCCAATAATTATGGCAACTCTTTTTAATATGGCTTTTGGTAATTGGGAAGAATCAGAAAAATTTACTTCCATTAATATTGGAATTGTAACTAATGAATATTTTGATAATAATATAATTGCTAAAAACGTTTTCAATTCTCTTAGTGACGGTGATAATAAAATTTTTAATATAACTTATGCTTCAAAAGATGAGGTAACAAATTTATTAACGGATAAAAAAATAGAAGGTATAATTGAATATACCAATAGTAATCCTAACATAATAATTAATTCTAATTCTGTATCATCAACGATTATAAAATCAGTTGTTGATGAAATAGAAACCAATAATACTATATTTAATGATTTAATGAAAAGTGGTAAATATGCATCTAATGATATGGAAGAACAAGTAAACAGAATTATAGAAAAAATAAATAGTACTACTATAAATACCAAAGATATAAGTGTAAAAAAATTAGATATTGCTGTTATTGAATATTATTCACTGCTTGCTATGACATGTTTATATGGTGGTTTTATTGCCATGAGTGCTATTAGTAATAGTTTAGCAAGTGCTTCTAGTAGAGGTAAAAGAGTAGCAATCTCACCCATAAAAAAATCTATGGCTATATTATCTAGTTTATGTGCATCATTTATTGTTCAGTTAATAGGTGCTCTTCTTTTATTAATATATATAAATATTATTGGTGTAAATTTGCACACTAATTTGATATCTTTATTTGTTATAACTATTTTAGGTGTATTATCAGGCATTTCTATAGGCCTTATTGTATCTGTTATGATAAATAAAAGTGAAGACACTAAACTTGGTATTATAATTGCTATTTCAATGGCATTATCAGTTCTATCTGGTATGACAGGTGTAAGTTTAAAATATGTTATTGATTCTAAAATACCTTTTATAAATAAAATAAATCCAGCAGCTATGATAACAGATGGATTATATGCTGTATATTATGAAAATAGTACACGATTTTTAAATAATATTATATCCTTAATTATTTTTATATCTTTATTAATAGTTATATCAATACTTTATATGAGGAGGAAAAAATATGACAATATTTAAAACCTTTTTCAAACTTGTTAATAAAAATAAGGCTCATCTAATTTTATATACGGCTCTTTTAATATCATTTACATGTATAACACTTAGTAATAATGAAACTAATCTTAACTATGCTGATAGTAAACCTGATGTTATTATTATAGATAATGATAATAGTAAATTAAGTAATCATTTTAAAAATTATTTTAAGAAGAGTGCAAAAGTTAAAGATAAAGACTTTACTAATGACCAAATTGAAGATGAATTATTTTATCGTTTTTCAAGTTATGTTATATATATACCAAAGGGTTTTGAACAAAGTATTTTTGATGGTAATATTAAGCAGATTGAATATAAAAGTGTTGATGATTATGAAGCATCACTTGCAAGTCTTACTTTAAATAAATATTTAAGTGTTCTTGACATTTATAAAGATATAGATAATGATATTGATTCATTAATTAATCATATAGATACATCATTAGAAGGAAAAACAACAGTTACTGTTAATTCTAAATTAAATTCTAATTCATTAAGTAGAGTAGGTTTTTATTATTCTTTTATGAATTATTCTCTTTTAGCAGGATGTATATATGTTTTAGTTGTTATTATATCTATTTTTAGAAAACAAAATATATTACAAAGAAATATAATTAGTGGTATGAATTATAATAAATTAAATAGAGAATTATTATTATCTGGCTTTCTTTTTGCTTTCTTTGTTTGGCTTATATATGTAGGTATTTCTTTTATAATTGGTGGTAAAACCGTTTTAACAACAAATGGAATATGTATGATTATATTATCATTTATATTTTTGATATATGCTATTTCAATTGGCTTTTTGATTTCTAATTTATTAAAAAGTAAAAATGCCATTAATGGTATTATTAATGTAATATCGCTTGGTTCATCATTTTTATGCGGTGTTTTTGTTAGTTTAGAATTTTTACCAAGTAGTGTGTTAAAACTTGCTCATTTTATTCCTAATTATTACTACATAGATGGTATTACAAAATTATCAAAAATGGAAAATATAAGTATTGATACACTAAAACCATTATTTAGTAATGTTGTTATTTTATTAGTATCATCATTAGTATTTATATTATTATCATTTGTAATATCTAAAAAGAGAAGAAAATTAGCATAAATAGATTAACTATATTATGTTATTAGTAAAAATTTAATACTGTGGATTTATCACATATGTAAAAGACTAGATTATTCTAGTTTTTTTCTTTTAATTAATATTGTTAAAAAATAAAAAAATTATTTTTTTTAAAAATTTTAAAATTTTAGTTGACAGAAACAATTGTTTGTAATATATTGTTAATAACAGATGGAACAAATCTGTTTAAAATTTAAAATTTGTTTTTAATAAAATGTTAATAAGAAAGAAGAGATAATATGAAAAATGATTTATTTAAAGAAAAATATGAGGATATTAAAAAGGCTCTTTATATTATTGATATGAATAACGGTTTTGTTAATTTTGGACCAATGGCTAATCAAGAATATAAGAAAATAGTACCATATCAATTAGAGATGATTGATAAATTTAGAAGGGAAAATCAATTAGTTAATTTTATTTTAGAGGGTCATAAAGAAGATGCTACTGAGTTTAATTTATATCCTAAACATTGTATTATGGGAACAGATGAAGCATCTTTAATACCAGAACTTATAGGTGAGCAAAATAAGGATAGAACAGAGGTTTATTATAAAAATTCCATTAATGGAATGCTTAATCATAAACTTCAAGATGATATAAAGAAACTTAAAAATTTAAAAGAAATTGTTATTGAAGGTGTATGTGCTGATTTATGTATCATGGATTTTGCAAGAACTTACTCTAGATATTTAGATGAAATAAATAAAGAAGCAAAAATATTTGTTGTCGAGAATGCGATTGATACATTTGATGCACCTAATCATAATCGAGTAGAATGGTTAGAAATTGCTAGGAAGGTAATGGAACAAGCCGGTATTATAATTGTTCCTGATATAGAAGATTTAGAAAGAAAGGAAAAAGAGTTAAAATTAACTCTTAAATAGGTGAAAATATGAAAATATACAATGGTTATGAAAGATTACCAAGAAATTATACATTAATGTCAGATGAATATGAATTTACAATGGCAAATAGTTATTTGCAAAATAATAAAGAAGAGGAAGAAGCAGCATTTGATTTATTTTTTAGAAAAATTCCTAATAATGGTGGATATGCTATTATGGCAGGCCTTGATAAAGTTATTTCTTATATACAAAATTTAAAGTTTGGTGAAAAAGAATTAGAATATTTTAAAAGAAATGGTTACTCTTTAGATTTTGTTAATTATTTACGAAATTTTAAATTTACTGGTGATATATATGCGATTCCGGATGGAACACCAGTGTTTCCTAATGAGCCACTTATTACTATAAAGGCTCCATTAATTGAAGTACAAATAGTAGAAACGGCAATCTTATCCATGATAAATGGGGCAATGGAGCATGCAACAGGTGCTAGAAAAATAATAGAAGCAACACCTAAAAATGTTAGTGTTATGGAATTTGGCGCTAGAAGAGCTGATGGCCCAGAAGCAGCCATAGATTCGTCTATATATGGAATAATGGCTGGTTGCACAGGTACTAGTAATATGGTAGCAGCTGATATGTTAAATAAGAAGGCTATGGGAACAATGGCACATAGCTATATTGAATCTTTTAATTGTGAATATGATGCCTTTTTATCATACGCATTAAACTATCCAAATAATTGTATTTTACTTGTTGATACATATGATACTTTAAAAAGTGGAGTTATAAACGCTATTAGAGTATTTAAATATATGAGAGAAAATAATATGTCTCTTGATCATATTGGTATAAGAATTGACTCAGGTGATTTAGCGTATCTTTCTAAAGAGGCTAGAAAAATGCTTGATGCTGCAGGTTTTCCTCAAGCAAAAATATGTTTAAGTAATGGTCTTACAGCAGAAACAATTGAAAATCTAATTATACAAGGTGCTAAGTTTGATATGCTTGGTGTTGGTGATAATATATCTAAACCAGAAGGTAGAATGGGTTGTGTATATAAAGAAGTTGCACTTAATATAAATGGTGAATTAATGCCTAAAATTAAATTATCAAATGATACTATAAAAATAACTAATCCTGGTTTTAAAAAGGTTTATCGCGCTTACGATAATAAAACAGGTTATGCTATTGCTGATATTATTGAACTAAATCCTAAATTGTTAAATCAAAAAGAATTACTTATTATAGATCCATCAAATCCTAATAATAAAAGAGTCATTAATGACTTTACTTTAGTACCTCTTCAAAAAACAATCTTTAAAAATGGTAATTTAGTTTATGAAGAAAATAATTTAGATATTGATGATGTTGCAAAATATTGTCATGATCAAATGGAAACTTTATATGAAGAAGTAAAGAGAACTTTAATGCCACATAAATATCAAGTGGCTACTACAGAGGAATATCTTGAGTATAAAGATGATGTTATTGAAAAAGAAAGAGTTAAAATTAAAAAAATATAGGTGTTATATGATTAGAAAAGAAAAAATAGAATTATTAGAAAGTTATATTAATGAACTTAAAACGATTAAAATGGATTATATGGATAATACCGAAAAATTTTTAAATATTGAAAGGTATAAGTGTTTACTTAATAATGGAAAAAACATAACTAGAGAAAAAATATTAAAAGGTAGAAGCGATGGAAGTGCCTCAATTATTATGCCAATTATCAAAGATACAGGTGAAATAATTTTTTCTGTCGAACCCAGAGTATTTACTAAAGCCCAAGTTTGCGTTAATTTACCTGCAGGATATATTGAGAAAGGTGAAACAGGAATAGATGCTGCGAGAAGAGAACTATTAGAAGAAACGGGATTTATTTTTAATGATTATGTCCATTTGGGATCATTTTACCAAGATCAAGGTTGTAGTAGTGCCTTAAATGAATATATTTTAGGTTTAGATTGTGTCAAACAAGCTAATCAAAATTTAGATGATGGTGAGTTTATAAAATATTTTATATGTAATTATGATGAAGCAAAATACTTAATTAATTCAGGATACGTTTGTGATACAAATTCAGTTTTAGCCTTTGAAAGAGCTAAACAATATATAAGAAAGTAGGGATATTATGAATTTTAATGTAGAAGAACAAACAAATAAAATTATTAATTTTATAAGAGATTATTATCAAACAAATAATTTAGGTGGAGCAGTTATAGGAATAAGTGGTGGTAAAGATAGTGCTGTAGTGTCAGCTTTATTTACTAAGGCTCTTGGAAAAGAAAATGTTGTAGGTTTAACACTACCATGTCATTCTAATAGTCTTGATAGAGAGGATGCTAAAAAGATTAGTGATTATTATGGTTTTAAATTATATAATTTAGATTTAACACATGTTTTTGATGCATTTATCATGGAAACAGAAAAAATTGATAACTTTAGTTTAGATGAAAGAAAGAATAGTGATATCAACTTAAAACCAAGACTTAGAATGGCTTCATTATACTATATGGCTGCCTTATTAAGTGCTAAAACAGGAAAAACATATTTAGTCGCAGGAACAAGTAATAAATGTGAATTATATGTTGGATACTTTACTAAAGGTGGAGATTCTGTACATGATATTGGCATTTTAAACGATTTGACTGTAGATGAAGTTATTAAGATAGGAGAATATTTAAAGGTACCAAGTGATGTTCTTTATAAAAAACCAAGTGATGGTTTATCTAATATGAGTGATGAGGATAAATTAGGAGTTAAATATAGTGAGATTGCTGCATATATAGAAAATCATGATAATGTTGACGAGGAAGTATGCAATAAAATAAAAAAATTACATAAAGCAAATGAACATAAGTTTAATATACCTACATATAGAAAATAGGAGGATTTATGGAAGATTTAAAATTAATTGTTTTAGATAATATTTGGGACTTAGGAAAAAGAACAAATGACTATTTAAAACAAATAAATAAAAATGATAATGATTACATCATTCCTATCACAAGAAGTAGATTTAGCAATGGAGAGGGAAAGATTAAAATTAATGATACTGTTAGAGATAAGGATATTTATATTTTAAGTGATGTTGGTAATTATGATATTACTTATAAGATGCATGGTATTATAGAACATATGTCACCAGATGAACATTTTCAAGATATAAAGAGAGTTATATCGGCTATTAGTGGATATGCGCATAAAATTACTCTTATTATGCCACTTTTGTATGAATCAAGACAACATAAAAGAAAGGGTAAAGAATCTTTAGATTGTGCTATTGCACTTCAAGAACTAGAAAGACTTGGTGTTAATCATATTATTACTTTTGATGCTCATGATCCAAATGTTGCTAATTCAATACCCAATCTTCCATTTGAAAATGTTTTTGTTGCCCATGATATTTTAGATGGTTTATTAGAAAATGAAGATGTTAATAATTTACTTGTTATAAGCCCTGATATGGGTGCAATGGAACGTGCTAGATATTATGCTGAAATGTTAATGTGTAATGTTGGTGTATTTTATAAACGAAGAGATTTAACAAAAATCATAAATGGTAAAAATCCTATTATTGAACATGCCTATTTAGGTGAAGATGTATCTAACAAAAATATTATTGTTGTAGATGATATGATTGCAAGTGGTGAGTCTATGCTTGATGTTGCTAAAAAACTAAGGGAAAAGGGTTCCAATAAAATATATTTAGTCGCTACATTTTCTCTTCTTACAGAAGGCGCTGAAATATTTATAGAAGCATATAAAAATAAATTATTTGATAAACTTTATTCAACTAATTTATCTTATGTACCTGATATTATAAAAAAAGAACCATGGTATCAAGAAATAGATTGTTCTAAAAGACTTGCATGTATCATAAATGCTTTAAATAAAAAGGAATCATTAAAACCTATATATGATGATAAACAGGATATATTAGATAAGGTAAAAAATCATTTATGAAAATAGGAATATTTGGAGGTAGTTTTAATCCACCACATAATATGCATAAGAATATTGCTCTAAAGCTTATTAATAAGGGGTATCTTGATAAAGTTATATTTGTGCCAACTGGAGATAAATATAATAAAGATGGATTATTAAATCAAAAAGATAGATACAATATGGTAAAGTTAATGATTGAAGGTTGTGACAATTTAGAGGTATCTGATTATGAATTTAATAAACTAACTTATACATATGAAACACTTGATTATTTTAAAAATATTTATAAAGACGATGATATATATTTTATATGTGGATCAGATAATTTGAAACAAATAACTTTGTGGAGAAAGTATGATTATATCTTAAGGAATTATAAAATGATTGTTATTAGAAGAAATAATGATGATATAGATAAAATAATAAATAATTTGCTTATTTATTATAAAAATATAATATGTATTACTGATATACAAAATAGTTTATCATCTACATTAATTAGAGAAAATTTAAACAAAAATAATGATACATATTTATTACAAAATATGGATGCAAATGTTCTTAAATATATAAAAAATAATTCTATTATATATTAAAATGTGTTAGTATAATAGTATATGAAAAGAGGAATATAATGAAAAAAGTAGTAGATAGATTAAAAGATTTAAATAAAACCGTAGCAACAATGGAATCTTGTACAGGGGGCTTCGTTGCAAGTTCTATAACAGATATTGAAGGCGCTAGTGATGTTTTAAAGTTTAGTGCTGTAACTTATTCAAATGAGTATAAAATTAAAATGGGTGTTAGTAGTGAAATAATTGATAAGTATTCTGTATATAGTAAAGAAGTTGCAAGAGAAATGGCCTATAATATTTCTCTATTTGCATCTAGTAATTATGGAATAGGTATTACTGGGAAGATAAATAGAGTAGATAAAAACAATTTAAGTGGCGATGACAATCAGGTCTTTTATTGTATATATGATAAAGATAGTAATATTTATTATGATTTTTCACTTAGATGTACAAGTGGTACAAGACACGAAAATAAGGAATATATTGTTAGTAATATAAAAGATAATTTTATGAAAATAATAGATTAGTTTATGAATATTAAAAGAGTAAAATTATTTTCTAATAATAGTGAAAAGACACAAAATATAAAAGAATTATTAATTAAAAGAAAATAATATTAAGATTGTAGATAATAATTATGATTTATGTATTGCTATTGATAGAGTATTAAGATTGTTCCGAAAGCAGTATTCTTTACTATTATTGATTTTACTAGTTTAAAAGGTAAAAAAATATCATGGAAAAGTAATAGAAACAGAAGAAGATTTAATAGGTAAGAGTTTTGTATAACCATATGTAGATTTACTTTTGCTAAGAATAGTGATGAAATAATTAATTGTGCAATTAAAATAAAAGAGGCTATTTCTAATTTAGAATAGTTCTTTTTAAATAATTATGATATAATTAAGTTGTTAATATGAGGTGTAATATGTATAAAACAGAAGAAGAGTTTTTAAAACATTATGATTCTAGTATTTATGAAAAATTATCAATGACTGCAGATATATTGATTCTTAGCGTATCAAGTGAAAATACAGGTAATTATCGTAAACTAACAGAAAAAAAATTTAGTGTATTACTTACAAAAAGAACTGATTTTCCATTTAAAGATAAATGGTGCTTACCAGGTGGCTTTATTGCTATGGATGAAGATTTAGAAACAGCTGCCAAAAGAATATTAAAAAAAGAAACTAACTTAGAAAATATTTATATAGAACAATTATATACTTTTAGTGATCCTAAAAGAGATCCTAGAATGCGTATTGTTTCAACATCATATATGTCACTTATCGATAAAAATAAGTTAAATGTGGCTCTTGCTCCTAATACATCATGGTTTAATATAACTATCTTAGAAGATAAACAAAGTGTACATATAACACTTGATAATGGTATAGAACATTTTACAATTATAATTAAAAAGATATTAAGGGACAAATCAACAGATAGATATGACTTTTTGACTTATAAAAATGATTATCTTGCTTTTGATCATGATCGGGTTTTATTAAGTGGAATTGAAAGACTAAAAAATAAAATAGAGTATACTGACATTGTATTTAATATGATGCCAAAATATTTTACTTTGGGTGAATTACAACAAGTTTATGAAGTAATTTTAGGTAAAAAATTATTAGCCCCTGCTTTTAGGAGAATAATAGCAGGTAAAGTTGTAAAGACAAATAAAATGCAAACGGGTGGTGGACATAGACCGTCAGCATTATTTGAGTATAAAAAAAGTAAATGTTGTTTACTTTAAATATTTTATAAAAGTTTTACTTGCAAAAGTAAGAGAAATACTTTTGTTTGTTGCCAGATATATATTTATATTTGGTATTTTTTTGTTTATATGTAATTCTTTTAAATTATCAAACTTTTTGTTTGCTAAATCAATAATTACAAATCCTATCCCAAGACCAATATTTACAAATTCAGTTATTAAATCTTGACTAACGACTTCCATTTTTGGTTTTAATATTACATTATTATTTAAAGATATATAATCTAAAAGTTTTCTACTATTTGATTGTGTCTTTTGGAGAATTAATGGATATTTATTTAAATCTTTAAATGAGGTAATATCATCTTTATAAAATGCTGGATTATACATAAATCCTTGTTTTAATTCTTTTAATTTTAATAATTCTAAATTAGATTCCTTTATATTACTTTCATTAAAAATAATAAAATCAAGTTTTCCAAGTTTTAGATCATTAACTAAATTACTTGTTAAATCATTAGTAATACTAATATTAATATTTGGATAATCTAAATGAAATTTTTTTAATGGTTCGAGTAGTATTAATTTGGTAAGTGTTGTTGAAACACCAATTTTAATTTCTCCTTTAGATAAGTCTTTAAATGAAGTAAATTCATTTTCAGCATTATTAATTAATTCTAGTGCTCCTTTAACATATTCAAAAAACATTTTACCTTCACTAGTTAGATTCATACCCTTATTACTTCTTAAAAATAAAGTTCCTCCAAGTTCATCTTCGAGTTTTTTTATTGATTGTGATATAGCTGGTTGTGATATATGCAACTCTTCACTTGCTTTTGTCATATGCTTATTTTTCGCAACCGTATAAAAAATTCTATATAATTCTAAGTTTATGTTCATTATAAGCCCTCCTTATAAATATTATAACAAATATATATTTTACTTATCAATATTTTCTAAATATAATGTAATTAGAAAGAGGGAAGATTATGTTAAATGAAAAAAGTATTGTTATTGGTATAACAGGTGGGATTGCAAGTTATAAGATTTGTGGATTAGTTACACATTTGGTTAAAGAGGGTGCCAAGGTAAAAGTTATTATGACAAAGAATGCAACGAAATTCATTAATCCTTTAACTTTTGAAGCTTTATCTAAAAATAAAGTAGTTGTAGATATGTTTGAAGAAGAAAATTATAATTATATAGGTCATATTGAATATGGGCAACACGCTGATATAATAGTTGTCGCACCAGCAACAGCCAATATAATAGGTAAAGTTTCTTCTGGTATTGCTGATGATATGTTATCAAGTACCATTATTGCTTCAACAAAACCAGTATTATTTGTTCCTGCAATGAATGAGCATATGTATTTAAATAAGATAGTTCAAAATAATATGGAAAAATTAAAAAGTTATGGTTATTTATTTTTAGAACCCGAAGTTGGAATGCTTGCATGTGGTACAAGTGGGATAGGTAAATTACCAAATACTAAAGTAATTTTTGATAAAATAAAAGAAGTTTTAAGTGAGGAGAGATAGAAATGAAAGTTTTATTAACAGCTGGTACATTTGATTTAAATGGTGGTAAAAAATCTGGACTAATAGAAAAAATGTATTTAAAATTAAAAGAATATACCAATTATGACATTGATTATTATAATGGTGGATATTATGATGACTTAAAAAAATATGTTGAAAGTGCTAAAAATTATGAAATTATCTTTTGGATGGCTAATGTACCAAATGAATTAGAAAAAGTAAGAGATGTAAAGATGGTTAATCCTCTTGCTCTTGTAGTTGGCTCTAAAAGAAATCATTATGATAAAGAAAAGGGGAGAGTAGAATATACTTTTGTAGAAATTTTAAATAAATCACTTATTCAAAGAAATAATTTGACGATAGAGTTTAGTCTTTTAAAAGATAAGAATATTTTTAAAATGCTACTATTTGATCCACTAGGAACATCGTGGTATGAAGGATATGATTTAGATAAATTGGTTAAAAAAATGCTGAATAGAATTAATTTTATAATGAGTACTAAACGTGAACATACTTTTAAGAGTTTGGGTATATCAGAAATCCCCGAAAATAAAAAATTTTTTGAATATGTAAGAGATGTTGCAACTATTTTTCATAACACTATAGAGCATGCGGAAGGTGTTACAAAGTTTTTAGGAAATGCTTCATTTAGACAAAATAATAAAATATATGTTACAAGAAGAGATGTTGATAAATCTTTAATTAATAAAGAAAATTTTGTTGAGTGTTATCTTGATAGGGATAAAGTGTATTATTATGGTGATTATAAACCATCAAAAGATACAGTAGTTCAAACAAGATTATATAAAATGTTACCTAATATAAATTATATTGTTCATTCACATTGTTACACGAAAGATGGCTTTTTTACATCTATACCTGTACCATGTGGGGCTTTAGATGAAATAGATGAAGTATTAGAAGTAATTAAAAGGTATTATAATAATAATTTTAATCTTGATTATTACAAAATTAATTTAAAAGGTCATGGATGTTTAATTTTAGGAAAGAAACTTGAAGATTTAAAAAGAACAGAATATATAACAAGAAATTTACCAGAAAAATTATGGGAGGATTAAAATGAATATAATAATTACGGCAGGCGGAACAAGTGAAAAAATAGATAATGTAAGAAAAATAACCAATAGTGGTTCAGGTAAACTTGGGTTTATAATTGCTAATAAATTAATTGATTTGTATAATGAAAAAATTAATACTATTTACTATGTTTGTTCAAAATCATCATTTAAACCTGTACATAAAAAAATAAAAATAATAGAGATTACAGATACAAATAATTTAGAAATGACTATAACGAATCTACTTAAAAGTAAAAAACAAGACTATTTTATTCATACTATGGCTGTTTCCGATTATACAGTTGATTATGTTACTACTGCTGAAAAGCTTACAGATAGTATAAAAGAAAATAGTGATATTTTAAATTCTATTGTAAATTATGATAAAGGAATTAAAGATACTAAGATTTCATCAAATGAAGATAATTTAATTATAAAGTTAAAAAGAACTCCTAAAATTATTTCTATAATTAAAAGTATAAGTCCTAGTACCTTTTTAGTAGGTTTTAAGTTACTTGATAATGTTAGTCGTGAAAAATTGTTAGATACGGCTATAAAATTAAGAGATAAAAATAAATGTGATCTAGTAGTTGCAAATGACTTAAATACTATTAGAAATGGTGCACATCAGGCATATATTATAAGAAGTGATAATAGTTACCTGGTAGCACTCTCAAAAGATGATATTGCTGAAAAAATTATAGAAGAGATGCATATAGATTAATAAAAGGCAATCTATTTATGTTATATTGCCAAACCGTAAAAAATAATTATAAGATTTTTATTCTTCTATACTGAAATAAATAGTTGCAAAATATTCTTCATTTGCTTCTAGTGCTTCATCGGTAAAGTCTAATAGAACACCTTTTTCTGTTGACCAATTAGTTCTTTAAAACTTACAATTTCTTGGTTATTACTTCCTGTGTAAACTATTACAGGATTACTAGTTAATGTTATGATTTCATCATCAAATTTTTTATAAATTAATACTTTTTCTAAGACAAAGCCATTAGGTGAAGTTAGTTGATTATTTATATATGCATATAATTTCCAATTTGAACAGTTAACCTACTATCAACTATTTTTGTTTTTAATTCCTTTGCTTTTGGAAATATATAAGTGTACTAAGGAAAAATCAATAAATGCATTAGCATCTATTAAAGTGAATTCATCTGTAAATGGCGTAGTAACTGTCCTTGTTACATAAATAAAACTACCAGATACATTAGATGTTAGTTTTATCTTAGTGTTATCGGGTATAGAGGTTGTTAAATTATATTCAAATAGCTCATTATCATCAGCATTTACTATTTCCAAGTTTCCATTGTATTTAATTAATACATCAGCAAAAACTATTTGTATGACCACCGATGGTATTTTTGGCTGTATTAATTGGATGTATATTCATTAGAGTAATTCCAATAGAAAATTATTTTCTACTTTGAAAGATAAAATTACATATATCAGGTAAAGTCTTAAGCTCATCTCTTGTAATATTGTGAAAGGATTATAATAAATTTAAATTATAATCTTTTTTTAGTAAAGTATTAGACATGAACTTCTATTAAAATTTAGTGAAAGTATAGAAATTTTATATTACTTATTGTATACTTTAAGAGTAGAATATTATACATATCTATACTATATAAAGATAAATGAAATGAGTTTAGGAGTATCAAATGAAGGAATATTTTTATAAAAAAGAATATAAATATATGTATTTAAGTATCTTTTTCTATAATTTTGCAAACGCATTAATTGAAACTTTTGGGACTGTTATGCTTTATAAAGCAGGTTTGCCAATATATTTGATTTTATTAATATATGGTATAAGATTTTTTATTACAGGTCTTATAACTCCATTATTTGTAACAATATCAAATAAAATAGGAGTTGCTAAATGTATATTAATTTCAAATATATTTAACATTATAAATTCTTATTTTATGCTTAATAGTAAAAGCTTATATGCTAATATAATAGTTTTTGTAATTACAATGGGTTTTATGGGATTATCAAATCCATCATCTGATGCACTTTCTAGTAAATATGTAGAAAGTGAACATAGAGGTAAATTTAATAGTTTATATTTTATAAATAAAGTTTTAGGAATTGTCTTTGCAAGTCTTTTAGTGGCTTGGGGTGTAATAAGTAATAATACAATCATTTTATTTAGTATAATTGTTATTTTCTTCTTATTACAATATATTATGATTTTAAAAATTGATTATAAACCACAAAAGAAATCTGGATTTTTCAAGGAAAGCATTAAGTATTTGTTGCACACTAAGAGTAGATATAAAATTATATATGCATTAAGGGCTAATCATATAATAGAAAGATTATTTGTTCCAATGTATTTATATATAGCATTACAAGATTTTAAAGCTTTTTCAATGGTAATTATCATATCATTAATATTTCAAATTGTTACAGTTACTTTGATTGGAAAATATACTGATAAAAATATAAAAAAAGCAAATAATTTAGTATCTATAATAAGATTTTTTATAACAATAATTTATTTGTTTATTAAAGATAAGATAATAATTTCTATTAATAAAGCAATTGGTGATAATTTGGAAAAAGTTTATGAAACATCAATTCAAACTTCTATACAAAATATTATAAAAAAATCAAAAGAGGATAGTGATTTATTATCATCGATTGGACAAATGAGTTTATGTTTTTCTGAAGTTATAATATTTTTAGTATTATTTATTATTTCAAAATTTATTGGTAAAGACATATTTTATTTAATATTTATATTATCTATTATTTCTACTATTATGATAAATATGGAAATAAGGAAAGAATTTAAGAATTAATATTTTTCTTGAGAGTTTTTAAGATGTTAGGTTGCAGACATAGTCCTCGGCATGATATAATTGATAAGAGGTAGATAAAATTGATAAATGATTGGAAAAAATTTTTACTTGTAAATTCACATAAAAAATTTATTAAAATATTTATAGATACATTTTTAGGAATATACTTATTAAGAATAGATAATGGAAGTGTCACTAACGTTTGCCTATATTATATTATTTATTGTATTTTTAATATAATATTTTTTAATTTAGTAAATAAATTTAGAAAGATATCATTGATGAATATTTTAAGAATAGGTATTTTCTTTTCATTAGTTGAATGCTTATTGTTAATAATATTGGGTTTTAATATCAGTAAATATATAATACCATTTGCAATTTTTACGAGTTTTGTAAATGCATTATATTATTATCCACAACCACTTATTACTAATGCATTAACAAATAAAAATAACAAAAATAAGTATTGTACTTGGGATAGAATTATTAATGACAGCATAGGTGTTTTATTTCCAATTATTTTTGGTTTTATAATTTGTGTTAAATCATATAGATATATTTTTATTATTTTAACAATAATTTCTTTAATTGCTTTTGCATATTCATTTTTTATAAAAACAAAAAATATAAATTGCGAAAGAATTAATTTAAAAAATATGTTTAAAAGCTTAGAAAAACACAATAGTATGAGGGTTATAAAATTAATGTCAATAAGAACATTATTTAGGGGGTTATCTTCATTTGGTGTTCTTTCAACTCTAATGACATTACTTGCGTTTATAACTTTAAAAACAGAAAGTAAATTAGGAAATTTAACTGGCATTATAACATTTATAGGAATAATAAGTTTATATTTATTTAGTAAAAAAATACCTAGAAAAAAACAAATAAAATATTATATTCCGTTATCAATTATACACGCAATTATTACTTTCATATTAACTATATCAATTATATTGATACCTAATAATAATTTGGTTTTTGGAATAAGTATAAACTTGATAGTAGTATTGTTATATAATTTATTAAATGGAATTATAAATCCTATTTTTGAAGTTGCAAATGAAACTGTTTATTATGAAAACATCAGTTCTGAAATTATTGATAGTAGTTTAAACTCAAGTTATACATATTATTTTGAAATTCTGATTAATCTTTCTAGAATAATTGGTTATATTGCCTTATATTTAGTTTCATTAATAGGATTTAATGTAGTAAATATTTGTATTATGATTTTGGTATTATCATTAATGTATATAGCATTTGCTGTTACACTTAATAAGTTAAATAGTAATATTAAATAATAGATTAATCCTTTCTAAAATATCATTAACAATAATTTTATAATCAATAGTAAAAAGTTCCGTTAGATGACAAATTTTGATAAAATAATTTTATTAGTATTTGTTTTTTTGGTAAACAATAAAAGATATATATTAACTGTATTGAAATGGCAATAATATTTCAACCTAAAGATGAATTAATTCAAAAAATCCAAAATGTATAAGGCAGGGTATATGAAAAAAAGACAAGAAGTATATGATTTATATTGGTATTTTGCTTATGAAAGGCAAAATATATTTTGGAAAAAAATAAACGGAGAAAATGCTCCATGGACAAATGATAAAATATTACAAGAATATAAATTTTGTAACAGTTATAGAGTAAATGATCGAGTTAGTCAATATCTATTAAAAAATGTTATATATAATGGTAAAAAATATTCTAATGAAGATATGCTATTTAGAATATTATTATTTAAACTATTTAATAAAGAGTCTACTTGGGAATTATTAATAAATAATTTTGAAGATGTTACTTTGAAAACCTTTAGTATGGAAGAATATTCTAAAGTATTAGAGGAAGCTATCTTAAATGGAGTAAAAATATATAATGATGCTTATATAAGTTGTGCAAATAAGGCTTTTGGTTATGATAGAAAGCATGATAATCATTTAGCCCTACTTAATAAAATGTTTAAGGAAGATAGAATACAGGAAAAAATTATTAAATGTAAAACTATGGAAGAGGCATTTAATATAATTAGAAGTTACCCTTTAATTGGCAATTTTATGTCTTATCAATTAGTAACTGATATTAATTATAGTGAAGTAGTAGATTGGAAAGAAGATGAGTTTACAGTTGCCGGTCCTGGATCACGACGTGGCATAAAGAAATGTTTTATAGATAAAGGAAATATGACTGATGAAGATATTATTAAATATATGTATAAACATCAAGATATAGAATTTAAAAGATTAAATTTGGAATTTAAAAGAATTAGTAATAGACCATTACAACTTATAGATTGTCAAAATATATTTTGTGAATTAGATAAATATTGTAGAGAAGCTATACCAAATTTAAAATCAAATCGCACTAAAATAAAGAAACATTATGTACCTAAGATAGAAAAAATTAATTATATTTACCCTAAGAAATGGAAAATAAGCAAATTATTATGAAATATATCATACAATTCAGAAAATGTATAATTTTAAATAATGTTTTAATTATTTACACCTCTATGTTAATTATGTTATTATGTTAAGTGTTCAGGAGGAAATTTGATGAGGCCAATAAATATTAATAAAACTTTAAAGTTTGAAGAAGGTAGTATAGAAATTAGATATAATGGTATGTCTATAAATGATACTATTGATTTAGACAAAATTAATGTATTGCTAGAAGATTTTATAAAGAATCATAATCATGATAGTATGATAGAAAATGTTACAATTGTAAGAACAATCTTAAAAGATTATGAAGAAAAGTTATTAGTTATTTATTATAGTGATGAAAAAGGCTCAGAGCTTGTTAAGTATGATAATTCTAATTTGTTCTTATATGAAAAAAATAAGATAGAAGAAAAACGTGAATGTTTTAATAAATATAAAATTAAATATGAACAACCATATGGTATAAAATTAGATTACAACAGTCGTGAAATTGAATTTGCTGATAGTATTGAATTGGCTTCTAAAGAAATACCTGAAATGCTTCAACAAATTTATTATTTAAAAAATATTAAAGCAATTGTTTTAGATAAAGATGATGAAATACTAATAAAAATATATAAATGTTTTTATAATGAAAATCCCGATTTTAGTAGTAAAGACATTAATGTAAGAGTTCAAACAATGATGTTTATTTTATCCCAATTTGGTTTTTCGCTAGGGGATAATTATGGATTCCATTTATATGGAAAAGTAAAGATGCCAATTTCCTTAGAATTAAGACAAAAAGTTAATAGATTATACCCTTTAGGTGAAATAAGTATTGTTGAAAATAGTATAGTAGAAATATCTGAAGAGGCAAAAAAAATAATAAAAATAGTTGGAAGAAATATAAGAGAAGCAATCTCATGTGAACAAAGTGAAATTGAGGCATTAATAACAATTAGTAGAGTTATTTATTCAGAAAGATATTATCTTTCTGCTAATAGTAGTGTGAAAAAAATAGCTGAATTTACTGAATGCCCACTTGATCAAGTTGAATCATGCTTAAAGTTAGTAAAGTGTATTGAAAGTAAAATTAATAAATAATTTTAATAAATTTTAGAAGACGGTTAAAAGTATTACATTTTTTAATCATCTTTTTTTATACACGTTTAAATATACTTATTTTAAGACAGTTATCAAACTTAATCCTAATTTAATATACCTAAATCAAAAGATAGTTATAGGCTAGCATTAAAATGCTAGTGTTTTTTGATCTTGTTTTTAGTCTTATTTTTGTCAAATATAAGCATATTTTTTGATAAATTATGGTTTAAAAATTGGTCTCAAAATATTGATATAACCCTTATAAACAAAGAAAAAACGTTGAGGATTAACGTTCCTATAATCACTATGGAATGGTTACCAAAGGGGTAATGTACATTTTTGATAAACGAATTTATTTGTACTTGATGCACTAATTATGGCACCTATTTCTATTTTTAAAATATTTTATAAATATTTCACTTTTAAAAGTTAAAGAAATAGATTTAGTTGTTGTCAAACAAATATTTATATTTGGTAATTTTTTTTATTAAATTTTAACTCTTTTAAGTTTTTGTAATTTCTAGTTGCTAAATCTATTATAACAAAGCCAATACCTAAACCTATATTAACTAATTCAGTTGTTAAATTTTTAAATGATGTAAACTCGTTTTTAGCATTATTAATAAGTTCAAGAACTTCTTTAACATATTTGTAAAACATTTTACACTTTTCAGTTAATCTCATCCCTTTATCACTTCTTAAGGATAAATTTCCACCTAATTGTTTCTCAATTTTTTTATTGATTGAGAAATAGCAAGTTGAGATGTAGTTCTTCACTTGATTTTGTCATATGTTTATTTTTTGCAACAATATAAAAAATTATATATAATTCTCAATATACATTCATTATAAGAAATACTTATGGTAATTATAACATAAATATATTTTACTTATCAATAAACGAGTAATAAAATATAATTGAAGGTGAGGGATAATATTATGAATTTTGAATTAATAAAGAATGAATTTATAAAATTCAAAACTGAAGAATTGTATTATATTAATAATATAGCTAAAATTAGCAGTGATAAAATATTATCAGAATTAGAGAAACTTGATATTTATAGAACATTAAACAATTATAAAATTAAATTAAATGAAATATTAAAAAAAATTTGGAGTACATTTCCAAAAGATGATAGTTTAACAAAAGAAAATTTAAAGGATGTAATTATTGAAATTGATTTAGAAAAAAATTATTTATCTTCATTAAACTTTCGTTATGATGAGCAAAAGAAAGTGGTATTAGAAAAATTATGGGTAGATCCAGAAACATTAAAATTTAAATTAACTATGAAATGCAGAAAATATTGGAGTATTGATTCAGATATAATACAAAATAATCAAAAATTAATAGAAAATCCTATATATATTTTTGTTGGTTATTATGATTCCTCTGAAGATTGTTTTGGACCATGTTTTGGAGAGCCAGATGATTATATTTATGGATTATATGAAAATATAAGTAATAGATATGAAGATAAAAAAGAAATACCTAAAAGAGAAATAAATGAATTTGAAAAAAATAAAATTATTATCTATTCAAAAACATATGTAAGTTCTTTTGAAATTAGAGAAATTTTTAAAGAAGAATTATTAAATGTCAAAAATACATCATTAAATGACTGTGTTCATCAAACTAAAAATCGAATTGAAGAATTAAACTATACAAGAAGTCCTGAGTATGAAGAAAAAGTTTTGTTAGAAAGAATTAATAAATTATATGCAAAAGTTAAATGTAAATTTATTCAAAAGGAAATATTATATAGTGGTAATTTTCTTGATATTTTAAGAGAAACATATAAATTACAAAATGGAAATATAGTTAAGAAAGAAAAGGTGATAAAAAATAGTGGTAAAAATTCTGTTATAGTAATAGCAATAACTCAAGATAAATATGTTATTACTTTTCAAAATAGGGTTAGAGATAAAATAATTGCAGAGTTTCCATCAGGATATATCGAAAATAATGAGGATCCAATAGAAACTGCAAAAAGAGAATTGAAAGAAGAAACAGGTTATATTTGTGATGATTTATTTATAATTGATGAAGCTTATACTTCTCTAGAAATTGATAATTCAATTACATATATTGTAGTTGCTAATAATTGCATTAAAAGTGATGAAAAAAATATTGATGGTACTGAATCTATGAATTATGGATTGTTTTCGAAGAAAGAATTAAAATATCTAATTTCTAGTAATATTATGAATGGTGCGATGAATAAATTAGCATATTACAATTTAGTTAATAATTTAGATGATTGCAATTGCACTTATATAACAAGCAATGAGAAGATTTATAAAAAATGCGATAAAAGATTGCTCCACTAAACGCTTTAAAATAAATTTTAGTTAATCGTAAAGAGATAATTAGTAGAATTTAATAAATAATATCTTCTTTTGTGCCTTTTTAACAAATAATTTTGCACTATTAAGATAATGACTAAGTGATTAGTCCTTGTTTGTGAATTTATTAATTATCTTGGAATAAATAAGGATTATGATACTGTTAATGAGAGTATGCATTTCAATATGCTATAAAAATTATAGTGATGATATAGTATGTTTTTATTCAGATAATGATCTTTATGTTAAATATGAATTTGAAAAAGAATTTACTAATACTATTACGGAAAACCATATAATGATTTTTGGCGGTGGCCTTTAAATTCTGAAAGCGGATATGCTGAATTTACATAATTATTAAAATATGCTTAGTAACACACATATAATGATTATGTCATTGTGCAATAGTATTTCTAAATTGTCAAAAAAAACTATCAAATTAATAATAGCTTTTAAAATACAAAATAAGACTCACACAAAGTGTGAGTAATTATCTCAATGGAGCAGTTGATAAGAAGGTTTTAAACCTTTTATCAAAAAAATATCCCTCACTTGTTAAATAAATTATATGATAATATCACATATAAATCAATAGTCATATAGGAATTTCTTGGCATTTATAGTATAATTGTATTAAGAAAAATCTTATTAAGGAGGGATTTTATGTTAGAAAATAATGATAAATATTTTGAAGTATTAAATGATATTAAGAAAACTTTAATTGTTACTAGAAACAAAATAGTTGAAAATGCAAATAAAGATTTAGTTTTAATGTATTATAATATCGGCTTAAAATTAATTGAGAACAATAAATGGGGTTCATCATTTATTGATACATTAGCAAAGGATTTAAAAGTTGAGTTTCCTACTTTAAAGGGTATGTCTGCAAGAAATCTGAGATATATGCAAAAATTTGCAACAGAGTTTGATAATGATGAATTTTTGCAACATCATGTTGCAAAATTACCTTGGTCTTCTATAACAACTATAATGGATCAAGTAAAAGATAAATGTCAAAGAGATTGGTATATTACGGAATCTATTCAAAATGGTTGGGCTAGACCTGTTATAGTTCACCAAATTGCAAGTAAATTATATGAAAGACAAGCATTATTAGAAAATAAAATTACTAATTTTGATGAAACATTACCATCTCCAAATAATGAACAAGCAAAAGAGCTATTAAAGAATCCATATATATTTGACTTTATAACTGCTGATAAAGATTTAAAAGAATTAGATATTGAAAGAGAACTTACTGCTAATATAACTAAGTTATTATTAGAGTTAGGAAATGGTTTTGCATTTGTTGGAAGACAATATCATTTAGAAATAGAAAATGAAGATTACTATATTGATTTATTATTCTATAATTTGAAAGTAAGAAGTTATGTTGTTATAGAATTAAAGACAACTGAATTTAAACCAGAATATGCAGGTAAACTTAATTTCTATTTGAGTGCAGTAGATAAATATATTAAAGATGAAAATGATAATCCTACATTTGGAATATTACTTTGCAAAGATAAAAAAAGAGTAACTGCTGAATTAGCATTAAAAGATATTAATAAACCTATCGGTGTAAGTGAATATAAAATTTTGTCAGAAATACCTGAGTTTTTAGAAAATACTCTTCCAAGTATCGAAGATATAGAAAAGAGATTGGAGGAAGATTCTGAATGAATATAAATATTGATAGAGTAAAAATTATTGTTACTATACCATTAGAAAATGTAGAAGAAGTTAGAAACGCTATATGTGAAGCTGGTGCAGGTGTTATTGGTAACTATACTCATTGTTCAATGTCTACTAAATGTGTAGGAACATTTAAACCAACTGATGAATCAAATCCATATATTGGAGAAAAAAATGACTTATAATTTGTTGATGAAGAAAAGTTAGAAGTTGTTTGTGATGTTAAGAAAGTAAAAGAAGTTATTTTGATATTAAGAAAGGTACATCCATATGAGGAACCTGCAATAGATATTATTCCTTTAATTGATGAAAATTACTTAGAATAGATGTAGTTTTGCTTTTTGAATGATAAAATATTATGTATTGTTTAAATAAATATTTATGGATATGATCTAAGACAATGGAAGTTCCTCATTGAAAGGGAAAAATGTAAATTGAGTAAAATAATACCGATGGTTTTTAATATAAATGAGTTAGAAGAAAATGCAAAAAATGGAGATGGATTATCTTGCTATATATTAGGTAGAAGTTATGATAGCGGTGAAAATGGTCTTGAACAAAATTTATACTGGTACAATCAAGGAAAAGAATTAGAAGATCCTAGCTGTATTTATGGCGTAGGTGCTTGTTACTATTTTGGAGATGGTGTTAAAGAAGATAAAAATAAAGCATATGGACTTTTTATTAAAGCATATCAACCTCTATTAAAATTAATAGGACAAGAAAAGAATATTCCAAACAGACAAGCTTTTTCTATGTTTTGCTTAGGTACTTATTATTATTTTGGTTTTGGAGATATAAAAAAAGATGATAATACTGCTTTTAAATTAATTTATGATAGTGCAATGAAATGTCATATAGCTGGTATATATGATTTAGGTGCAAATTTTTATTATAATGGAGTTGGAACTGAAAGAGATTTAGAACTTGCTTCAAATTATGGATTACCAAGAGCAATAAAAAAACTTCAAGAATATAAAAGTACATATGATAACGTGATAAATATTCATAAAAAAGTGAAATAGTAAAGGAAAATATAATTATGAAAATTAATACTGAAAATATTCAAATAAGATTGTGTAATTCTAATGATGTTGATGATATTCATAAAATAGAAAATATTGTAATAGATAATTTTAAGGAAAATGAAAAAGGATATTTTCTTCCTTTTAAAAAAGAAACGTATTTAAGAATAGTTAATGACCCAATTAATGATGGAGAAATATATGGTGCATTTTTAGATAATAAAATGATAGCATGGATAATTTTATCAGTATCTAATATAATGAAACAAATTAAAAGTTATATACCTGATATAGAAGGAAAATGTGCCGGTATAGATGGTGTAATAGTATTGCCTGAATATAGGGGAAATCATCTTCAAAATATATTAGTAGAACATTTAGAGAAAAGAGCTAAAGAATTAGGTATCAATAATATTGTGGCAGAAGTAACTTTTGGAAATGATTATAGTTTAAAAAATCTTCAAAGTATGGGATACGAAATAAAAACTTGGTATCAAAAAGATGAAAATATTAAACGACATATTTTATTAAAAAGATTGGAGGACAATCAATGATTATTACTAAAAACATTTTAGATGAAAAAGTTCCTAAGGAAATGATTCCTACTAGACTTGATAGTGCTATGAACTTATATACTAATGTTAGCTATAAAGGTAAAACAGGAATCATTGTATATAATACAAATCCTACTACTTGGAATTGTTTATATTCTTTTTATGAATTAAACCATAAATTTACAATAGATGAATACAACTTTGGTAAAGGAGATATTACATATAGTGAATTAATTAAAGAATATCAAAAAGTATATAAGGAAATATATGAAGATAAAAAAGGAAATATCAAGAATGTAAGAATGCAAACTTTAATTGACGAGTATAAAAAGACTTTTAATTTAAAAGATGTTCATATAAGTGATGAATTACTTCCAATTTTTGAATTAAAATATTCTAAGTCAAAAAATGTTTGGACTTTATATTATTTTGAAAATTATGTTGCTAATAGTGTAGATAATTTTGATGATTTGTTAAATCAAAAATTATATGAACAAAAAATATTACCATTAGATTCTTCCATAAAAGAATTAGATGGTGTAGATTTAACAAGTAATATTCCAATATCTACTATCTATTGAATCTAATATAGAAAAATTAAATAATAATTTAATGAAAGGAGAATTCGTAATGAAGAACTATTATATTATTCATGGATTTATGGGAAGTAATATAGAAAATTGGTTTCCTTGGTTTAAAGAACAAATTGATTCTGATAAATCTTTGTGTGTAATTCCACAATTTCCTATAGAGATAGATAAACATAATTATAATGAATGGAAAAAATTATTAGATGTATACTATAAAGAGTTTAATATGATTAACAATGATTCTGTTATTATAGGACATTCTACGGGTAGTATTTGTGCTCTTAAATATGTGTTAGAGAATAAAATTGAAATTGATAAATTAATATTAGTAAGTGGTTTTAATAATTATTTAGCACCTAATGAAAATGATATACACAATAAAATTAATCCGACTTATTATGTAGATGAAAATGAAATTAAAGAAATTAAAAAATATGCTAATGAGATAATTTGTATTTATGGAGATGACGATCCCTATATTCCACAAGACGTATTTCATAAATTTGCTGAATTAATAGATGCCAAAGAAGTTATTATAAAAAATGGTGGTCATCTAAATACAAATTCAGGATATACTGAGTTTAATGAACTACTTAAATATGTTTAATAACACACGATAATTACAATGTCAATTTGCAAGTGTGTTTTTCTAAATTGTCAAAATTTATATTAAAAGCTATGAAATTAATCATAGCTTTTAATATGCAAAATAAAACTCACACAAAGTGTGAGTAATTCTCTCAATGGAGCGGGTGACGAGAATCGAACTCGCGTAGTCAGCTTGGAAGGCTGGAATTCTACCATTGAACTACACCCGCAATAACAGTAGGCAATATTAATTATACACTAATTTATATCATTGTCAATATGTTTAAATAAAAAAAACAAAAATCCTGAATTTTAATTTGAAATTCCGCTTTTTGCAAAAAACGGAAATTAGTTTGATTATAGTATAATAAAATGTAAAATCAAGGGCGAATGTAATGAGTTTATAAAACCCTTGATTTTTAAATTTTATTGATTATAATAAGCATAACAAATAAAGCTTGTCTTTATTTGTTATCAACAAATTAATCAAGCATCCATATAATTCTATGATGCTCTATATCATTGAAAACGGAATTAAGTTTTAAAAACGGAATTAACCCCGCATTTTTGTCGTGGAAAAATTTGTACATTTTTGGACAAAATTATAGACTTATTTCCGTTTTATATATTATTTTTCAGAAATAAGTCTTGTATTTTAAATATTTGATAAAAAAGCGGAATTTAGTCAAAAAATTCACGAAAAAAACAAAAATTTATATAAAATATTGCCTTTGTTTTTTAAACATATTATAATCTCTTATAGAGGTGACTAATTATGGATTCTAATATGAAAAGAAGTATTATTCTTGAACATTATCAAAATCCTAAAAATAAAGGATTAATTGATGACAATTCATATATAAAAATTAATATGAATAATGAAAGTTGTATTGATGAAATTAATTTAATGGTTAAATTAGAAAACAATAAAATAGTTGATATAAAATTTGATGGAGAAGCATGTGCTATTTGTACAAGTTCAACATCCATAATGATAGAAACTTTAATAGGAAAAACACTTGAAGAAGCAACAAATATATTCAATAATTTTAATAATATGTTAGATGAAAAAGAATATGATAGTAATATTTTAGAACAAGCTAATGTTTATGATGATATATATAAACAACCAAATAGAAAAAAATGTGCATTACTTCCATGGTGGGGAATAGAAAAAGTATTAAATAAAGAAGAAAATGATAAAAAAATTAATAAATAAGACTATTTTTGATAGTTTTCTTTTTCTTTTTTTTGTATAATGTTTTATAATGACTATAATATTATAGTGTTAATATATGATGAAAATTACTAGAAAGGAACTAATCAAATAGTATATTTAATTAATATGTTTATGATTATGTGTGATGCAAATGATTACAAAAGAAAAAGGTTTATCACGAGAAAAGGTAATAGAAATTTCAAAAACTAAAAAAGAACCAAAATGGATGACAGATTTTAGGTTAATGGCTTTTGAAAAATTTATGCAACTACCTAATCCCAATTTTGGGCCTGAATTAAAAATTGATTTTGATGATATAAATTATTATAAAAGAATAGATGATAAAGTTTATAATAATTGGGATAATGTACCAAAACAAGCCAAGGAAACATTTGATAAACTAGGTTTAAGACAAGCAGAATGCAAATACCTAGATGGTATGGGTGCACAGTATGATAGCGAAGTTATATATCATAATATGATTGAGGAACTAGAAAAAAAGAATGTTATTTTTTGCGATACAGATACAGCGTTAAGAAAATATCCTCAACTTTTTAAAGAATATTTTAATAATCTTGTTAAATTTGATGAGAACAAATATACGGCTTTAAATGGTGCGGTATGGAGTGGTGGAACATTTATTTATATTCCTAAGAATACAAAGTTAGATAGACCACTCCAAAGTTATTTTCGAATTAATACCAAAAATATGGGTCAATTTGAAAGGACAATAATAATTGTCGATGAAAATAGTGAACTTCATTATATGGAAGGATGTACTGCTCCAACATACACATCTGATTCTCTTCATGCAGCTGTTGTTGAAATTTATGTAAAAAAAGGAGCTAAATGTCGATATACAACTATTCAAAACTGGTCTAATGATGTTTATAATCTTGTTACTAAAAGAGCCCAAGTGGAAGAAAATGGTATTATGGAATGGATAGATGGAAATATAGGATCTAAAATGAATATGAAATATCCTTCTTGTATCTTAACAGGTGAAGGAGCACATGGTACTTGTATATCTATTGCCGTAGCAGGACGTGGACAAGTTCAAGATGCAGGTGCCAAAATGATTCATCTAGCACCCCATACAACAAGTGAAATTATTAGTAAGTCAGTTGCATCTAGCGGTGGAAATGCAAGTTATAGAGGTACAGTTAGAATAGGTAAGAAAGCAATGCATTCTAAAAGTACGGTTAAATGTGATACTATTTTATTAGATGATTACTCTAAAAGTGATACTATTCCTAAAAATATCGTTGAAAATAATTCTAGTTATCTTGAACATGAAGCAACAGTTTCAAGGATAAGTAAAGAAAAATTATTTTATTTAATGTCTCGTGGAATTAATGAAGAAAAAGCTAAAGAACTACTTGTTATGGGATTTATTGATCGATTTAGAGAAGAATTACCAATGGAATATGCTGTAGAACTTAATGCTTTATTAAAAAATTATTTTTAGTATAAAAAAGTTTTTCTTTAATGTTTTTTATACAAATTTGGGAAATCTGTATACAGAAATCGGAAATCTGTATACTTTTTTTATACAGATATTTCTTTTTTCTCATTTGCGTTATTATAAAGAATCATATATATTGGTTGCGAAAGGAGGGAAAACTTATGCTTAATCAGGCTGTTTTGGTTGGAAGATTAGTAAAAGATCCAGAATTACATGAAACGGAATCTGGAAATAAAGTAACTAGTATTACACTTGCTGTTCCAAGAAATTTTAAGAATGTAAATGGTGAATATGATACAGATTTTATTTCTTGTGTATTATGGAAAGGTGTTGCTGAAAATACAGCTACATATGTAAAAAAAGGTGATTTAGTAGGTGTAAAAGGTCATTTACAAACACGAAATATGGAATTTGATAATGAAGTTAAAAGAAATATAACAGAAGTAGTTGCTGAAAAGGTTACTTTTTTATCTAGTAATAGAAATAAAGAGGAAAATTAGCAATATTAAAACAGATACCTTATAATGAGGTATCGTTTTGTTTACTACTAAGTTTTTTAATATCGTTATAAAAGATTTCATCCGGCGTCATATGAAAAACATCTGCAATTTTAACAGCCATATCATATGATAATCTGCGTTGATTATTTTCTATTTGCCAGTAAAATGGCTTACTTATGCATAACTTATTTGCCATATGCTGATAACTATAATTATGTTCTTCTCTTAAACTTTTTAATTTATTCATTTTAACCACCAACCCTTATATTAATTATAAGTTAATTATGACTTTTTTTCAATTAAAATGTTATCTAATAATTAATTTTATAGATATGTAAAGCATAATGTAAATACGGTTTTAATTTAAGATTGATGTTGGTATAATAATAATGGTGATAATAAATGAATATAATAGATATAATTGAGAAAAAGAAAAAGAATATAGAACTATCAAAAGATGAAGTTACATATTTTATTAATGGTTATTTAAGTGGTGAGATTGCTGATTATCAAGCAAGTGCTCTTTTAATGGCTATTTATTTTAATGGTATGTCTGATGAGGAAACTTTTAATTTAACAGAAGTCATGCTAAATAGTGGTAATAAAATAGATTTATCATCTATTAATGGGATTAAGGTTGATAAACATTCAACAGGCGGAGTTGGAGATAAAACAACCATTATTCTTGCCCCTTTAGTTGCGTCAACTGGTGTATGTGTTGCTAAAATGAGTGGTAGAGGACTTGGACATACGGGTGGAACGATTGATAAATTAGAATCTATTGATGGCTTTAATACATCACTTAAAGAAGAGGACTTTATTAAACAAGTTAATGATATCAAAGTGGCTGTCACTGGTCAAACAGGAAATGTTGCCCCTGCCGATAAGAAGATTTATGCTTTAAGAGATGTTACAGGTACAGTAAATTCTATTCCTTTAATTGCTTCTAGTATTATGAGTAAAAAGTTAGCTAGTGGTGCTGATAAAATTGTTATTGATTTAAAAGTAGGAAATGGTGCCCTTATAAATAATATAGAAGATGCTAGAAAACTTGGACACTTAATGGTTAATATTGGTAAGAAGTTTGATAAACAAGTAATATGTTATTTAACCAATATGAATGAGCCACTTGGGAATAGTATAGGTAATGGACTTGAGGTTTTAGAAGCCATAGACGTATTAAATAATAAAGGACCAGAAGATTTAAGAAATTTAGTTATTGAACTTGGTGGTGCTATGGTAAGCTTAGGAAAAAATATTTCTCTTGACGCTGCTAAAGAAGAAGTAAAATCTAATTTAGAAAATGGAAAAGCATATAATAAGTTCTGCGAATTTGTAAAATATCAGGGTGGTAATATACACGATATTAAGATTGCTAAAAGTATTTTTTCTCTTAAAAGTAGTGTAAGTGGCTTTATAACGAGTATTGATACATTAAAACTTGGTGAAATAGCTCGTATGCTAGGTGCAGGAAGACTTACTAAAGATGATAAAATAGATTATGGCGTTGGTATTGTTTTAAACAAAAAAGTTGGTGATTTTATTATTGAAAATGAAGAATTACTTAAGATATATTATAATGAAAAAGATATTTCTATAGGTGATGTGTTGTCATGCTTTACGATAGAAAAAGATTATCATGAAAAAGAACCATTAATTTATGAAAAAATCGCATAAATAAATTTGTAAACTTTTGTCAACATTTGTAATTTTAGTTGAAAGAAAATAAAAGGTATTATATTATTAATTAGTAGAGGAGTGATAAGATGATATATCCATCTATCGATAAACTATTGAATCAGGTTGGTTCAAAGTATTTATTAGTAAACATTGTTTCTAAAAGAGTTCGTGAAATGAAGGCTACAGGTCATTATCAAATGGCTTCAAAAGACTATGTTTCTAAAAAAGATATTGGTAAAGCTTTAGAAGAAATATCTAAAGATATGATTCATTTAAAGGATAATTAGTTAGAGTTAAACTAGTTATTTTTTTTTGTTTACTTTTTTTCAAACTAAGGTATAATAATATAAGAAAGAAAGCCAAATTGAAATAAGCAAGGGATGATAAAATGGATAAAATTATTGTAAAAGGTGCACGTGAAAATAATTTAAAAAATATAAGTATAGAATTGCCTAAAAATAAACTTATTGTTATGACAGGGGTAAGTGGTAGTGGTAAAAGTAGTCTTGCCTTTGATACTATTTATGCTGAAGGACAAAGACGTTATGTTGAAAGTTTAAGTGCATATGCAAGACAGTTTTTGGGTGGTAGTGAAAAACCAGATGTTGATAGTATTGAGGGACTTAGTCCATCTATAAGTATTGATCAAAAAACAACTAATAAAAATCCGCGAAGTACTGTTGGAACGGTTACAGAAATATATGACTATTTAAGACTCTTATATGCTAGAATTGGTATTCCATATTGTCCTATTCATCATAAGCCAATTACAAGTCAAAGTATTGAAGAAATGACTAATCAAATTCTAAAATTAGAAAATGGTACAAAAATAAGAGTATTAAGTCCCGTTGTTCATGGGGAAAAGGGAACATTTAAAGATTTATTCAGTTCACTTATGAAAGATGGATACATTAGATTGCGTGTTGATGGTGAAGAATTAGAAACTAGTGAAGCCAAAGAACTAGAAAAAAATAAAAAACATAATATAGATGTTATAGTCGATAGATTAATTATTAGAGAAGATATTAGAAGCAGATTATATGAAGCTATTGAGGCAGCATCCAAATTATCACATGGTAAAGTTGTTATTGATGTCATTGGTGCTGATGAGATTATTATGAGTGAAACTTACGCATGTCCTGAATGTGATTTTTCTCTTCCTGAACTTGAACCAAGAATGTTTTCCTTTAATGCACCTTATGGTGCTTGCCCTGATTGTAAGGGACTTGGTGTTAAATTAAAGATAGATGAAGATTTAATTATACCAAATCGTGATCTTAGTATTAATGATGGAGCAATCGTAGCTCTTAATTTGAGTGATGAAAATAGTATTTATAGTACACAAATTACTGCTGTGGCAAAACATTATGACATTGATTTAAATATACCAGTAAAAAAACTAGAAAAAGAAAAATTAAATTATATTTTATATGGATCAAAAGATATACTAGATTTTCATTATGTTTCTAAAAATGGTAATACAAGAAATAGTAAAGATTATTATGAAGGCGTTATACCTAATTTAGAAAGACGTTATATTGAAACAAAAAGTGGTTGGATTAGAGACTGGATTGAACAATTTATGACTGAACTACCTTGTCCAACATGTCATGGCTCTAGACTTGATGATTCAGTATTATCTGTTCTTGTTGGAAAAAAGAATATTTATGAATTGACATTGCTTAGTATTGAAGAATTGCACGCCTTCTTTAATAATTTAAAACTTAATAAAGAACAACAAGAAATATCTAATTTAATTATTAAAGAAATTAATTCAAGATTAAGTTTTTTAATAAATGTTGGTTTGTCATATCTTACACTTGCACGCAGTGCTGGTACTCTATCAGGAGGTGAAGCACAACGTATTAGACTTGCAACCCAAATAGGTTCAAGACTAACAGGCGTTTTATATGTACTTGATGAACCATCTATTGGGCTACATCAAAGGGATAATAATAGACTTATCAATTCTTTAAAAGAAATGTGTGATCTTGGAAATACTTTAATTGTTGTTGAACATGATACGGATACAATGCTTGCTAGTGATTATTTGGTTGATATTGGACCTGGTGCAGGACTTCATGGAGGTACAGTTGTTGCAGAAGGAACTCCAGAAGAGGTAATGAACAATAAAAATAGTTTAACAGGAAAGTATTTAACAGGAGAATTAAAAATAGAGGTCCCTAAAGTAAGACGAACTGGTAATAAAAAGTATTTAGAAGTAAAAGGTGCTAAAGAAAATAATTTAAAAAACATTAATGTTAAAATTCCACTTGGAACATTTACTTGTGTAACAGGAGTAAGTGGTAGTGGTAAAAGTACACTTGTAAATGAAATAATATATAAAGCTGTATTTAATAAAGTTTATAAAGGAAAAGAAAAAGTAGGTAAATGTAGAGAAACTAAGGGATTAGAACATATTGATAAAGTAGTTGATATTTCACAAACACCGATTGGTAGAACACCAAGAAGTAATCCTGCAACATATGTTGGTGTTTTTGATGATATTCGAGATTTGTTTGCAACCACAAAAGAGGCTAAATTAAGAGGTTATGATAAGAGTCGTTTTTCCTTCAATGTTAAAGGTGGCAGGTGTGAGGCATGTTGGGGAGATGGTGTAAAGAAAATAGAAATGCATTTCTTGCCAGATGTTTATGTACCATGTGATGTATGTGGAGGAACAAGATTTAATCATGAAACCCTTGAAATAAAGTATAAGGGTAAAAATATTTATGATGTTCTAGAGTTAAGAGTAGAAGAAGCACTTGAATTTTTTGAAAATGTACCTAAGATTAAAGCCAAGTTACAAATGCTTGTTGATGTTGGTTTGTCATATGTAAAACTTGGACAAAGTGCTCCAACCTTATCAGGAGGAGAGGCAGGTAGAGTAAAACTTGCTAAAGAATTGCAGAAAAAACCAACTGGTAAAAGTTTATTCATTTTAGATGAGCCAACAACAGGTCTTCATACAGATGATATCAAGAAATTGCTTGTTATATTGCAAAGAATAGTTGATAATGGTGATACGGTTCTTGTTATTGAACATAACCTAGATGTTATTAAAGTTGCGGATTATATTATTGATTTAGGTCCAGAAGGTGGTGACGGTGGTGGACAAATAGTTGCAACCGGAACTCCTGAAAAAATTGCTGAAGTAGAGGAAAGTTATACTGGTCAGTTCCTTAAAAAATTATTATAAATATCTAAAAAAGAATGAGTTTTCATTCTTTTTTTGTGCATTTTATCAGGAAATTAAAAAAAATTGAAAAAAAGTATTGTCAAATGAAATAAAATCATGTATACTTAAGTAGTCAAATGTTGTTATGTGGACCTGTAGCTCAGTTGGTTAGAGCACACGCTTGATAAGCGTGGGGTCATAGGTTCAAGTCCTATCAGGTCCACCATTTAATTTGGCCTGTTGGTGAAGTGGTTGAACACACATGCCTTTCACGCATGCATTCACGAGTCCGAATCTCGTACAGGTCACCAAATCGATAACTAACCTTGAAAAATATTTCAAGGTTTTTATTTACTTATGCAGGAATTTGTGCTATGATAACGGTATTATTTAAAGGGGTGTTTTGATGTATACAAAAAGACAAATTGAAATTATGAAAGTGTTATTATTAAATTGGGGTAATGATGAAACTATATCAGCATTATCTCTTGAAGCAGAAAAATTGACTATTTTATCTAATTGTTTAAATTATTTATTAATTAGTAATAATCTATTATCTAGTGATGAATATTTTAATCGCATTATTTTAGCTAAAACTGCAATGGAGGCTTGCCCAGATATTTTTGCTCATTATAATCCAAATGAAAAAAGTTTAAGTTTGAATTTTAATGATGATGAAAAAGTATCATTGCTAGCACATTTTAAAACAGATATTTCTAATAATATAGATAAAATAAATGAAATTGGAAAGACACTAGTTATGCAAAATAGTGATTGTTTTTCTTGTAATGTTAAAATAAAGAAAATATAAATATGATATAAAAGTCATATTTTTTTGGTAGGTGAATAATTATGAATGGTATAATACTTGTAAATAAACCATATGGATATACCAGTAGAGATGTTGTAAATATATTATGTAAAAAATTTAAAACGAAAAAAATTGGTCATACAGGTACACTTGATCCAATTGCAACAGGCGTTCTTATTCTTTGTATAGGATCGGCAACGAAGCTAGTTGAGGCACTTACCTTGGATGATAAGGAATATATCGCGACAGTTGAACTTGGTACATTAACAGATACTTTGGATAATACAGGAAATGTTATTAAAGAAGAAAAAACTAACTTAAATGTTAATCAAATAAAGAAAGCCTTAGAGAAAATGCAAGGTGTTTATGACCAAGAAGTACCTATATATTCTGCTGTTAAAATAAATGGTAAAAAACTTTATGAATATGCAAGAGAAGGGATAAATATTGAATTACCAAAACGTATGGTTAATATTAAAAGCCTTGAACTTATAAATAATATCAAATATGAAAATAATAAAACTACTTTTCAAATTAGATGCCATGTAAGTAAGGGAACGTATATTCGAAGTTTAGTTAATGATATTGCACATGAACTTGGTACTGTTGGTACAATGACATCTTTAAACAGAGTTAAACAAGGCATATTTAATATATCTGACTCTTATACACTAGAAGATATAGAAAATGATAATTACAAATTATTATCTATAAAAGAAGCCCTTAGTAATGTTAAACAAGTTATCGTATCAGGTGAAGAACTTTTTAAAATAAAAAATGGTACAAGATTAGAAAATATTTATCATAGTGACAAAGTATTATTTTTAGATGAATTTAATAATGAGATTGCACTATATAAAACATTAGATAATGATAATAAAATAATAAAAGTATATAAAATGTTTTAAGGATGTAGGTGATATAATGTTTAATACACTTAAGGAAAAAATAATTGATATTGTAGGAGTAAGTAATTATAGAAAAGCTAAATTGCTTCCTTTAGATAGTGTTCAAAATCAAAAGGTTTTAACTATTCTTGGCAATAGTAAAATATATAAATATAAAGTTGATTCAATTAATAATGATAATACATATAAGGTTGAAATAATTATGCAACATAATGAAGTTATTGGATCTAATTGTACTTGTCCTATGTGTGATGAAACAGGATCTTGCAAACATATTGCTCTTGTTCTTATCAAATATGGAAGTGAAATATTTCCTAATCTTTTAAATGAAGAAATAAAGGTTGAAAATGAACTCGAAACATCTCAAAAAATAATTAATGATTTATATAATCTTAATGGTAATTATGATCATAAAACTGTTTTAAACTTAGAGATTGAACTTAGACAGGTCTCAGGATATGGAAGAGGTGGAGTATATGTTTATCTAAAAGTAGGTGAAAATAAATTATATTCACTTAATAATAAACTATCCTTATTTTTAAATACATATAATGGTTTTTATGAATCTTATGAATTTGGTAAACAATTTTCCTATAATCCATCTATACAAAAATTTAACGAAGTTGATAGTAAAATAATTGATTATATTGATAGTATTTATGATAATGAACATAATTATTATGAATCTGCTCCATTATTAAAAGGAAAACAAATCATAGATTTTTTAAATTTATTAGAAAATAAGGAATTTAATGTTTATCCATATTATCATTTTAATGGTTTTATTAAACAAAATCCTTTTGAATTTAAAATAACAAAACATGATGATTTATATAATTTAACTTATGATGCTGATTATAAATACTTATTTGTTAATAATTTTATTATAAAAGATAATTTACTTTATCAAATAGATAAAGAACTTGCTAATGTACTTACAATTATGAATAAATATAAAACAAATAGTTTAACTTTTGAAAAAAAAGATTTATCTAAATTGGTAATAGGTATGGGCAATAAAGTATTAGAAGAAAAGACTAGTTATGATGAAGGAATTAAAGATGATTTTGTTATAATAAAACCTAAAACAGAATTATATTTTGACTTTTTAGATAATGTTATTTGTAATATAAAATTTAATTATAAAGGAACAGAACTATATTATGGAAACGATAATAATAGCATTTTACGTAATTATGAGTATGAAAATAGTGTTGTATCTGATGTTATTAGTCATAATTTTAACTATGTTGATAATAAGTTTGTATTAAATGATCTAGATGATTTTGATATTTTTTTAGATAAAACATTACCTGAATTAAAACAAAAGTATGATATATATACAAGTGAAAAATTAGATAATACTAAAATAATTGAAAAAACACATATAGTATCACATTTTTCTATAGGTACAGATAATATCTTTAAATATGATTTTAATTTAGATGGTATAGATACAAGTGAAATATCACATATATTTGATAGTCTTAATAATAAAAAGAAATATTATAAATTAAAAAATGGTAATGTTATTAATCTTCAAAATGAAAATTTAAAAGAATTTAATAATTTAACAAATGATTTAAATATAAATCCCAATAATATAGAAAATAATCATGAATATACTATTCCTAAATATAGGGCTATTTATTTAGATAGTTTAAAATATAATATGGTTAAAACAAATAATTTATTTGATGAATTTATAAATAAATTTAAAAAATATAAGAATATTTCATTAGATATAAATGATGATATTTTAAGAGAGTATCAAGTAGTTGGTGTTAAATGGCTTTATAATATATATAAATGTGGTTTCGGAGCTATTCTTGCTGATGAAATGGGTTTAGGAAAGTCTATTCAAATTATTTATTTTATTAAACAGTTAATTAAAGAAAACAGCGATTATAAATTCTTAATTGTTGCTCCAACATCACTTATATATAACTGGGAAAATGAATTTAATAAATTTGGTAATGACTTAAAATATAAAGTAATTGCTGGTACCAAAAAAATACGAAATGAAATATTTGATAGTATAAGTAATACTAATATTATAATTACAACATATGGTTTATTAAGAGAAGACTTTGATATATATAAAGATTATCATTTTGAAGTTATGATTATTGATGAAGCTCAAAATATTAAAAATCCTAAAGCCCTTATTACAAAAACAGTTAAAAATATTAATAGTAGTATTAAGTTTGCTTTAACAGGTACACCACTTGAAAATTCTGTAACAGAATTATGGAGTATTTTTGACTATATTATGCCTGGATATTTAAATAGTTTAACATATTTTCAAGCAAAGTATAATATAAAAGAGATGGATGATGAAGCATTAGATATATTAAAATCACTTGATAAGCAAATAACTCCATTTATATTAAGACGTAAAAAAAGCGATGTTCTTAAAGATTTACCGGATAAAATAGACAATAATATATATCTAGATTTGTATCCTGAACAAAAGAAAGTATATGTAGAACAATTAAAAAAGACAAAAGAGGAAATGGACGAAATAATAAGTTCAGAAGGATTCCTTAAAGCAAGATTTAAAATATTACAATTGTTAACAAGATTAAGACAAATTTGTATTGATCCAAAACTTGTTTTTGATGAATATAAAGGTGAAGCTATTAAAATAGATACTATTACGAGTTTAGTAAAAGATATTGTAAAAAATAATCACAAAATACTTATTTTTACTAGTTATAAAAAAGCCTTAGAAATTGTCATGAAAAGTTTTGAAAAAGAAAATATTACATATTATATAATTGATGGATCAGTATCTAGTAAAAAAAGAGCAGAATTAGTTGATGCCTTTAATAATGATAATACAAATGTTTTCTTAATTATGCTTAAAGCTGGTGGAACTGGTCTTAATTTAACTAGTGCTGATGTTGTTATTCATTTAGATTTATGGTGGAACCCACAAGTTGAAAATCAAGCAACAGATAGAGCACATCGTATTGGTCAAAAAAAGACAGTTGAAGTTATTAGACTTATTTGTAAAGGAACAATTGAAGAGAGAATTCTAGAACTACAAAATAAAAAGAGATTATTAAGTGATGCTTTGATAGAAGGAGATGTCAGGGATCAAAACATGATTTCTAACTTAGATGAAAAAGAAATTAGAAATTTACTTTCTTTTAGTGATGAAGATTAAAAAAGACTTGATTATTCATAAATAATAGTGTATATTAAATATGTACTTATTCTTGGATTTGAGAATCTCCAACTTTTATCTAAGTATAAGGGAATATAAGAAAAGGAGAGATTAAAATGGCTTTAACAAAAGAAGCAAAAGCAGAAATTGTAAAAAAATATGGAAAGACAGCTAATGATACAGGTTCAGCAGAAGTTCAAATTGCTATTCTAACTGAAGAAATTAAGAACTTAACTGAACATTTAAAAGAACACAAACATGATTTCCATTCAAGACGTGGTTTACTAAAGAAAGTTGGTAAAAGAAGAAGTTTACTAAACTATTTAGTTGAAAACGATGTTACAAGATATCGTGAAGTTGTTAAATCATTAGGTTTAAGAAAATAATTTATAAATAAAAGTAGGCACTCTTTTTTTGAGTGCCTTTATTTGTAAAAAGAGGTAAATAATTATGAATATAGATAGAGTTTATGTTGCTCTTATTAAACAGGCAACAGGTAGAACACTTAATCGTGCAAATGGTATTGTTCTTTTATCAAAAGATGTAAGATATACGCTTGTTTATGCAAAAAAGAATAAAGGTAAGAGATATGATTATTATGATTTATATACAGGAGAAAAGTATAGAAAATCTACTGGTTGTTTAGTAGTTGGTGATATTTATATTGATTTATCAAACACTATCCCTTATAGACAATACTTATATGATTATTATGAAAATAATAAAATTGACAATATTAAAATTAAAAATAAAATGTTTAAGAAAAAAATGTTAACACTATTTAATGATACAAAAGATAATATATCTAGATAATATCAATTGTAAATGATAAAATATAAAGTAAAGGGGGAAATAAAATGAAAATAGATAATGTTTATGTTGCTAGTGTTTTTGTCGCTACTAATTCAGTTCATGAAAATAAAGATAATGAGGCAAGTTTAAAAATATCATTTAAATTATTAAAACAGGCTCTTATATATATAAAACAAAATAATATGGGAGAAAATGTATATATAGATTTAGAAACAAAACAAAAGTATAGAATAAAGGATGCTTATTGTGATATTGGATATTTATGTATAGATCCAGAACAATTAACTCCTTTTAGAGTTTATTTATATAATGAACAACAAAAAAATAATGAATTAGTTGTAAAAAACAGTATACCAAAAAGAAAAATATTAACAATATTTAATGAAACAAATAAAGAAAATAATATATCTAAGTAGTATTAAGAATAGTTAATTTTGTAATATATGATACAAGGAGGGAAAAATAAAATGAAAATAGATAATGTTTATGTTGCAGTTATTAATGCTGTAATTTCTCATAATATAGTAGATATGGGGGCAGTAGTTAAATATGGATACGAATTTATACCAATAAAAATTGCCATTATATATTCAAAGTATAATTACCCTGGAACTGAATATTATGATTTACAAACTGGTGAAAAATATAATACATTAAAAAATTATCCTGAAAATGGGGATTTAATAGTTGATGTAAAAAAAATGACTCCTTATAGAGATTTTTTATATAATGAACAGTTAAAAAATCCTCATCTAAAAGTGAAAGATAATATGTTTAAAAGAAAAATATTAACAATATTTAATGATGCACAAAAAAGAGGTAAAATGGAGGTAAGAAATGAAAAAAATATTTGAGCTAGATTTTAGAGGAAGAAAACTTATAGTAGAACATGGGGAACTTGCCAAACAAGCACATGGGGCTGTTCTAGTAAGATATGGAGATACAGTTATTCTATCTACAGCAGTGGTATCAAAGAATGCGAATGTATTGTCTGACTTTTTCCCATTAATGGTTCTTTATCAAGAAAAACTATATTCTGTAGGTAAAATACCAGGTGGATTTATTAAAAGAGAAGGTAGACCTACTGAGAATGCTACACTTGCTGCACGTATGATTGATAGACCAATGCGTCCACTTTTTCCTGAAAATTTTAGGAATGAAGTCCAAATTGTTAATACTGTCCTTTCTGTAGATCAAGATAATTCACCAGAAATGGCAGCAATGTTTGGATCATCACTTTGTACATGTATAAGTAAAATTCCTTTTAACGGACCAATTGCAGGCGTAAAAGTTGGTAGAGTAAATGGTGAATTTGTTATAAATCCAACAGCAGAACAAGTTGAATTATCAGATATTGATTTAACAGTTGCTGGAACAAAAGAGGCTATTAATATGGTTGAAGCAGGTGCAAAAGAGGTTTCTGAAGAAGATATGTTAGCAGCTCTTATGTTTGGACATGATGCTATAAAAGAATTAATTGCTTTTGAGGAGCAAATTATTGCTGAAATTGGCGAAGAAAAAATGGCATATGATGTACTAGAAATAGCTGATGAATTAAGAGATGAAGTATCTAAACTAGCAAGTGACTCACTAAATCACGCTCTTAGAATAAAAGATAAGTTAGAAAAATACGCTGCAATTGATAAAATAAAAGAAGATATTGTTTTAAAATATACCGAAGAAAATAGTAATTTAAAGGATAATGAATTAAATGAACTAATTACCAAGGTAAAATTAGTTTTAGAAGAAATCGAATACGATATTTTTAGAAAAATAGTTGTTAAAGAAAAAACACGTGCTGATGGAAGAACTATGACAGAAATTAGACCACTTTCAACCGATATTGACTTACTTCCAAGAACACATGGATCAGCTCTTTTTACAAGAGGTCAAACACAAAGTTTATCTGTTGTAACGCTTGGAGCTCTTGGTGAACATCAAATAATTGATGGTTTAAGTTTAGAAGATGAAAAAAGATTTATGCTTCATTATAATTTTCCACAATTTAGTGTTGGTGAAACAGGAAGATATGGTGCACCAGGAAGAAGAGAAATTGGACATGGAGCTCTTGGTGAAAGAGCACTTGCTCAAGTTATTCCATCTGAAGATGAATTCCCTTATACAATAAGAGTTGTTTCTGAAATCCTTGAAAGTAATGGTTCATCATCACAAGCAAGTATTTGTGCAGGATGTATGGCCTTAATGGCAGCAGGAGTACCAATAAAAGCACCTGTTGCGGGAATTGCTATGGGGCTTATTACAGATGGTGATGATTATACTATCTTAACTGATATTCAAGGTATGGAAGATCATTTAGGAGATATGGATTTTAAAGTTGCAGGTACTAAAAATGGTATATGTGCTCTTCAAATGGATATTAAAATTAAAGGTATAACTAAACAAATTTTAAAAGAAGCTCTTGCTCAAGCAAAAGAAGCAAGATATCAAATTCTTGACGTTATTACAAAACAAATACCAGAACCACGTAGTGAGGTAAGTAAGTATGCACCAAAAACAAGAACATTTATGATTGATCCAAACAAGATTAAAGATGTTATTGGTAAAGGCGGAGAAATGATTACTAAAATTATTTGTGAAGCCAGTGGTGTAAATACTGTAACTGATGTAAATGCCGTTAAAGTTGATTTAGAAGACGATGGTAGAGTTATTATATATCACTCTGATAAAGATATAATTGATAAAACAGAACAGATGATTAGAGATGTTGTAAAAGTTGTCGAAACCGGAAAAAACTATCTTGTCAAAGTAGTAAAAATAGAGGATTTTGGATGCTTTGCTGAAGTATGGCCTGGTTGTGAAGGATTAATACATATTTCACATCTTGCTAAAGAGAGAGTAGAAAAAACAAGTGATGTTGTTAAACTTGGCGATGAAATAATGGTTAAATCACTTGGATATGATAAAAAAGGTAGACTTAATTTATCAAGAAAAGAATTTTTATTAGAGGAAGAAAAGAAAAATGAAAAAGAAAATTAAAAAATTTATTATTCCTATTATAATTGTTTTAGTATTTTCTATTGTTTATTTATTTGTTATTCCAACTATAAAAAAGAAAAATGCAACTAATAATTTATTTAAAAGTTTTGAAGAAGGAATTACTAAACTTGAAATAAAATATGAAAAGAAAGAATTAGATGCATCTATTTTTGGTGCAAATAAGGCTTATAGTTATACATCTAACGAAAAAACAATCATGTTATATGTTTATAATACAAATTCAAATTATTATAAACAAGGATTAAAAAATGGCTATATTGATAGTAAAAATAATGATGAATCAAAATTATATGGTGTTATGGCTAATAATTGTGTTTTATATATGGAAAGCGAATTTCCTCATGATACAGATGTATTAGAATTATTTCAAAACCTATCTAAAGAATACTTAGAAGCATTATAAAAGCAAAATATATTAACTAAAAATATAGGAAAAGATTATAGCGATATAAAACCTGTAATACAAATAAATTTTAACACATATGATATAGATAAAAATAGTCATAAGATATTAGATTTATTTACACTAAAAAATGATAATAACTATGAGCTAACAAATATACTACAAATATACCATATCAATATTG
>URIY01000007.1 GCA_900547995.1 uncultured Mycoplasmatota bacterium
TGTGGCTCTGGTAAGAAGTACAAACAATGCTGTGGTAAATAGCTTATTTTATAAGGGTTTGTACGATTGGAATTAGTCAAAAAAACACTAAATTGTGTGCAAAATCATTAAATTGTGTGCAATTTGTGTGCGAAAAATAAAAAATCATGCACACAAATCTATTTAACCCATATAAATAAAGGGTTTGTGTTATGCACACAAAATCATGAAATCAACATTCGTGTTGATTTTTTTCGTTCTCTAAAAGATTTAGAGGAGGAAAAAATTTATGGCACAAGTGAACACAATGAAAAGGGGGAATTACTATCAATACAGATTCGAAATAGCACCACAAGATGGAAAAAGGAAGTTTATTAACAAGTCTGGTTTTAAAACAAAACAAGAAGCGTATGAAGCTGGTATGAAGGCATATAACGAATATACAAATACTGGTAATGTTTTTAAACCATCAACAGTATCATTTTCTGATTATCTTGATTATTGGATGAAAATGTATTGCAACATTAATTTAAGATACGCAACTATAATTACCTATGAGAATATTATTAAAAATCATATAAAACCTAGATTAGGGTTTTATAGATTATCACAAATAACGTCAGCAACGATACAAGAATTTATAAATAATATTTATGTAGAAAAAGGATTTTCTAAAAGTTTTTTACGAACAATTTTAAAAGTGTTAAAAGGAGCATTAGGATATGCAACTGATGTAGTTGGATTCATTAAAATTAATCCTGCATTAAAAGTCAAAATACCAAAGTATGATGCACCCCAAACTGATCCTGCACATATATTTACACCAGAAGAAATAGAGCTTATTTTTAATAGGTTTAGAAATAGTCATACTATCTATTATGCTTTTTTAACTGCATATTATACTGGATTACGTATATCAGAGGTATTTGGATTAACATGGGAAGATATAGATTTTGAAAACAAAACATTGAGAGTAGATAGAAATATTATCAAAAAAAATCAATCTGGTGGAACAAAAAGAAGATTGATAGAAGGAAATTCAACCACAGTTTGGTATTTTGGCAATTGTAAAACTCCATCAAGTCATAGAGTAATTGAAATTGGTGATACATTATTAAATGCTCTAAAAGAATTTAAATATGAACAAGAAATATTTAGAGAACAATATGGTGATTCATATATGAAACATTACGCTAAGGAAGTTATGAATCCTTACACGAATAAACCAGAAACAAAAATAGTAAATGCTTATGCAGAAATTGATGTAGCATTACCAGAAGTTCATCTAATATTTGTAAAGAACAATGGAGTATTTGAAGGGACAGATACATGTAAGCATCCATTTAAAGTAATACATTATGAATTAGGTATACCTTGTAGATTTCACGATTTTAGAGATACACATGCTACAAGATTAATTGAAGCTGGAGCTGATATAAAAGCAGTATCAAAAAGATTAGGACATAGCACAATAGAAACTACATATAATATCTATGTTCGTGTGACTGTTAAGATGGAAGAAGAAGTTGTAAGTAAATTTGAAGATTATGCAAATTCGTTAGAAATTTCAATTTTAAAAAAACCAAAAGAACTAATGCAGGAATACTGATAACACATGTTATTTATATTAATTGAACTGATAATCCAGTTCTTTTTTTTATGTCGTAAAACAGAAAGGATGATGTAAAATGGCAGTGTTTAAAATAGAAAAACAGAAAAATTATACTGTTATGAGCAATTATCATTTACAAGATAGAAATTTATCATACAAAGCGAAAGGGTTATTATCATTCATGCTTAGTTTACCAGAGGACTGGGATTATTCTTTGAATGGTTTAGTTGCTGTTAGTAAAGAAAGCAAAAAAGCAATTAGAAATATACTGAGTGAATTAATAAATAGAGGATATGTGGTAAGAGAACAAGGCAGAGGAGAAAAAGGGTATTATAAGTATGATTACATAATTAGAGAAATTCCTGTTAATGTATTAGAAAAAAATCATCCAGATACCCAAAAGGGAGATGCCGTTAAAGGAGATACCGAAAAAGGCACACAAATAAATACTAATAAAGAAAATACTAAAGAACAAATAGATAAAATAGATAAAACCATAAATGAAAAAAAATCTTTAAAATCAGATAATTTAAACTCAAATAAAACACACCATTCTATTACCAAAGATTTGATTAAAAGAAAATATTTAAAAGATGATGATATAGAACTCTATAAGTATGATAAATTATTTAAACAGTTATTAAAACAATATGAATTTACAAATATAGTGACAATAACGCATTACATTACATCAAGTGTAGTTAAAAGACATTTTTTAGATGAAAATAATGAGATTATAGATAATAAATTTGGATATTTAAAAAAATCTATCATAAACAATATTGATAGATTTGATAAAAATGAAATAGAATGGGATGAAGAACTGGGATGGTTTAAAGAAAAAGAACAAGAGCATGATAGGGATTTTTACGATGACTATGAAATATCATATTAAAAAATAAAAAATATGTTCTATTGCATATTTTTCATATTTTTAATTATTATGTCTAAACTTTTTAGAGTTTTTTTATCAACTTCTAAAATAATGCTATGTAGAATTTTTAATTCTTCAACATCTAATTTTTTAATATTATCGGATATAAGAGCAATCATTTTGTCTTTATCAGTATACGTTTTTGGTTTTACTTCACCATTTTGGTATGCAGTTTGATATTCAATAATCTTTTCTTCTAGTTCAGGCAAATCCATACACATACCATTTGCTATAAGTCCTAAAATTACACCAGATATTCCTATCTTACCATATTTATTATTTAGTAGTTTACTTAATGTTGCTTTGTTTACTTTTGATTTTCTCCCGAATTCTGATAAACTCATATTATGTAGTTCTAAATATTCAATCAAAATAAGTCTTACAGCAGATTCCCTACTCATTATTTATCTCCTTTCATAAAAAATTGATTTCAATATTATTTTACTCTTTTTTTATAAAAATGTCTACTAGTATAAACATTTTTATAAAAAATATTATCCTATATTGTTCATACTAGTAGACAATTTAATATATTTTTGATAAAATTATTTTTATATAACATAGTTATATTTTTGTAGTAGGAGGTTGTATAAGATGACATATATGATTAGGGTGATGTTTTCATCCTGACTTATAGTAAGGAAGGCAGGTGAAATTTTGTATAAACGACAGTCTTCAGTAGGACAAGTAAAAAGTATTAAAATTCTCGTAGTAGAAGGTGAGAAAGATTTTACTTTATCTACCCAATTGGATGATGAATCTACAATTCGGATATTAGAAGTGTGTCTAAATAAACTTAAGGATAAGACATCACTAAATGTAGTGCCAATTATGGGAAAGGAAAGTATATATGATCAAAGAAAAAAGAAATGAAGTAGAAGTAGTTTTAGCAGTAGTAAATGAATATCTAAATGAGGGAAAAGATATTCCTTGTGAAGTAATGAAATACGTTGTACAAGAATTAAACAAGTTAGAGGAAAATTACAATAAAACTATTAATGATTTAATGAATTGTAATTCTTTGGTAGTAAAAATGGAACAATTATTTAATTTAATTGGTACTATCGGTACTATTTCAATTGAAGACGAAGACAAACTGGATAAAACATTATTTAATTTAGAAAATTATGTTAAATCTATTAAGGATTGAAATGAGTATCGGCTGTATAGAAAAACTATACAGCAATTTATTTGAATATGATTTTTTTAATAGGGTATTGACTTTTATAAAAATAAAGGTTATTATTTTAATAGAAAGTGTTTACTAGTGTAAACGACTTTGAAAGTAGCTTGGAGGTGGTGTGGTATAATGCTGAAGGTAATTTGAAGTGTTTTTATGTAGTAAATTTCTAGTAGTATATATTTTATTTTTTTTAATCATATCGTTTACTAGTGTAAACATTGTATCAAAAAAGTAAAGTGAGGTGATAGTGATTTTTAAAGAAAAAGAAAGGTATCGTATTTATAATGCATTATCTGAAGATCACGGCTATTTTCTTACCATCATTAAGATTTGTAATAATACTATTTATTACTTGTTTGATGGTATTGATGAGGTTAAATGTTTTGATGTCAGAAGTGACTTTGCAGTAGATTTAATAAAGGTAGTTTAAATTTAGTTCATCAGTTTTATGGGAGGAGCAACTGTTATGAGATTTTCTGATGATAATACTGTCATTCCTAAATGGATTTTGTATCATCTGAGAAAGTATGGAAACTGTTGCTGTGGTAGAGAAATAGTAAAAAAATTAGGAAGGGAAAAGATTTTACAATTATTAAGAAAAGAGGGGTATCCTTGTATATTACGTATTGTATATGATGATATGTTTCATAAACCCAGAAGAAAAGTAAAATATCCTCGTGATGCTTATTATATTTTAGAGATTGAATGTGTAGTTAAGAGTTATTTTATATGAATGAAATTAGAAGAGGAAAGGTATATGATGTAGAATTAAAAAATACATCATCACATGTTCAGTTCGGAAGACGTCCATGTTTGGTTGTTCAAAATAATTTAGGAAATACATTTTCTCCTACAATAATTGTTGTACCATTAACAACTAAACTCAAAAAAACACATTTACCTGTTCATGTTATAACTGCTAAAAACCAAATGGCATTGTGCGAGTGCGTTTTAACTATTTCAAAGGAGCAAATAATTTCTTATATTAAAACTTTAGATGAGAAAACTATGAAACTAATAGACAGAGCTTTATCCATTTCGTTGGAATTAGAAAAGGAGGGGACAGTATTAAAAAAATAAAACAAATTTATGAAGATTTGTGTAGTGAAAGTTCTGAGAAGTATTGGTGTGACGAAGGAAATAATAAAAGAATGAGAACTTATTATAAGCTATCTAAAATATTAAAAATAATCAAATACTTATTAATATTAGGGTTAATACTTTATTGTATAATATTAACAACAAATAGTATCTTCTGTTTATTTGATAAATATATCTGTTGTGAAAAAGAACTAACATTATTGAGCTATGTTGATTTTAAAAAGTTTATTTTAGATATTTATATTGTCACTTTTATTATAACTTTATTTGTAGTTCTATATTTAAGTAGAAAACAAAGATATTCATTAAATAAAATTTTCTGTATTTTAGTGAGTAGTTTGTTATTTCTACCTGTTAGTGCATTGTTAATTTATAACTTTGTAGCATTAAAAAGTTTAATGAGTAGTTTTTATTTATTAGTAGTATTTAGTGTTTTAATGACTATAATCAATCAATTAACGAACAGAATTGATAGATTATATGATATAGCAGTAGGTAGTAATGAAATAAAAGAAAGGAAAGGAAAGAAAATATGCAAGGAAAAGTAAAATGGTTTAGCAGTGAGAAAGGATATGGATTCATATCATCAAGTGAAAAGGAGCAAGATATATATGTTCATTTTTCAGATATTGTGATGAAAGGATTTAAAACATTAGATGAAAATGATATAGTAGAATTTGATTATGATGAAGAGATGAATAAAGCAGTAAATGTTCACAAAATCTCAGTTTCTGAAGAAAATGACGAAACAAAGAGTGAATAATGAAACTATTTGATGATATAATAATATCAAAGATAGATTTGGATAGAACATCACAAAACGGAAAGGAAATTTGTGATCTATATCAACCGTTAGTAGAAAAAAGATTAAAACAAGCAATGAACACCCCATTTAATTCAGCAAGTTTTGTTATGTTTTCAGAAAATAAGAAAGGTGGCAATTCTTCAGAAGTTAAATTGTTAGATCGTTTATCTTGGATTGATGATCAAACAGGAAGTTATATCCGTAATGTATTGAAAATTCAAAAAAAGGATAAAACTATTGGTGAATTTTTAAAGTGGAAATGTTTTTATGGATTAAGCGATAGAGAAATATCTAATAAAATCCAAAAAGATGAAAGAACAGTTAGAAGATATAAAGCACGGGCGTATTATTATCTTGCTGTTTATTCAAATCAAGTTGAGTTTATATATGAGAAAACATATCATTTTCAACTTGATTAAATAGAAGTATTTATTAATGTGGATTCTTCCACATTAAAGACATAAGAAGTTGGAGGAGTAAAATGAAGAAAAAAGTAGTTTTAGTAATTATTTGTTTAATAGTTGTATTTTTAGTAGGATTATTATTTATAATACATAAAAAATCTAATACAATTATTTTAAAAAAAGAAGAATTTACTTATGAATTAGGAGAGGAAATAAGTGCAGATGTATCTAATTATATTAAAGATGCTGATTCTATTAAGAATATAACAGAATATAAAATTGTGACAGATGATTTTAAAATTGTTGATAAAAAGTTAGTTATCAACAATGATAAACCTACTGTTGGTGATTACAATATTAATATTGTGCATAAAAACGTATCTAAAAAAGTGATTATTAAAATAGTTGATACTACTTCTCCAGAGTTCACCACTTTTGAAGAAAATATTAAAATAGAACAAACTTCAGAAGAAGTAGACTTAATAAAATATTTTGAAGCAACTGATTTAACTGAAGTTAAAATAACAATAGATGGTGAGTATGATTTGACTCAAGAAGGGGACTATGATATTAACGTGATTGCAACTGATGCAAACGGAAATAAGACTATTAAAAAAGCGACAATAACAGTTTATAAAAAAGAGATAGAAAAGGCAACACCTGTTATTAAACAGGATAATAATATATCTAATAATAAATCATCAAACAATACAACAACTACTAAACCTGAAACCCCTTCAGCAAGATACAGAAAAGATGTTTCTGATTCATATATTGTGCAAATTAATGCTTATAGAAAAGCAAATGGATTGAATGAATTACCAGTTACAGCTGAAGCACAAGCAGAAGCTGATAAAAGGGCAAAAGAATTATCTACTTATTATTCTCATGATGGTGCTGGGTATGGCTTTGGCGAGATAATAGGAAATGGTTCAATAGGAGTAGATTTTATAACTGCGTGGAAGAATAGTCCTTCACATAATGCAACAATGTTAAGGGATCATACTGTTGCAATGGCAGCTAGTGTATACGAATATAATAATTATTGGTACGCAATAGTATCTTTTAGAATGGATTATTAAAAAAACTCATCATGAGTTTTTTTATTTTAGAAACTTTTTTACATAATTTATGTTTTTTTTGTATTGGTTAATAAGTATTTCCCAGTGCATACAGTAGTCTTTATATACTACTTTTTTTACATCTAATTTTTTATTAAAGTATCTTTTCTTTATGCTTTTTTCGTAACATTTATGATTTGTAAAAAGGTAACTTAAAGAAAATTGTTTATATTTGCAATTGCACCATACAAATTCTTCCATAAGAGTAACTATTTTTTCTAACTCTTCAGAAGTATTTAGTGTTAATGTGTTTGTTATATTAATATTATTAAAAAAGTCAGTATAATCTTCGTATATATATTTAATGTTTTCATAAAAATTTTTGGCAATCAGTTTTTGCATGTTTTTTCTATAGTACGGAATGTATTTATTATTGCCCCAATATTTTTTACATAATAAAAATTGTGGAATGTAATTTTCTAACAAGTTGGCAAAATGTGTTTCTTTATGTTCTAATGGCAAAAAACATGAATTAAAATAGAATAGAGTTTCATTTAATACATCAACAAATTGTTCATTTCCTGTTAAATATCCTTTTTTTACAACTGATAGTGTATTTGGATATGTTTTTTCATCGTTAATTTTATTAATAATATGATCTAAATAATTATTATTTACTAGCATATATATTGAAGCTCCATTTGAATAATTATTAAGGGCGATTTCTTTTATTTCTTCTTTTCGTTCATTTAATGTCATAACTTTATCATCTGATTTCCTTATTATTGATTTTTAATATTTCCGTTTTAATGCCATCATCACTTTTATATTTTATTTCGTAGTACCAATCATTAAGGTTATTGACAACTTCCTTTGGAAATAATTCATTATATCCTTTATTTTCTCTTTCCATTCCAGTAATAAAGGTATTTGATCCTATTATTAATCTGTCATTGCACATTAGTCTAACTGATTCAATGTCTTCTTTTAAAATATCCTGGTTTTTAATTTCAAAATTACCAATCATTAAAAAATATGTTTTGCCATCATAAACAAATAAGGAATTAGTAGATTTAAATGTTTCACTTTCACCATACAATTTATAAATCCAGTTTCTATTTTTAAGTACATAAATATCTGCTATAATTAAAATAGTAATTAGGACGAATAAAATACTAATTGTTATTTTTTTATTTCTCCTTTTTTTCTTAATTTTATTTATAATAATTGTATTTTCCTTATTAATATCGTTTCTGTTTTTTTCGTATCCGTTATTATTTATTATTTTAGTTGTTTCTTTCATTTTCTTCTCCTTTAAAAAATAATTCACTCTTTAATAATAGTTTGTCTAAAAAACTATTATAAATCTTACATATTTTTTTACATTTTTTTTCTTGTCTTTTTTTACTATAACTACATTCTTCTTTTATCTGTTTAAAGTGTTCCTCAACTGATGGTATTTTTTCATTAAAATGTTTTGCTATAAGTCTTTCTATTACAAATCCTTCAGGAAAGTTTAGTTCTTTATTTTGTAAAACCTTGTCTATAGCTGATTTTTTTATTTCTTGAAATATTAATGTTAAATTAATTGTTTCAGCTATGGTACAATCTTTACTCAAACGTTCTTTAGTAAAAAACATACTTTTTATTTCTTCAAAAGATTCATTATGTTGTTTTATGTGATTTATAATATCCACCATCTCGTTATTTAATTCTACTTTTGCCCACATAAATATTTTTCCTCCTTTCGGTACGTATTTTTATTATTTAACAAATTAAAGTTTTTTCTACTTATAATACCGTCTATTAAGTTTAAATCTTCATACGCAACAACTGAAAATATTTCTCCATACCTAAATATGTAATCTGGTGCATCTTTAACAAGCCCGTCGTAAATAGTGATGTCATTTTCATCATAAACAAATAAATTGTTTTTATCTTCGCTTAACATATAATTCCAAATTTCTGTATTTTGATTTTTATTATATGCAATACAAAAATTGTTTGCATTTAACATTCCTAGCATTAACTCCTTTCTTATTTTATTTTTTTTCCCAACATTTAATTTAAAAAAATTTTTTAATCTTTTTTTCATATCATCATCCCTTTCACATAATATTTTTAAATTTGATTAAAATAATAAAAGCAGTAGTCATATAAGATTTGTGTAATTAAAGTTTGAAGCATTACAAAAATCTATTATTTACTACTGCTTATTTTGGTCATTAAATTGTCTAGTATATAAACACCTCAATTTAATGATACCATATTTGGGACGATTAAGATACATTATTTTTTCTCTTTTTATGGGAAAATATAAAAAGAGGTGATTTAAGTGAAAAACGAAGATCAACTTCAACAATTACTTAATAAGGATTACATGCCAATCATATATAGAAACATCAAGAAGTTTCGTCATGAAAGTGGAATTGCACTTTCAAAGGTAGCAGAAATATTAGATATGTCTTATGATTATTTGAGAAGAATTGAATCAGAAGACGATCTAAATAAAACATGTTCTTTGAAGCTACTTATTAAGTTTAGTATTTTGTATCAAAAACCACTAGATGATTTCTTGAAGGAGTGATAATCCTTAATTACAAGATTGAAACTGCAATTTCAATCTTTTTTATAGTACGATGTTAATCTCCAAATCAATTGTACCACAATGTATCTTATTTGTCCCGTTACTACATTTTGATTATACCACAAATACGACCAACAAACAAGAGCCTAATTTAAAAGTCTTATTTGTGATACTATTATATTGTAAAATTGCTGGTATATAGAAAGGAGGTAAAATATTGGAAAGACAATATAAAATGGACATATTAGAAATGCTAGGCAATTATGGACACTATGTTTGTAACATTGGAGCTGCTATGGATAAAGCTGGAATATCAATATCAAAAATGCGAAGATTAACAGGTTTAAATCATGAAATTGTAAAAAAATATTATGAGGATAGAATTGTTAGAATTGATAAAGATGTTTTAGCCAGAATAACTTACGTATTAGTGGCTTGTGGAATAGATCCAAAGGAAATAATAGAATATATTCCACCAGAAAAAAAGATGAATTTGCAAAACAATACTTAAAATTGACCCGTTAAGTAATTAAAATTTCACATATCATCTTTGTATATATAATAATATCTATTCAAGATGGATGTCAAGTTTTTGAGAATATATCGGCAATCAAACTGTCTTTTTATCTATCTTAGAGTTTAGTATATCAATATATATTGCACAGATTAAATTTATAAATAGTATGTTACATTTAATAGTTTATTGTAATATGGTATTATATGATGGAAAACAAATTGAGGTTAGATATATAATGAGTTTAAAAGATGTCTTTAAGGAAAATGTTAAATATTACAGAAAGCAATTAAAATTGACTCAAGAATCTTTAGCAAAACTATCTGGAGTAAGTACTAATTATATTGGAGAGATAGAACGGACTGGAAGAAAAGCTACGCTGGAGACAATTGAAAAAGTAGCCAATGGTTTGAATATAGATCCATCACTATTGTTAGTGTCCAGAAAAAAAGATAATGAGCAGAAGTAATATTAAATAAAATGATAAAAGATATAATAGCTAATGATAATAGCTATTTTTTTATATATAATATCTATAACTCCACAACAACTTTATTGGTTATATATTGTCAAATAATCGTATTCTATAAAATATACATGTATATTATCTTTTTAATATAAAAACAACAAGTTTGTTGTTTTTGATGCGCTAATTTATTGACTTAACAAGTAAAAAATGTTATAATTATGATTAGTTGAGTTTTAAAAAGTTTTATTTTTGATATTTTGTTTATGTTTTGGAGGAGGTGGACCTGATTTTAGGTTCCCTTTTTTTGTAATAAAATTATATTATGTAAGGAGGATAAAATGTATAATGTAGATTTAAATTTGTATAAAACCTTTTATATTGTTGCAAAATGTAACAATTTCACAAAAGCATCTGAAGAACTATGTATATCACAACCAGCAGTTACACAAGCAGTAAAAAAATTAGAAGATCAATTAAATGTTGAACTTTTTCAGCGTTCAAATAAAGGAATTAATTTGACAGAAGTTGGAGAACTTGTATATTATTATGCCGAGCATTTAGTTAATTTAGCAAAATCAAATGAAAATTTAATTTCTCAAATTAAAGCATCACAAGAAAAAGTTATAAACATAGGTGTTCCTACTCATGTTGGTACTTTCTACTTTGTAAATTATTTCAAAAAATTTAATGAAAGATATCCAAATGTCAAAATTAGAATATTTAATAAAAAATCGGATGAAATGTTGAAAATGTTATTGAAAAGAGAACTTGATATTGTTATAGATACTGATATGTCGAATGTTGATAGTGAAATAATAAAAGTTCGTAAGGTTATGGATTTAGATGGTTGTTTCGTTGGTAGCCGAAAATATAAGGCTCTCTCAGAAAAAGGAGTAATAACCCCTGACGAACTAATAAAATATCCATTAATTCTACCGAGTTCCACTACTTACAACAGAAAAATGATTGATTATTTTTTTGATAAAAAAAATATTTTACTAGAGCCATTAATTGAAGCAAATTCCTCATCAATATCAAAAGAAATTATAAATCAAGGAATAGGAATTGGTTGGATGATAAAAGAGTTCGTTTTGGATGATTTAAAATCTGGCAATTTATATGAAATAAAAGTTGATATTGATAACATAGTAACACCATTAAGTATCGCTTACCATAAAAAATATAATAGCAGTATAGTTTTAGAATTAATAAAATATTTTAATAGAAAAACAGATTCAGAATGTTGAACCTGTTTTTTTCTATTATAATTATTACTTATAGTATATAAATAATTGGTATTGGTAAAAAAATAAAAGAAACATTATAATTAGATTAGGTGGGAAAAAATGGATAAAAATTATATTGATTTACACATTCACACAACTAATTCCGATGGTTATTTTTCACCAAAAGAAATAGTTGAAATGGCAAGTAAAAATGATACAAGTCTTATTGCAATCAGTGATCATGATTCAATTTGTGGTTTGCCAGAATTTAAGGAAAACCTAAAATTTGGAATGCATGGCATAGCAGGTGTTGAGTTTTCATCTTATATTATGCTAAATAATAAAAAGATTAAACTTCATATTCTTGGTTATGGATTTGACGAAAATAATATCAAAATGCTGAATTTATTACAGGAAATGAAAGAGAAACGAGTTGCAGCACATATCAAACTACTAAATTTTGCAAAAATGAAGCTTTTAAATTTACCAGAAGATAGTCTATCTAGAATCAATATGGAAAGATATTGTTGGTTTGATAGAGAATTTATAAAATGTTTAGAACAAGATAATTATTCAATGGATGATATTAATTATTATAGAGATTATTTCAAAAATAATAGATTCAGTTATGGACCAGATTATGATTTGGAAGTTCAAAGAGTAATTGATGCCATACATAGTGCCGATGGTTTTGTTGTTTTAGCACATCCAATGGCTTATAAACTTACTAGTGATGAGGTAACAAATATAATATCCAAATTAAGTGACTTGGGAATAGACGGCGTAGAAGTCTATCAATCCGATTGTAGTGTAGGTGATAGCTTGTATTTAATGCAGTTAGCAGATAAATTTAATTTATTACAGTCTGTTGGTAGTGATTTTCATAGGAATTTTAATTCAGATGGAAGAATGATAGGTAAAGGAATTGATAATAATTTGTGTATAGAGGAAACGTCTTTGACAAATAAATTATTATCATTAAAAAAAGATTTTAGGAGAAATAAGTAAATATGGCAATGTTATTTGGAGCTTTAGCTAAAAATGGAGAAATTCTTGATACTATAAATTGTGGAGAAAATAATTATATGATTGCAATAAATATTGGAAATCAAAGAAATAAAATACCTAGTTATAATCACATTCGAACCGAAAAATCTGGAATTTCAGTGATTAATTCGAATCTAGGAAATCTAGTAGAACCTAGTTCAAAAAAAAGCGTGATAATTAGAAGTAATAATTCTGGTGAAGGTTATTACGTATATGATTTGGAAACAGGTAAAAGAGTCTCAGGATTTTATGATTATATGAAGTTTATTAATTATGATGGTACAGATGCTATTTATGCAAAAGATACTATAAGAGATAATATTGGAAAAGTATTTATTGATTTGGCTACATTATTAAATTACAGTGGTGAAATGATTTGTGATGTTTTCAATATTTCTACAAATGAGTATTACAATGATATAAAGAATGGCACTGATTATGAATTATTGAAAAATTCTATTAGAGAACAAATAAATTCAAATAAACCAACAGAAGAACAAATATGCAAGAAATTATTACAAAAGAGGAGGTAAATTAATGAAAGTATTTATTTCGTGTCCTTTTACGGGATTATGTAAAAATAACAAATATGAAATTAAAGATGAATATAAAACTTTCTTCAACAAACTTGTTGAAAATTTAGAAGAAAAAGGATGTGAGTACTATTTAGCAATTAAAAGAGAAAATTGGGGGCTAAATCATAAAGGTCCAGAGGAATGTACAAGAAGCGATTTTGAAGGTGTTAAGTCAAGTGATGTATTAATTGTTATTCCAGGAAACAAAAATTCGAATGGTATATCAGGTGGAGTTCACGTAGAACTAGGTTGGGCATCAGCTATGAAGAAAAAAATGCATATTTTAGTTGAAGATGGTTTTGAATATTCCCCTGTTCTAATGGGATTAAATACTTTAACTGAAACGCATTATCATAAATGTAATGAATTTTTAAATTTAACAATGTTAAATAAGATTAATGCAATAATAGATCAAGAATTAAAATTAAGAGAGGAGCAATAAAAAATGTATTTAAAGTTGATAGACAAATCTCCTCGTGAAATAATTAAATATTATGAAAAACCGTTTTATGTATATTTGTCTTTGTCAAATATATGTAATGCCAATTGTGTATTTTGCAAAGTAAGAACAAATAAAGAGAAAAAATGTAATATAAATGTTTTTTCATTGATTGATGAGTTAGCATCTTTAGGCACACAATATATTCATTTTACTGGTGGAGGTGAGCCATTCGTAAATGATGATATATTTGAATATTTAGATTATTGTACACAAAAAAAAATAAAAATAATATTAATATCAAATGGTCTTAATATTGATGAAACCAAGATTAAAAAAATGTCTAATTACAACATAGTTGCTATATTTTTCTCGATTGATAGCCACATACCAGAAGTTCATGATACATTGAGAAGAACGCAAGGATTATGGAATAAAGTTACTTCGAATATTAATTTAATAAAGCAGTATATGCCTGAAGTGAAAATTGTTTTAAATCATGTATTAAATAAAAAAAATATAGATGATTTTGAAAAATTTATAATGATGAAAAAGACTTTTGATTTTGATTACATTAATCCAATTGTTATAAAGGATTATGATGCATTGTTTTTTACAGAGGACCAAATTGAAAATTATAATAATAAATTGGACTATTATAATAATTTAGCAAATTCTTTGGGATTAGAATTTCTTTCTGATAATATTGATTTTTTTAATAATAAAGTAAGCAGTCTAGGAGATAGATATAACAATATTGATTTGAAATGCTTATATCCGTCATTTTGTTCATTTGTAGATGCACCGACAGGTTTTGTTTATCCTTGTGATTGTAGTATTCATAGAGATAGAAAAATATATAAAATTGGTGATTTAAAAGTACAAACATTTAAAGAAATTTGGAATGGAGAAAAAAGAAAAAACTTAAGAAAAAAACTTATTAATAGTGAATTAGATTGCAAAACCAAATGTGACGAAGCAAATTGCCAATTTAATAGATGCTTATTAAAAGAAAAGGAAAAAGAATTATGAAAATATTAGTTTCAGCTGAAAGCTTCGGTTATGGACCGATTACAACAGGCTTAAATATAGTGAAAGAACTAAAAAAATGTAATGATGTTAAATTGGATTTTATTGGTTCTGGTATAGCTATGGAACAAGCAAAAATGAGTGGATACTTTGAAAATTATTATCTATGTGATACTTATGATTTTATGAGTTTAGAAAAAAGTAAAAGTATCTTTGAAAAATATCATATATTTTTATCATCAGAAAATGTAAATGGAGCAATATTTGCATTAAAAAACGGCATAAAAAATACTTATTATGTAGATAATTTGATGTGGATGTGGGATAAAATACCAGATGGATTATTAACTGTAAAAAAATATTTTATATCTGAAATAATACCATCAAAAGAAAATTTTAACAAAATTGGCAAAAAAATTTTAAATCCAATTTTTGTTGGACCAGTAAGAAAAATTGAAGTAAAAAAATGTTCAACCAAAAATCAAATAATTATTAATCTCGGTGGTGCTGAATCATTTCTATTAGAACATTCATTGATTGTTGATTTCTATAATAAATTATTAAATGAAATATTATCAACTGAACTGGTTAATTCTTTTGACTCAATCATTATATGTGGTGGAAGTGGTGTTATAAATAGTATTAAATTGAAAAAATCTTCAAAAAAAATTAAAAAATGCACTTTATCTCATGAGGCTTATTTATTAGAAATGGAAAGATCATCTCATTGTATATTAGCATCTGGTTTGGGAAATTTTATTGAAACTGTTGGAAAATATAAAAATATAATGTATTTACCAGCTATAAATTATAGCCAACTGCAACAGCTAGAATATTATAAAAAACAAAACTTCGGCTTTAAAGCACTAAACTGGGATAATTTTGAATTTTACAAACAAATTCCTAAGTTTTTAGATGAAGAAACAGGTGTTAATTTAGTTGTATCAAATATAAAAGAATATTTAAAAAATGATTATACAGAAAAAGTGAGTAAAGTAGTGAAAGAATTTTTAATTGAAAAGCAAGATGCCTTTTTTGAAACTAGAAAAGATTATATTAATAATTTTTCAAAGAGTGCATCATCAGATATTGCAAAGACAATTTATACAGAAAATAAAGGTGGTGAAGATGAATGAAAATACCAAATGATCCTTTTTTAGGAACTCATTATATAGGAAATGAGGAATTAAAATTAGTAAAAAAAGTTTTGAAAAGTAAAAGTTTATTTAGATACCATGGACCAAATTTACTATACATGACTGATAGATTTGAAAAAGAAATGGCAGAATATTTAGGAGTAAAATATGTCTTAGCATGTTCTAATGGGAGTGCTGCTATAAAATTAGGATGTATTGCGAATGGAATAGGTCCTGGAGATGAAGTATTGATGTCACCATTTACATTTATTGCATCAGCCAATAGCGTCTTAGCGTGTGGTGCTGTTCCTAAATTTGTTGATATAGATGAAACCATGAATATAGATCCAAATAAAATAGAAGAAAATATAGGACCTAACACAAAAGCTATTTTAGCAATTCATATACAAGGTCAACCATGTGATATGCTAAAAATCAATAAAATAGCAAAGAAGCATAATTTAATAGTTATAGAAGATGCAGCTCAAGCTTTTGGCTCAAGCATAAATGGTAAAAAAATAGGAACTTTTGGAGATTGCAGTGCTTTTAGTTTACAAGCTGGAAAAACGATAACTTGTGGTGAGGGTGGTTTTTTAGCTACTAACAATAAAAAAATATATCAAATGGCGAAAATGTATCATGATAATGGTGGATATAGAGTTGGATGTGATTATCCAACTTGGCAAAATGGAAAAACAATTTATGGTGAAAATTTTAAGTTGACTGAATTACAAAGTGCTGTAGCATTAGCACAATTAGAAAAGATAAATAAAATTTTAAACAAGCAAAGAAAAACTTACTTCAATATAGTAAATAACATAGATAATTCTTTTTATAAATTGAGACAAAATGTTTCAAAAACAGTTCCTGTGTATTCAAGCATTGCAATAGAATTCAAAACAGAAAAAGAATGTAAAAAATTTATAGAATTTATGAATATTAATGGCATAGGCTTTGATGTTTATTGTAGTCATTTGATAATGGATTTTGATACATTCGAAAAACAACAGTCTTGGCATATATCAAAATTTCCTTACAATATTACTAACTACAAAAAAACTAAATGTTCCAAAACAAAAAATTTATTTCAAAGGGTTGCTTGGTTTAATTTGTCAGCCTCTTTAAAAAGTAAACATATTAAATACATAATAAAAAAATTAAAGGAATACCAGAATGAATTTTAGTACTTCTAATATTTGGAACAATTCTTTTATTTTAAGGTATCCGTTGGAACAAATAAAAAAAATTGGCAATTTATATTTTTATGAAAGTGAAAATATTTTAAAATGTCAGCATTTTTTTGAATTTGATATTACTAATGACGAATTAAAAATAATGCAAAAAGAAATTAAAAATAATAAAAAAATAAGATTTAACTATATTAATGATTCGGTGCTAAGTAATAAGCTCAAAGAATGGGCTATTAAGAATAATTTTGAATATCAAATAATTGATGAATGGGAAGCACCTAGATTAGTACTTAATGAAGGAAATTTAAAAAAATATATTAGTATTTGTCCACATTCTCAAATTTCAAAAAATTATAAAATGTATTGTAATAAAAAAGAAAAATTAAATTTTTATAATTCTATTAACTGTGATTCTTTGATGTTATGGAACTATGTTTTGCAAATAGATTATAATTCTTGGAAAAAAGATGAGCATTCAGATATGAAAAGTTTGGATCGTGAGGATTTACAATATTTACCATTTTTTCTTATTGATAAAGAACATAGCAATTTAATTGTTGTTTGTGATGAGAAAAATAATCCTTTAGCATATTCTTTAATGTTTAGAAGTGGTGACTGTTGGTATGCAGTTAAATGGGGAGCTTCAAATTTAGGAAGAAAATATTATGCAGGATTTTATTGTCTTTTCTATCATCTTGAATATTTATACTCCTTAGATAATAAGTTATTAATTGATTTTTGGGGTAGAAGAAATAAAACTTATGATGAGTTAAAAAATGATTATATTATGAGAAAACATATAATCGTTTATAAAAAGGAGTGATATTATGTATATAGAGTTGGGAAATATATTTGATATAGAAAATATAGATGACATGATTGATAATAGTTTTAATGGAACTTGTTTTTCTTATAGTTGGTTTTTAAAATTAAAGGACAGTTTTAAAATTTTGAAAATATATAATTTGGCGAAAGAGTTACAAGGATTTATGCCAATATTTAAAAGCACTCCCAAAACTATTACACAAAGTACAATGTATATCCCTTATGGTGGTTTAGTATTATTTTCTTTGCCAAGAGAAGGTAGAAATCAAATTCGTTATATCAGACAAGTGGAAAAAGTGCTATGCAATTATCTTCAAGAAAATTATGATGATATACAATTTTCTTTAGATAATAAAATTACTGATATTATGCCATTTATTCGTTCTGGATTTACGCCAGAAGTTAGATATACTTATAAATTAGATTTGACAAAAGGTTTAAATGTAATATATCAAAATTTTGGTGGAGATAGAAAAAAGGATATTAAAAAAGCTGTTAAAAGAAATATAAAATTTGTTGTTGATAGTGATTATAGTTATTTTGATTCAAAAGAAGCCATGAAGTGGGAAAAAAAATATGGTTTTGAGACGACTTCTGATTATGTTGAAAAATATATAAAAACTACAATTAAAAAAAGAAGAGGTATGTGCTTTGTAGCAATGGAAAATAACAATGTTCTTGGTGGTGTTCATATTGCTTGGGATAAAGAAACAGCCTATATAATGTATTCATATTATGAAAAAGAAAAAGATGATGTTGCAATTGCTTTTCTATATTACAAAATATTTGAATATTTAATAAATAACAAAATTGTCAAATATATTGATTTTGAGGGTTCTGTGTTTGAAAGTATAGAAGACTGGAATATATCATTTGGTGCTTATCAGAGTAGATTTTACAATTTGCATTGGAATTCAAAAAATAAACCATATTTTAATCTATATGACTATGGAGAAAAGTAGGTGAGCCTTATATGTCTGATAATGAAATTTTAGCATTGATGTATGATTTTTATAACAAATACGTTTTGAAAGATCAAAATAAAGACATTGATTATTATATTAATCAATTAAATGAATATTCAGCTAATAATGTTTTAGTAGTTGGTGCTGGTACTGGTAGAGTGGCAATTCCATTGTCTGATTATGTAAACGTTTCTGCTCTTGATTTTGATTTAGAAAGATTAAAATTGTTAAATGTAAAAAGTAAAAAGCCTAGTATAATATACACTGATTTTGTAGACTTTAACCATTTGGATGAGTATGATCTAATAATTTTTCCTTACAGTACTATTCAATTTGGAGGAGACTATTTGAAAATTAATGAAATATTTAATAAACTAGGAAATACCATGAATAAAGATGCAGTGTGTTTATTTGATGTTTCTGAAAATTTTAATAATAAAGTTGAGAAAAAAGACGAGTTTTTATTTAAAACATTTTGCAATTCTGTTAATTCAAATGTTGAAGTATATTATACTTCAAAGAGATATAAGGATTTTATTGAATTTTTAGTAAGATATAAATTGTCTGATAAAAATAGAGAGGTTCTTGAAAAAGAAAAATATACTTATTATGACAAAGATTTACTATTAAAAGGTTTGGAAGCAAATAATTTATCACTCGTTAAAATAGATGATGGTTATGGAGAAGGGATTTTAAAACATAAACACATCTATCATTGCAGGAGGATAAAATGAATTATAATAGTTTATTAGGAAGTAAATTGGCAAAATATTTTAATAAAAAATATGGGATTATAACATATTCAGGTACTTTAGCTATTGAAGTTGCTTTAAAAAGTTTGAAATTAAAAAGGAAATCCAAAGTATTAATTTCGTCTAATGTGTGCTATTCAATTATTAATACAGTTCTGAAGCTAGGATTAGTGCCAGTTATAAAAACGCCAAATAATGGTTTGTTTTTTACAAATGATGATATAGATGTGGTGATTGACAAGGAAATAATAGATTGTATATTGTTGGTTCATCAGTTTGGAATATTGAATAATATTAGTAAAAGAAAATATAAAAAGTTAAATATAAAAATAATAGAAGATGTAGCTCAAGCATGGAATCTTAAAGATAATAACGGAATGAACAATATAGGAATTGACAGTGATATTGTTGTTACTTCCTTTGGATCGACTAAACCTATTAGTTATGGAATAGGTGGTGGATTATTTTTTGATAATAAAAAGATCTTTAAGGAAATTGATTTTTGTGATAATGAAAGTAGGGAAAAGCAAGGAATAATCTTATCGTATGCGTATCCATTATGTAAAGAAATAAAATTAGATTATTTATTAGAAAAAGCTAACGAAATAGTTAATGTGCAAAGATTATGTGCGAGAGAATATTCAAATGTATTACTTAATCAAAAAACAATAAAATATATAAATTATGAACAAAATAGTGGTAATGTTTGGCATAGATTTCCTATGTGGGTAGAGAATCAAAAAACTTTTGAAAAAATAAAAAAAATTTTAGAAAAAAGTACATTAGAATTTCAATTTGAACATGATGTGAAATTAATTGATTTGCCTATGTGTCAGAAATGTATAAAATATAATGAAAATACACATTATTATTTTATTTTAGTACGAACTAGAAATGTGAATATAGAAAATCAGGTAAAAAATCTAAAAAAGCTAATAGATTTATTAAAAAATGATTAAATTAATACCATTTTATAGTCCTTTTTAGCAAAAAAAAGGGTTTATGTGGTATAATAATTTTGAGTTTTTATTTTAAAAAGAAAGAGGTGATTACTTTGATAGAAGTAAGTGTAAATAATGCAAGTAAAAGTTTTGGCTTTAAAAATGTTTTGGATGGGTTTGATTTAGAGGCTACAACTGGAGAAAGAATTGCCTTAATCGGACCAAATGGATGTGGGAAATCAACACTATTTAAAATAATTTCTGGAGAAGAAAAATTAGATAAAGGAATGGTTTCAACTAGAAAGGGAGCTACAATCGGATTATTATCTCAAATTCCACCTAAAGTAGCTGATGATGTTACTGTTAGAGATATACTATTGAGAAGCTTTAAAGATTTATTTGAATTAGAAAAAAAATTAAGAGAATATGAGGAAAAACTTGGTAGTATCACATCTGATGAACTAGATTCTGTTTTAAAAGTATATGGAAAGTTACAAGATCATTTTTCAAATATGGGTGGTTATGAAATAGATGAAAAAGTTGGTAAAATTTGTAATGGATTTAAAATTTCTGAGGAAATGCTTACTAGAAGTTTTAATACTTTATCAGGAGGAGAAAAAACAATAGTTAATTTGGCTTCACTAATAATTAGTAATCCAGAGATTTTACTACTTGATGAGCCTACAAATCACTTGGATATTGATACTTTAGAGTGGTTTGAACAGTTCTTATCAAATTACAAGGGAACTATAATTATTAGTTCGCATGATAGATATTTTTTGGATAAAGTAGCAACAAAAACAATTCTAATAGACAAAGGGAAAGCTGATGTATATCATGGAAATTATTCATACTATTTAGAAGAAAGTGAGAGACGTGCATTAGCAGAATTTGATGAATATAAAACACAACAAAAACAAATTGAGGCAATGAAAGCTGCTGTAAAAAAATTAAAAGAATGGGGAGAACGTGGTGATAATCCTAGGTTTTTTAGAAGAGCTGCTTGTATTGAGAGAAAATTAGAAAAAATGGAAATGCTAGATAGACCAGAATCAAAAAAACAATTACCATTAGATTTCGAAATTAATGGTCGCTCTGGTAAAGATGTATTAGTCGCTAAAGATTTGGGAATTATAGCTGGTGATAAAATACTATTGGATGGAGCAGACTTATATTTAAAATATGGTGAAAAAGTATGTTTGATGGGAAAAAATGGAACAGGAAAATCTACATTTGTAAAAGCAGTTTTAGGTAATGAAGATAGCATTTGTCAAGGTGAAATAAAATTGGGCAGTAATGTTAGCATAGGTTATATTCCACAAGAAATAAGATTTGAAGATGAAAATGCGACTGTATTGGAAACATCGAGAAAGTTTTATGAAGGAACAGAAACGTATTTAAGAGCATCTCTTGCAAAGTTCTTGTTCTATGGTCAAAATGTTTTTAAAAGAGTAGGTACGTTATCAGGAGGAGAAAAAGTACGTTTAAAATTATTTGAATTAATTCAGAAGAAGGCTAACTTATTAATTTTAGATGAGCCTACAAACCATATAGACATTGATACTAAAGAAATATTAGAAGAAGCATTAAGTGAATATCGTGGTACTCTATTCTTTATTTCACATGATAGATACTTTATAAACAAGTTAGCTGAGCGTGTGATAAATATTGAGGATCAAAAATTTACTGAATACTTGGGAAATTATGATTATTATAAGGAGCAAAAAGTAAAAAAGTTGGAGCTCCCTACTAGCAATAATCACGGTAGAAAAGGTAGGTAGTTGTTTAGATGAATTTCAAATATAAACTTACAAAAAAAGTAGAAAGTTTTATAAAAAATGCAAATCTAAGTGAAATCAGTATTGGATGTTCTGATTCACAAGTAGTAAGAATTGAAAAAAAGGGCAAAATATATTTTTTAAAAATAGCTAAAAAAGGATTACTTACACAAGAATTTAATGCTTTAAATTGGTTGAATAGCAAATTGTCAGTTCCAGAAATTGTATTATTTGATAATGAAACAGAAAATGAATTTTTAATAACAAAGGCTATTCCAGGAGAAATGGTATGTTCAGAAAAATACCTAAATAATCCAATGTTAGCTTTGGAAATAATTAAACAAGCTTTTGATAATATATATTCTGTAGATATTTCTGATTGTCCTTTCAATGTTTCAAATAAGTACAAATTATCTCTAATAAAAAATAATGTAGAAAAAGGTCTAATCAAAAATGAAGATTTAAAGAGTGAAACGTTAGAAAGATTCGGAAATGTAGAAGGCTTGTTAAATTATCTTATCAATAATCAATTTGAAGAGGAGTTGTGTTTTTCTCACGGAGATACAAGTTTGCCAAATATCTTTTCTTCTAATGACAAATTTTCTGGCTTTATTGATGTTGGAGAATGTGGTATTGCTGATAAGTGGTTTGATCTTGCAATTTGTGAAAAATCAATCAGAAGAAATTTTGGAGAAAAATATATTTCGGAATTTTATAAAAAATTAAATATAGTTCCAGACAGAAATAAACTTGATTATTATTTACTTATGATGGAATTATATTTATAAAACTGTTAAAGTTTTAAAGAAAATTTTAAGGTTATAAAGAAAAAATAAATTGTCTTGAATATATTGATAAATTGAGTTTAAGTCAATATTTACAGGGTTTATAGAAAATTTATAATACCTATAAAATTAAATAATTCTAATAAGTTAGGAGGATGTTTATGATTAGCAATAATTCTAATTTTGGATATGATAAGTATCACAGAAAAAAACCAATTAAAGATTTTGACTTAAATCAAACTATGTATTCTTTGGTAACAAGTGAGAGTAAGGATGATTTAGCCTTAAAAGCAACAGGTTTTATGGGAAATGATATGAGTTACAATGACTTAATAATATCAGCAGACAAATTAGCTCAAGCTTTCCATAATATTGGAATAAAAGATGGGGAGAACGTGGCAATATTGACTATAAGTATGCCTATAGTTCAACAGTCATTGTTATCTCTTTCCAAAATTGGAGCTACCATGTCTTGGATAGACTTAAGATCTAAACCAAAAGATGTATTAAGATATATTAACAGCGGTAATTGTAAAACAATAATAGTGTTTGAAGATATGCTTCCATTAATAGAATCAATAATAGATGAAACTGATGTCAAAAAAGTTGTTGTAAGCTCACCAAAAGATTATTTATCTCCTATAATAAAAGTGCTAGCTATGTTAAAGGATAAGAAAGATGGTAAAAAAATAGTATTGCCAAATGATCCAAGATTTGTTAGATTCAATGATTTTATTAAAAATGTTGATACTAATAATTTAATTACTCCAGTATCATTTGAAAAGGATAGACCATCTTTAATAGTACAATCTAGTGGTAGTACAGGTAAACCAAAGCAAATTGTTCATACAGAATATAATTTTAACTCTGCTGTACAAAAAATGGCTTATACTGATTTACCTTTTTATAAAGGAAATACAATGCACATTTCAATTCCACCATTTATTATATATGGATTAGGGAACTCTATATATGCTAGTATGGCATTTACAATGAAAGCAGAAATGAATCCCTTTATAGATGAGAACACAGTATATAATGATTTAGGAAAATTTGATATATCTTTAGCAGCACCATTGCATTATAGATATATGTACAAACAATTAATAGAATTAAATAAAAGTATAACCGAATTAGAAAAGGATAACTCATTAGAGGCAAAAAAAGAATTGAAACAAAAGATGAAAGAGTTAAAACGAGTATTAACAGGAATTGATAGAGCCAAAGTATTTGTATCTGGTGGAGATAAAATTGGTGCAGATGAACTAATAGAAATGCAACAAACTTTTAACAAAGTCATAGTCAATGGTTATGGTAACAACGAATGTTTAGGTGCTACAATAGTTAGTCCTATGTACGCCAATAAACCTGGTAGTATTGGGGTACCTATGGAAGGAATAGAAGTTAAAGTAGTTAATCCAGAAACTGAGGAGATATTACCACAAGGAGAAATTGGAGAATTATATATATCTTCTGATAATCTTTTTGTTGAATATTTAAATAACCCTGATGAAACAAATAAAATAAAAGTAATAGATGAATTAGAAAAACAATGGGTGAAATCAGGAGATTTATGTTATATAGATAAAGATGGATATATTATTCCTAGAGGAAGAAACAGAAGACTTATAAGAAAAGAAGCATTTAAGATTAGCCCTGATACAATAGAAGAGGTTATTAGTTCTATACCATTTGTACAAGATTGTGTTGTAGTTGGTGTGGATGATGAAAAATCTTTGTCAGTGCCAATGGCATTCATAGTTCTAAAAGATGAGACATTATCATTTGATGAAGTTAAAGACCAAATAAAAGAGAAATGTGTTGAAGAATTACCTGATTATGAAGTCCCAACTTATTTTGAACAAATAGAAAAAGTCCCTTATACACCAAATGATAAACAAGACTTTAGAGCATTAGAAGAACTTGGAAATTCAATAGTAAGGAATAAGGCAGCAAAAAAATTAGTAAAGAAAAAATAGTTTTAATGACACTAATTTTACAAAAAAAATTAACAAAAATTAAAAAACAACGATATTGTTGTTTTTTTTATGATATAATGTATTCAATGAAGATGATCGTGAATATTCTAGGAGGCTGATTATATGAGTGCTAGTGGTACTATATACCTTACAATATCTGCACTGATTTACACTATAATTACAACAATTTTATTTCAAAGAAAAAAGAAAATCAATAAATTAGAAAATAAAATATTTACTAAGTTATTGATTTTGTCAATTTTATCAATGGTTTTTGAACTTGCTATAGTATTTACTATAAATATTTCCATAATAAGTTCTATAATACAAAAAATCTTTTTAGTGTTTATAATATTATGGTTATCAAGATTTATAGATTATACATTTGTAATAACAGTATTTGATGCTAAAAAAAGTGATTTAGATAATTTTGAAAAATATAAAAAAATTTATTATATATTTTTAGTGATAAATCTGTTATGTTGTTTAGGAATTCTCCTTTTACCTATTTATTTCAATGATATAGGTAGTGCAAAATATACTAGTGGACCAAGTGTTAATATGGTTTTTGCTATAACAGGAATATATTTATTAATAATTCTTGTTCTATTAGTAACACATTTCAAAAAAATAAAACAAAAAAATTGTTTGCCAATAATAGTATTATTTGTTTTATTAATTGTTTGTGCAATAATTCAAAAATCTAACCCACAAGTATTATTAACTAACACTGTGTTTGGATTAATCATTTATTTAATGTATAACACAATAGAAAATCCAGATTTAAAGTTAATAGCACAATTAGAACTTGCAAAGCAAAGTGCTGAAAAGGCAAATAATGCTAAATCAGATTTTTTAAGTAGTATGAGTCATGAAATAAGAACACCATTAAATGCTATTGTTGGATCAATAGAATTATTAAAAGATGAAGAAAATTTGTCAGAAGATGGTAGGGAAGCGGTAAAAGACTTAAATACAGCATCAAATAGTTTATTAGAAATAGGAACAGGAATATTAAATATATCTCAGATTGAATCAGGTAAAATTGATTTAATAGAAAAGGAATATTCACCAGTTGAAACTTTTGATGAACTATATAATTTACTAAAAGGAAGAATAGGTAATAAGTCTATTGATTTTACAACAAACTATGCTGATGATTTACCAAAAAAATTATATGGTGATAAAGCTAAGATAAAAGAAATTGTAACTAATTTATTAACTAATGCTATTAAATATACAGATGAAGGAAAGATAAATCTTGCTGTTAAGTGTATAAATAACAAAGATACTTGTAAATTAATAATTTCTGTTAGTGATACTGGTAGAGGTATTCGCAAAGAAGTAATGGATAAATTGTTTGAAAAATTCACAAGAGATACAGATGTTACAGATTCAACCATTGATGGAGTAGGACTAGGTTTAGCTATTACGAAAAGCTTAGTTGAAATAATTGGAGGTACAATAACAGTTAATTCTGTGGTGGGAAAAGGATCTGTTTTTACAGTAGTTTTCTTGCAAAAAATAGTTGATGATGGTGTAGAAAACATACATCAACAAGAAAAAATCATAGAGCAATCAACTCCATCAAATAATAACTATAAAATATTGATAGTTGATGATAATAATATGAATTTGAATATAGAAAAAAATCATTTAAAACATTATGGGCTTGATTGTGACACTTGCTTATCTGGTGAACTTGCAATTGAAAAAATAACTTCAGGAATTAGATATGATTTAATTTTAATGGATGATATGATGCCTAGTATGAGTGGAACAGATACAATGAGAAAATTAAAATACGAAATGAATTTTACCAATCCAATTATTGTTATAACAGCTAATGCAACAACTGAAGCAAAAGAGCAATATTTAAATGCTGGATTTGATGAATTTATTTCAAAGCCAGTTAAGCGAGAAGATTTATATAATAGTGTAATTAAATATTTACAAAAATAAAAAATAAAAAAAGACAACAGTTTTGTTGTTTTTTTTATGTAAACCTATGGTATAATTTATAATAGAGGTAGGTGAGTATAGGGATGGGAAGTAGTGCTACAATATTTTTATCAATAGCATCAATGCTTTATATGATTATGGTTGCTATTGTTTACTTTACTAAGGAAAAGGTTAATACAAGTGAAAACAAAATATTTTCTAAATTAGTATTAATTTCTCTTGCATCATTGTTTTCAGAGATTTACATAACATTTATTCCAATTGATATGAAAATCCCACTATTTGTAATTTCTTTAAAAGTTTATTTGATATTGTGTGTGTTTTGGTTAAGTTATTTTATGGAATATGTTTTTATTATTACTAGAAACAATGAGAATAAATTGTTGATTAATTATAAAAAAGCATATAAAAAGACATATATAAAATTTTGGATTATAACTGCATTTGTCGTTATTGCAATAATATTATTGCCTATTTCATTTTATAATGAAAATGGTATGAAATACTCTTATGGTCCAAGTGTTAATGTTGTTTTTGGATTATCAGCACTTTACATGATAATAATGTTTATTTATATTATTAAAAACTTAAAAAATTTAAAAAATAAAGGGTATATGCCAATCATATTTTTTGTAGTGTTATTATCAATAGTAGCAATAGTACAAAAATTGTATCCAAATTTATTACTTGCAAATACATGCTTTGCATTAATTACAACATTAATGTATTATACAATAGAAAATCCAGATATTAAAATAGCAAAAGAACTAGCTTTTTCTAAAATGATAGCTGAAGAATCAAGGGATAGAACATTAAATACTTTAAATGAAATATCAGATGAATTAAAAAATTCTTTTAGTAAATTACAAACGTTCGGATATAAAAAAGTTAATTATCAAGATTTAGATGAAGTGAGTAAAGAATTAAAGTATATTAAAAAATATAATATTGACTTTGTAGACAGAGCAACTGGGCTTCTTGAAATAGGGAAGATTGAAAGTGGAAGTCTTACATTGAGTGAAAAGGAGTATGACTCAAGTGAATTATTGGAAGAATTAAGAAAAATGCTTTTCTATGATAAGAAAAATAAGCAAATAAATGTTTTAACGGAATTTGAAAACAAAGTACCTAGTGTGTTATATGGAGATAAAACAAAAGTAGAAAAACTTGTATTATCAGTTTATGATTATATATTAGATATAATCGATAAAGATGATTTAACAATTAAGATGGATTCTATTACAGTTGGAAGATTTAGCAAAATTAAATTTCACTTTATAACTCAAGATTCAAATTTAGATAAGTATATATATGAAAAAAAACAATCTTATGATTTGAAAGTTAATTATTTAAATGAATTAGAATTTTATGATACTAAAGAGAATGTTAAATATGATAAAATACTTAAACTCGCTTCATTACTTAACGCAAAACTGAATGTAAGCAAAGATGATTATGGTAGAAAAGATTTGACTTTGTCTATTAGACAAAGAATTATAGATCCGTATGTAATGGTAGAACAAAAAGAAGAAAATAAAGGCTTAAAGGTAAGGTATTTTGATGCTTCAGATAAGCGAATTTTAATTGTTCACAAAAATAACACTCGTTTAAAAGAATTATTATTATTGTTAAGACCATATAAATCTGATATTGATGTTGTCAGTAGTATAAATGATATGAAAATAAAGTTATCAGATAATAAAACTTATGATATGGTAATAATAGATGACACAATTTATAATAATGAAAAAGGTTTTGAAACAATAAAATCCATAAAATCTTTTAGTGGCTATGATATTAAATTAGTTATATTAGCAGCAGATGATAGAGTAAATAATTGTGAAGTTTATATTGAAGAAGGCTTTGATGAATATATAATAAAACCTATTAATAAGAAAAACATAAATTATATTATGAAAAAGTATTTAAAATAAAATTTTAAAAAAAATTAAAAGTGTCCGTTGACTGTCCTAAAAAAATGTGCTAAAATGATATTATAGGGAAATTGGAAGAAAGTGTATAGAGAGATAATTTTATCTCTCTTTTTTCATGCCTAAAATTTCTATTTTTCCTAATAAAGAAAGGGGATGATAAAAATTTAAAATGCTTTTTTAGTAGTACCAATAATTGAAAGGAGAATATTGTGAAGAAAAAAATTGGTAGGAAGTTAAAAAAAGTTTTAAATGTAGTAATGATAGTAGGAATTTTAATTTCTTCATTTCCAATTACACCATTCATCCCTAAAGTAAATGCTTTAGCACGTGTATCTGGAGATAAGATAATAGAAACAGCCATGTCTTATAGTGACTGGGGATATTTGGAAGTAGGTACATGCACTGGTTTAGTCACTCGTACATTGAATAAACTAGGTATTGGTCAATCAATTGTAGGTATCCATCCATACGATATTGATAAACCTCAACCTGAAGGTACTGGAGCAAGATATGCACCTGATAAGATGTATCAAAATGCTCTAAATCATCCAGAAGATGCTGTGCATATTTGGTCTGGTTATGTGAAAGATGTAAAAGCAAATGCTCATTTATTTAAGAATGGGGATTTAGTTATTCAAAGACCAGAAGATAAAGCAAATTATACAGGCAGTGGACACGTAGGATTAATTCATATATATAATAATACTATTTCAATGTATGGTGCTAATGGAGAAAGAAATGGTGTTGGTGATGCCATTTTAGCACGTGATATCATGACTAGAGGTACTAGTATTACTATTAACTCTCTTGATTACATTCATGTATTTAGATTAACTAAAGCAGAACCAGAGTATGCAACTACTACTTCAGAAAAATCAGCACAAGAAGTTGTGGACGTGTCATTTTATAAAACTGATCATGAATCTGGAAAACCATTATCAGGAGTAGAAGTAGAGTTTTATAGAGATGATGTTAAATTTGCAACAGGAATAACAGATGAGAATGGATACGCACTATCAACTTCAACAACAACTTATACATCTACTTCATCACCTAAAACTTATGTAACTAATTGGGACTATTTAGGTGAAGAAGAACAAGCAGAAGTTGATAAAAGAGGTGCTTATCATAATTTAGTAGATGCTCAAGCAGCTGCTGATTCTGAAGCATTAAAAAATGCAATGGATAAAGCTTCTCAAACTCATAAATATAGTGTAGTTGAAGTAAAAACTAAAACTAAATATTGGCTAAATCCAGATAATACTACTGATAGCAATTCAGCGACAGGTAGTGGAAGTATTAGTTTATCTTTATCAAATGAAAGGGTAAAAGGAACAGCTATATTAGTTAAAGAGGATGCAGATGTAGGTTATGCACAAAATGAAGCAGAAATTGATGGAGCATTATATGGATTATATGCTAACGAAAATATATTAGATCCTGCTGATGGTTCTATAATATATAATAAAGATGATGAAATAACTAGAGTTCGTATAGAAAATGGACAAGCACAAGTAGAAGATTTATATCTAGGTAGCTACTACTGGCTTGAATTGACTAGTTCAACTGGATATAAATTAAATAAAAACAAAGAAGTTTTTACTTTAAGTTATTCCTCACAAAATGTGAAGATAGTGACTTCTAAATCAGTATCAAAAGAAGAAGTAATTACTGGAGATTTTGAAATAGAAAAAATTATAACTTCTGGTGAAGAATCAGAAATAGTGAAAAAAGAAGAGGGAGCAGAATTTATTGCTGTTGCTAAAAAGTATGTTGATAAATATGGAGATATTGAAACTGCTTGGGAGCATAGAAATGAATTTACAGATAAAGAATACGATAAATTAGTGACTAATAAAAATGGTTATGATAAGTCAAAACAATTAGCTTATGGAACTTATGTTGTAAAACAAATAAAAGGACAAATGGATACAGAATTAGTAGAAAATACATTTACTTTTACTGTATCAAAGGAAAATCAAGATACAATTAAATATATTGTTAATAATCGTTTATTTACATCTTATGTTAAACTTGTAAAAGTGGATGCAGAAACAGGAAAATTAATTACAGCATCAAATACATCATTTAAAATCAAAAATGCTGATACTGGAGAATATTTAACACAAAAAGTTGCTGATACCACTTATGATACTTGGACAACATCAGATAAAGGAATGATACAATTACCATTAGAAGTTAAAGCAGGGAATTGGATTTTAGAAGAAGTTGTAAGTCCAGATAACTACTTAATTAATAAAGATGGTGTAAGTTTCAAAGTGACTAATACAAATATTATTGAAACTGATTCTGATGGTGATCCATTATTAACAGTAGTGATGGAAGACAAAGCAGTAAAAGGTCAAATAAAATTTAAGAAATATGGTGAAGTATTAACAGGTATAGAAAAAGATGAAAATGGTAATATCAAATTTTTATATGAAGAAAAACCGTTAGAGGGAATGGTTGTTTATGTTCAGGCAGATGAAGACATTTTAGATCCAGCAGATAATTCAGTTATTTATAAAAAAGGTGAATTAGTTGATGTTATTACAACTTCATCATCAGGTGAAGCATTATCAAAATTATTACCACTAGGAAAGTATGTAGCATTTGAACATCAAAGTCCAAATGGTATGTTGATTGATACAACACAATATAAAGTGTCATTAGATTTTGCTGACAACGAAACTGAGGTTGTTATGGAGACAATATCTATAACTAATGAACGTCAAAAAGTAGAATCTAATTTAACTAAATTAGATTCAGATACCAATACAGCACTAGAAGGTGTTGTTTTTAATTTGACTGCAATTAAAGATATTTACTCTTATGATGGTAAATTATTGGTAAAAGCAGGTACTTTGATTGAGCAAGGAATAACTGGATCAGATGGTGGTTATATTTTTAAAGCAGATTTACCAATTTCTTTAGATGAAGAAACTTATTTTTCAATTACTGAAGAAAAACAATTAGAAGGATATTATAAAAATGATGATGCGATTTCTGTTGATACTAAATATAAAGGTCAAAATATAGAAAAAGTTTCTAATAGTCAGACAGTTTATAATAAAATAATTAAAAACTATATTTTAATTAACAAAGTAGATTCTAGTACATTAGAAAATATAGTTAGTAAAAACTTTAAATTTAAGGTATGCACTGATATAGAATGTTCTAAAGTTATAGGAGAATATAGTGCAGATGTAGAAAAAGGAACGGCTTTAATTGATATAAAATATGGAACAACTATTTTTATTAAGGAAAGTTCAGCACCTGAGGGATACCTATTAAGTCCAGAAGTTGTAAAAGTAAGTTTAAATAGTGAAGGACTTTTTGTTAATGATGAAAAGGTAGAAACTGATGAGGATCTAACTTATAGTATTGTTTATCAAAACACATTATTACCAGTTATACAAGAAGGTGTACAAACTGGTTATGATAATAATATACCTATTTATATAATAATAAGTGGAATATCATTATCTGGTGTAATAGCAATAGCACTTTCATTACACAAAAAGAAAAGAAAATAATTCTATTTATTGAAGGGAGCAAACAATGATAAAAAAATATATTGCTATTGAGCATAAAAACTCCAAATATTGTAAAGGTGTTCCTTATATATCAAAAAAAGAATTTAAAAAAAATAAAAATAATTTAATTGTTGGAAAGACTAAGTTAAAAAAATATAAATCCAGTTCTGAAAATAAAAATCTGGATTTATTATTATTTAACAACAAAGAATTCGAAATAAAAGAAAGATTATTTGGATTTAAAAAAGGATACGTTTTTGTAGGTGATGATAAATATATTGCATTGAAAAGGCGTATCCCTTTTCTTTTTTTACTACTTCTTTTATTAATAGTTTTTATTATGTTTAGATTTTTGATACCTTGTAGTAATCAGGAAGATAAACCTATTGTAGTACCAGTTCAAAAAGAGGTAATTACTCCTGAAGACAATGAGGATAAAGAAACTATTAAAGAGGAGATTAATGTTGAGAAACCAAATAAAGTTAAGCCATCTTCAAAACAAGAATTATCAAAAGAATACAAAATTACATTTGATAGTAATGGTGGATATGGTAGCATGGAATCTATTATATGTAAATTAGACAACATTTGTATCTTAAACGAAAATAAATATACAAAAGAAGGATATAGTTTTCAAGGTTGGTCAACGAAAAATAATGGTGTAGCAGAATTTCAAGATAAAGCAGAATTAAAGAATTTGTCTTCTAAAAATGGTGACAATATAACTTTATATGCTGTATGGGAAATTAAATCTTATCAAATAACATTTTTGGATTATGATAAATCTATAATTCAACAAGATAAGTTAGAATACAATAGTAAAATTATTTTACCTGAAAATCCAACTAGAAAAGGGTACACATTTAAAAATTGGGATAAAGAGTTATCCACAGTAAAAGAAAACCTAACTATTAATGCTTTATATGATATTGATAGTTATGATATATCTTATAAATTAAATGATGGAATATTAGATGAAGCACCTATTAATTACAATGTTGAAAGTAAAGATATAATAATCCCTTCGCCTAAAAAGGATGGTTATTCATTTATAGGTTGGACAACACCAGATAATAAAGAACCTATAATAGACTATAAAATATTAACAGGTTCTGTTGATAATATAGAATTAGAAGCTAATTATGATGCTAATATATATAATTTAATATTCAATTCAAAAGATAATAATGACTCTTTAATAAAAAGAAAAATTAAATTTGATTCTGAATATGGAACATTACCAGAAGTAGAAAAGGATGGTTATACTTTCAATGGTTGGAAAAACTCGAATGGTGACTTCGTATCAAGTGATACATTATACAATGTCCCTGAAGACACTAATTTATATGCTGAATGGAATTTAATAACCTATGATATTAAATATAATCTCAACGGTGGAACGTTAGATAAAGCACCTACTAACTATAATGTTGAAAGTGAAGATATAATAATTCCTTCACCTAAAAAGGATGGTTATTCATTTATAGGTTGGGCAACACCAGATAATAAAGAACCTAAAATAGATTATAAAATATCAACAGGTTCTATTGGTGATAAAGAGTTAACTGCAAATTATGAACCAATAACTTATTATATTTCTTATAATTCATCTGAAGGTCAAGGTGAAATGGAAAAACAAGAATTTGCATATAATCAAACTTCTAAATTAAATAAGAATCAATTTACAAAAGAAGGATATACATTTATAGGATGGTCAACATCAATAGATGGAGATGTAATGTATAATGATGAATCAGAAATATCCAATTTATCATCTAAAGACAAAGATGTGATTACTTTATATGCTAAATGGGAAATTATAAAGTTAAATGTAAAATATTATGATTTGTTTGGAGCATTATTAAAGAGTGAAACAGTTGAATATGGAAAAAAATCTGTTGCACCTGAAGATATGTTTATTGATGGTTATACTTTTGAAGGTTGGAATCCATCTCTTGATGTAATAAGAGAAGATACCATATATAAAGCACAATATACCATTAATGAATATACAATTAAGTATAATTTTAATACTTGCAGTAATGATGATGGTCAAGAAATTAAATATAATGTAGAATCTGATACAATTACATTACCGACACCTACAAGAACTGGGTATACATTTTTAGGGTGGACTGGAAGCAATGGATTAAAACCTCAATTAGAAGTGATAATTCATAAAGGTTCTATTGGCGATAAAACTTATAAAGCAAATTGGGTATCCAATTCATATAAAGTAAGTTTAAATGCAAATGGTGGAGTAGTAAATGAAGATTATATTATGATTTCTTATAATAGTTTATATGGAACTATACCGACACCCACAAGAGTTGGTTATACTTTTGAAGGTTGGTATTATAACGATACATTAATAACAGAAGATAGCATACAAGATAAGGAATTTGATCACGAATTAGTAGCTAACTGGAAAACTATACAATATGATATAACTTATAATTTAGCTGGTGGGACAGCATCTCCATTACAAACAAGCTACAATATTGAAAGTGATTCATTTGTACTTCCAATACCTACAAGAACAGGATATACGTTTACAGGTTGGACTGGCACTGATTTAAGTTCATTATCTAAAAATGTGACTATAAATAAAGGAACAATTGGAAATAGAAGTTATACAGCAAATTGGACTATTAATTATTATACAGTTAATTATTATGTAAATGGTTCTTTATGGGCTACTCGTTCAGTTGCATATAATACAGCACTTGAAAACTTAGATGCTCAAAGTGTATTAGATATTTATCATAAATTTAATTACTGGGAAGGTTGGGTAGATAAAATGCCAACAAATACAGTTAATTTATATGCTAACATTACAGAATCTTATTGTATGTTAATGACTGGACATGGACCTTATAAAAATGCTGAAGGATTGCTAAATGTCTTTAAATCAGCAGGTTGGACAGGAAGAATAGAAGAAGCACCATCTGCTCCTGGATTTTACTGGGTAGTCACAGATTACACTTTAACAAGAGCTCAAGCTGATATTCAGAGAGATTATATAGCAAATCATACTAATTATACCAGTTATAATTATCCATACTTATATTGGGTTGCTGTATCATGTACTAATGGTATAGGGGATACTTGGACTAGAAGTGTAGGAACTAAACAATTTACTAGTCAATATCAGTGATGATAAGATACAAAAAAGATAAGGAGGAACAACTTAAATATGGTAAATAAAATATTAATTTGTTTATTATTTTTATGTTTATTGTTTCTTTTGCTATTCTTATATTCATGTTGCGTTATTTCTGGAAGAATCTCAAGAGAGGAGGAAACTTTTGATGAATTTCAAAAATGATTGGATAGAGAAAAATATTCTAAAAACATCTTCAAATAAAAATTACGAAGATTATCCAAATCAAATGAAAAAAGAGTTAGAAAAACAAGCAAATAAATTTGATTTTGAAATATTTTCATATCAAAAAGATCATTATTTGATGGCAGCAGTTTTAAAAGATAAAAATGAGGATAGATTTATATCTATAATGATAAAGGATTTATCTTGTTTCAAAGAACGTACATATAAAGGTGTAGAACTTCGCTATATGGAAAATTCTAAAATGATAAGTAGAACTGTTGTCACTCACACTTCTTGGAATGAAATAGGCATAACAGCTAGAAGAATACTTGAATGTAGAAAAAACCTAGAGAAACGTAATGAGGAGGATATAAAACAAAAGGAATTAGAAGAACTTGAAAGATAATTTTTTTTAAAATTAATGTTTACTAGTATAAACAAAGAAAGGAATGTCAGATGAAGAGCATAAGTTTAGAAAAAAACGGTAAAAATATAAGAATATTAGGAAATCAAGCGACTATTGATAGAGCAACTCCTATTATTGATAGACTTAATTTAACAGGTATTGAATCAAAAGATAGATTATTAATTCAAAATTGTATTGATGATAATAAGATAGGTGCAACTATTTTATATGATGGCAATACAGTTTATTCTTTCAACAAAATTGTGGATAAATATAAAAAGATTCAAAAGGATAATATGCTTTTAAATTTATCGGATGATTTATATAAATTCTTTCTAAATGCTTGTGGTGATATTGCTCATTATGATAAATCTGGATATATTTATTATTATGATAATGATTTTAGAAAATTAGAAAATACATTTTTAAAACATTGTAGATGCAATGATAGATTTTCAGATGTAAAAAGAATATTTAAAAAATTAAAAATAGGGCAATATTACAATGACCGTGAAAGAATTGATCTTAATAAATTAAGTAAGAACGAGGTAAAAAAAATCATTGAACAATGTAATTGGAATGTTTCAATTACAAATAAAAATATCTGGGAATTGTCAATAAGCATCAATCCAAATTTCAAATTTTGTTTTGAAATAGATACAACTTATTTAAAAACAGGCGATATAATTAAATGTTTGATGGAATATTGTATTAAATTTGATGCAGATGAATATATTGATATTCTTGTAAAGCAAAGAAGTAGCAGTGGTTCTCCATCAGTTAGAACTATTGTTAATAATGCAGATATAATTTATTCAAAGATGCAACAGTTTGCTATGGATTTATTATATTATGGAAGACTTGCAGCACAGAATTTAATCGAGAAGGAACAGGAAGATATTGAAATAGAAAGGTAGGTGACAAATATTAGTCTATATAGTGAAGTATTAAAACAAGCAAGTATTGTAGATGTATTGAACTATTATGGATTAAATTTAAATCATAATAAATGTTTATGTCCTTTTCATAATGATAACAATCCTAGTTTGGTAGTTAATCCTAAAAAGAACATTGCAACATGTTTTGCATGTGGGACAGGTGGAAATGCTATTTCATTTGTTCAGAAGTATGAAAAAATTATTAACAATAATGATATTTCTTTTAATGAGGCAATTACCAAAGTTGTATCAGAAATTTGTCATTTGAATATAGATGTATCTCATTTAAAAAAGAATAAATATAATAATAAGTATTTTGTATCTTCAAGAAGGTATACAGAAGATGAACAAAAACTTTTACAACTAAATGAAAAACTAAATAAATTATTTTCTTATAATTTGAGTGTATCTAAAGAACCTAAAGATTATTTATATAAAAGAAATATAACAGATAAGGATATGAAAGAAGTAAGTATGGGGTTTGCTCCCAAAGGACAATTACTAAAAATTTCAGAAAAAAATGAAAATTATCCACGCCCTGAATTAATAGAACTCGGATATTTACGACACAATGATTATGGTGATTTGTACGAAACTTTTTCGGATAGAATCATGATTCCTATTCATGACGAAAAAGGAAATATAGTCACCTTTTGTGGTCGTACTATTAAAGATGAAACACCTAAATATTTACACACACATGAAACAAAAATTTTTCAAAAGAAAGAATTGTTATATAATTTTTCTAATGCTAAACCATTAGCATATAATGATGAATTAATTTTAGTAGAAGGTTATATGGATGTTGTAGGTGCCAAAAAAATAGGGTTTGAGAATGTAGCAGCATTAATGGGTACTGCAATTACTCCTGAGCATATAAAATTAATTAAAAATAATCGTTCATCAATTACTTTGGCATTAGATAATGATTTTGATAAACAGGAAAATATAGGTAGAACAAAAATGCTTCAACACATTCCAGTATTATTAAATGAAGGTTTTAAAGTTGATGTAATAGACTTTTCTAAAATAGGTAATTACAAAGACTTTGGTGTTTTGGGAGAAAAAGAAATACCATTTATGGAAGTCCAGAAAGCTAAAACTTCTGGATTTTCATTCTTATTAGATTATAAATATTTTAATAATTTAGAATTAAATGTTGAAAATATTTCTCTTGCATACAAACAATTAAAACAAGATAAAATAATTAATAACACTTATGATGAATCATTATTCAAAGAATATTTATTAAATCGAACTGAGTACAATAAAAAAGAATTAGATGAAATAATTTATCCAAAAAGAATAGAAGAGAAAGAAAATGCTTTAAGTAAATTTAATTCAAAAGCTATGAGTAATTTTCTTTATTCTGAATTAAAATTACAAATAGATAAAATGGATGATGTAGTATTGTCTTCATATTACTTAAATTTTAAAAGTTCAGTTGAAAATAAGTTAGTGTCTGTATTTAATAAAGATCCTGAATTATATTTAGATTATTCCACTTCAACTTTGAATACTAAACTTTTATTGAATGAATTCTTAAAAGATAATAAAGAATATTCTGATTATGAAATTCTTAATCGTTTCAAATATAATTCTGTATTTGATAAAACTTATATTAAAAATTCTAAAGGTAGTGCAATGATAAAATTAAAAGATAATCAAAAGCAAATGGTAATTGATCAATATGAGAATAGTTTATCTGATGAATCAAAATTGGCTTTAGAAGAAGTTGAAGAACTATATATTATTAATAGCATTGATGATCTTGATGGTATTTTAAATTATGATAATAATACACTTAATATGATAAAAGATAATTTAAAAAATAGAATGTTTTTAAACAAAGATAAAATGGAATTTTTTAAATATGGAAATCTTTTTCCTAGTATTAATAAAGAATTTATAGATGATAAGTTTAAAGGGTCAACTGGTAATTTTAAAACAATATTATTTTATAATAATTTGGATAATAAATTGAATATAGATAAAAGTAATGTTGTATCAGAAAAAGAGTTAAAAAAAACTGAAGAATCTAAATCAAAAGAAATGGATAAAACTAAGGAAAGTTTTATTAAAAGAGATTATGAATTTTCAATTAATAAAATGTTATTGATAGACTCTAAGGAAACTGATAAACATTATTTTGTAAGAATACCATTTACAAGTGCTAAAGAATATTTTTATATACCTAAAAATGAATGTTTAAAATCAGATAATGGAGATACCATTTTTACAAAGTTAAAGTATGGACAATCTCATTCAATATACAATGTTGATGGTGAATATATTGGTACAAAAAGTTTTGAAGAGTTAAAAGCAAATTGGGAGGATAAAACTAAAAAAAACGTAAGGGTTTTAGAAAAAACTGAAGATGTTCAGTCAGTCCCAAAGGAAGAAGATATTTTATATGACAATAGTTATATTTCAAAATATAAAGAACCTATATGTAAAATATACCATTCTAAAATATACTTAGAAACAGAAAAAGGATTTTATATTAAAACTGAAGATCCAAATGTTCTACTATTTGCAATAAAGAAAATATGTAATTGGACAGATAATAAAAGTTATTTAATCATAGCACCACGTAAAGGTATATTTAATAGTGGTATGTCAAAATATAGATTAACAGGATATAAAAAAGATTATGAAGGAAAGTTATCTTTTTCTGAAATCAGTAAATATGTTAAGGTGTTTACACCTAGCAATTTGAAAAATAAGGAAATTTTAACCTTAGAAATCCCAAAAGTAAAATGTAGTTTTAAATCTAATTTTATAAAAGTACCATTGGTTATAGATGATTTGGAAGGATATATAGAAGTTAATTTAGTAAAGAGTAAGATTGATAAAGAGAAAGTAGTATTAGAATTTTTGAAGGATGAACAAATTGGATTTCATAATATTAATGATAAATATATTAATCATTATACTAGTTCTAAAATAATAGATAGTTATAATAAAATGATTGATAATAAAATAATTCAATTTTCTAAATCTAAAGAAGTTGTTTATGACGTACCAGAAAAGGAGGCAGCATAAATGGATGGTAATGCTAAGCACGATTTAGAGCATACTGCTGAAAAATCAGTATCAATGTCTGCAAAGATTAGTAAAATTTCTACCATTTTATTTGGTAGATTTTTAATAAAAGCAAATCGTTATTATCAAAAACACTTTTCTTCATCTATGAGAGCTTTAAGAAAAGATGGAGCTACAAAAGAATTATGTGTATCTCCACCATTAACAAGAGCAGAAGTTAAACAGATTATAACTTCATGCCATGAGAATAATATCCTTATGGGAATTAAAAAAATGCACCCTGATGGCGAATTAAGTAATAATAAATCATTATATCAACAAGAAAAACTTGCTCATAATGAAATTAAGTATAAGAAATGGGATGAAAGACGTAAGGCAACATCTAAGATAAAAATTTTAAATAAAATTTGTAAGTATCAAGCAGATAAATATAAAAATATTTCAGCATATAATTTGAAATTATCTAACAGATGGTTGTCATTTCAAGAGAAAACACGTAAAATAAAACCCCTAAATAAATATTGTAAAATGAAGGCAGATAATTATAAAAATATTGCTATTCAAGAAAAAACAAAAGATGAAGAGGAACAATATGTAATTATTTTTAATAAAAGCAAATTATCATTTTTTAATGAACAATTAGCTAAAATACCACCTAATAGATTAAAGCAAGAAACAAAAAGTGATTTAGATGGTATAAATAATGAAGAAATAATTGATGATAGAAATATAGAACCTATGGTTTCAAGAGGCATGAATTTAAGTGTAAATGATCTTAATAAAATAGGTGAAGATTTTGGATCGTGTCCTGTTAGAGATTATAGTAAAAATTATTGTATCCAAAAAATAACTAAGGAGGAATATTGTGAAATTAGAGAACAGTTATTTGAACTACCGAGTCATGGTGCTTGTGTTCTTAATGAAAAAGAAATGATAATAGCTATTCGTTCTGAAGATTTAGATGAGTATAGAGAATATGCTCCAGAAAGACCTATAAAAGAATATGGTTCATCTGGTGGTAGAGCAATAGAAAGTGAATCTAATATTCATGATATTATGGAATTAGAAATAAAAGATATTAAAAGATATAAAGAATTTAAAGAAACTTATTCATCTAAAGATTATGTAGCAGAAATTGCTCCAAATGGTAAAACTACTATATTATTAAAAGAAACAGATACAAAGAATCTTTTAGAAGAGAGTAAAAAAAAATCAAAAACAGAGGATTTAGTAAAAGAGGCAAATGAATTAGCAGAAAAGAGTAAGACTGATAAAGTTATTGAAAATGTTGCACTAGAACAGAAAGAAGAACAAGAAATTGATCGTTAAACGCAATAAGAAGAGTAGTATTATAATTGTCTTACTAATAATGTTAGTTGCCTCTTATTACACACTTAGAGTTTGTAGTCTTACAGAAATGGATGGTAAGTTTGAATTTTCACAGTTAACTGAAGCATTAGATAAACTTCATATTATTTCTACACCTGTTATTTTAAATATGAAGACTATTACTACTTCTTTGTTTGTTGGGATATTTACATGGGGAATTATTCAAACAGTTGCAAATCAAAATAAAAAGAATTTGCAAGAAAATACTTATGGTAGTGCAGAATGGGAAGATCCAAAAGTAATAAAACCTTACTGTGAGAAAGAATTAGAAAAGAATCAAATATTTACTGCTACTGAAATGTTTGCTAAAAATATGCGAATATCTAAAAGAAATAGACATTTAATTTTAATTGGTAGACCAGGAAGTGGTAAATCAAGATATTATTTTAAAGTTAATTTATTAAATGCAAATGGAGAAACATTTGTTGTCACAGATCCGAAAGGAGAATTAGTCAGAGATTGTGGAATGTCTTTGATTAATCTCGGATATGATATTCGTGTTTTAAATTTAGTTGATAAATCAAAATCAGATCATTTTAATCCACTTATGTATATAAAAAAAATCAATAAAACTATTGATAATAGTAAGGAAACTCAAGAATGGATAGCTGAAGATGATGTAATGACATTAATTAATACTATAATGTTAAATACAAAATCAGAAACTATTGAATCCAATACTGGTGATCCATTTTGGGAGAAGGCAGAGATGGTTTTTCTTCAAGCAATTATTTATTATATAATTTTTAATTATGATGATAAAGAAAAGAATTTTAAAACTGTTTTAAAATTAATTAGACTTGCTGAACCTGATAAAGAAGGAAATTCAACATTGAGTAGAATGTTTGATGTTTGGGCAGAAAAAGATCCAGAAAATATAGGTGTTAAGCAATGGAAACATTTTAAAGTATCTGCATCATCACCAAAAATGATGAGTACAATCATAATGACTGCATCTGCACGTTTAGCACCTTTTAATATATCTGAAATAGAGTCTATGACTGTTGATGATACAATGGAATTAAATAGAATTGGTGGTAAGGGTGATGAGGGTAAAATTGCTTATTTCATCATTAATAGTCCAAACGATTCTACTTTCAATTTTATGGCTAGTATTTTATATACTCAAATATTTTCAATAATAGATGCAAATGCCAGTAAAAATAATGGCTCTCTATCTACTCCTGTTCAAATATACTGTGATGAGTGGGCACAACTTGGGGTAATCCCACGCTACTTAGAAAATTTGGCTTATGTTCGTGGATTAAATTGTGGAATTACGACGTGTCTACAAAGTCTATCTCAGTTGAAAAAGGTTTATAAGGATAATTGGGAAACGGCTTTGGATTGTTCAGACTATGTATTGTTTTTAGGTTCAAGGTCTAAAGAAACTTTAGAATATATGAGTAGTATGTTGGGTAAAAAAAGTTGGTATAAAAAGTCTTCTGGTCGTACATATTCAAAACAAGGTTCATCATCTTATAACTGGGATATAGTTGGACGTGAGTTAGCATTTGTAGATGAACTTGCAAGAATGGAGAGTGGATATGGTATTTTATTGGTTGCTGGTATGCGACCTTTTTATTCTAAATTATATGATTTAACTAAGCATCCTAGATATAATGAACTATTTGAAAGTTGGAATGAAAAGGAAACAATTCAGAATAAATATGATCATTCGATAGAAAGGGGAAAAGATAAAGAAACAAAAAGAAAACAGCAGATGTTTAGAGAATTAGGATTAGGGTTTGTAAAAGTAAAACCAGAATTTAAAGCAAGAGATTTAACTCAATATGAAGAACGCAAGTTTAATGAAGATGCAATTTTGCTTTCTTCTAAGAGTTTAACGGATGAATTATTGGATAATTTATAATTATCTTTTTTATGTTGTTTAAGTTGTTAAATTTTTTTTATATTAAGTGTTTACTAGTGTAAACGAAAAATTAAAGAAAAGGAGAAAAATTATGGAAAAAAAGACTTTGGCAGTTAGAATTAAGCAGTTAAGTAAAAAAGTAGTTAGTTTATTTAATGTAGTTTTATGTGGTTTTATTTTAAGTATTAATAGTGTATATGCACAAGGAAGTAATACAAGTAGTATTGATGGATTTATTACCTTTGTGTGTGATTGGTTGTTAAAGATTGGTGGTGTAGTTGCATTAATTGGTGCTGTTATGTTTGCTCTTGGATGGCAACGTGATGACGCTGAAGGTAAAAGTAGAGGATTGATGACTATGATGGCAGGTTTTATGGTTATAGCAATTAGTCA
>URIY01000008.1 GCA_900547995.1 uncultured Mycoplasmatota bacterium
TACTATTACTGCAAGTAGTTCTATTAATGTAAATGCATTTCTCTTTTTTCTCATATCCTTATCTCCTTCTATTTATAGTTTTCTAGCATTTAACAGACAATAAAAAAAGAATTCTATCAATAGACAGAATTCTCAAATATTTTTCTTTTGTATTACTAGTAAATTTATTTCTTCACATATATTCACTCATATATATTTGCTTTAGGTGCAATTATAACTGGTATTACATTACATGTTTCATTTTTTGAACTTTTATAAATTTTCGAATTTTTTTCGTCTGCTTTAGTAAATGCAAACGCGTTATTATTATCATATTCTTTATTTATCCAATAACACCTATTAGTAACTAAATAATTATATTTTAAATTATCAAATGTAAAATATCCATCTCTATTTATTACTTTATTTGTTATACTTTCTACTCTCTCATTATTATTTATTGTACCTATTACTTCATTAGAAAGTCCTTCTCTTATAATATAAGAATTAAGTATATCTTTTGATATTGGTTTTAATATATCTCCTATTTCTAAACTTCTTGTTGTGACTTTCCAATCTTTTACTATATTAGATAGAACTGTATCATAATCACTATATACACCACTTCCATATGTTCCATACAATGTAGGAAGAAGTATTACTGATGTATCTCCTAGTTTACTACTTACATCAAGTATATATGTTTGTAAACAAGTATTGCTTACCTCATTACATAACTTGTTTGATACAACATCATATAAAATTTGTTTACCTAAATCATAATCGAAATCTACTGAATTATTATTAGCAATATACTGTTCTGCTTTAATAGAAATTACTATTTTAATTGGTGTTCTCTTTTGATAAGTAGAATCATTTTGATATTTTTGCTCTTCATTTTTTGAAAATTCATAAGATTTGTTACCCCAAATACTATCTAGCTTATCATTATTAGAATCAAGAGGCCAAGATATAGCAACTTCAAAACTACTTTCTCCAGTTTGTTTTAGTGCATATTCTTTACTTAAATTAATATTAACATGAAATGGATAATCATGAGCAAGTGAATCTCTTAACTTATCTTCGCCTATTTCATCACCTTTGTATTCATCATCTAATATTCTTGCAGATGTGATCGAATAGTTAATTTGTGCATCGGAATCACCGAAATTTTTAATATCAACTTTCTCATAAACTGTTTCCATTCCAGGATAAACATCAGATAATGATATTACTATATCATTCGATATTGCAGTCGAATTCTTTTGAAATTCTAAATTCCATGCTTTTACACCCATTTCCATTGAACCGGTTGCTAAACCACTATAAGCAAACCATGCCAAAGTAATGGATATAAATGAAATAGCAATGAAAAATATTGATAATAAATTCAATTTAACATACACCTTTAATTTATCTTTCACTGCTCCCACTTCCTTTTCTACCCTATTTTTCTTCTTTTCTCTTCTTTATTTAACAAAAATGAAACCATTTCAGAACCAATTATATAAAACAATGGCAATATGATAAATATAAATAAACCATATTTTGATGCAATTAATCTATATATAAATGATAACACTACTGTTTTATAAACTATTACACCATATACTTGACTATAATATACTGTAGGATCTTCAACTATATTTACTAATCCTTTTGTATGATATATATAATTACCACTCTCATCTTGTTCTATAGATTCAACTCTATGCGTAATTACTTTATCTTTAAATCCACCTTTTTCACCAAGGTAACTTATAGTATCTCCAACTTTTATCTTATCTGCATCTTTCTTTTTTGCAATAAGAACGTCACCTATATTATATTCAGGTTCCATACTACCAGACGCTACTGTAAACATTCTATAATTAAATAGTGATATTTTATTGTTACTAAATCTCTGCAAGCATACTACTACCAAAAACAAAAAGCACATAGTAAACACTATCACATTAAATATTGTTTTTATTATTTTGTATACTTTATTCTCTCTCAACTTCTTCATTATAAATATTCCTTTGTCCTTTCTAGATAATCATCCATAGCACTTTGAAATTTCTTTTTAACATCCTCAGCACCAACCAACCTTTGTGCTCTTTCATTTTTTATTTCTTGCGCTATCATTTTAAGCAATTGCTCATCATCTATTTTTACTCCCATGCTAATCAAAAGTGATATTATTCTATGTATTTCTTCTGTTAACAACAAAATTGCTCTTTTTGCTATTTTTCTCTTTTGTTCCCTTTTCGATACATTAACAGAATCTAAAACAAAATAATCAATTAGAAATGAATGATCTAAAAAACCTTTTAATATAGCATTTCCATCACTATTTAAATTATTTTTTTCATCCTCTTCATCTTCTTCTCCACTATAAATTGATTCCCACAATTTTACAGCTATCTTAAAATTTTGATTTTTAAGTATTACATTTGTTTTCTTTATAGGAGGATTTATAAGAGTTATATGAGCATTATCAAGTGCTTTTATCATTTCACTTCTTTGCCAACTAGCCGTATAATCCTTAACTCTTTTTAATCTTTTCTTTGCTTCTTTAACTTGCTCTAATATCTTTTTATCCAATTTCTTAGTAGGAATAGAACCAGTTGTAACTCTTACTTCAGCATGAATTTTCTCATTGCTAGTAACTGTATCTGCAGCATACTCAAGTACTTTTTCATCACTTAATGATAAATTATTTAATATATCTTCCTTTTTCATAATATATCTTATTAAATGATGAAGTAAGGTATACAAGAATTTATTTTCATAGGTATTATATGTTTCTTCACTTCTTATATCAAGTATTCTCTCTGGTTCTACTTCATTAGTTCTTTTATTTATTTTATTTATATACTCAGTATGTTTGGCTAAGTTTTTAACACTAGACACATCAATTCTTTTTGATTTTTCAATTTTTACTACATTTTCTTCTTTAATAAGTGCTATTTTGGGATTTCTCATAATATTATCAATGAATGGACATGCAAATTCTAATTCATCTAACCACTCAAATGAAAGCATTTCACTTGAATAAGACGATTTATAATCCATCTCTGATTCAATTTTGTTTAAAAATAACTCACTATTTTTTTTTATATCAACATCAGTTTCTACCGGTTTATTTTTTTTAGCAGTCATTTTATCAACCCCTAACTATATACTTTTCTTAATATTTTCCAAGTGTGCAATACACTCTTTCATAACACCTTTTCCATAATTTTTATTTAAAAATGCAATAAATGGGTCTATTTCATCACGAATAAGTACAACACTTAATTGATCAAATTTTCTTAATATTTTCTTTGCAATAAAGTAATCTATTGCTTCTATCTCTTTTCCACCACAAGCAACATAAACTGGTGCAAAAGTTTGTAATTGTTTCATTATACGATTACCAAAAGCAATTCTAAAATGTTTAATAACATAATCATCTATTTCAACTACCTGATTAAGCCCCTTATCAGTAAGTGGATACTTTTCAACCGCTTCTTGAAACAACGATTCAAGATAACTTGAATTTATATCAACTGGATCTTGTTCACGACACTTAAATGGACTTACCTTAGTATTTATATCTATTGGCATAGCACGGTCATAAACTTTATCCGTAACCATAAATGTTGAATCATCATTATTTATTGTACCTATATACCATAAATTACCTGGCAATCTTAACTTACCTTTTTCTAATTTCTTAGGATCATTTGGCCATGGACTAGATACTATATCTACTAACCATTCACTTCTACTTGGCATTTCAAGTATTGACAACAAATCAGCAAAATAATATTCGACACGAGCTAAGTTCATTTCATCCAAAATTATTGTATGAACATTATCATCAAAACCAGCTGTATATATCTCTGTTAAAGCTCTTGTTTCATTAAACTTCTTAGTAAACTCATTAAAGTAACCTAAGAAATCTGATTTATCTCTCCAAGACGGTTCAACAGACGCAACACACGAATCATTATTTACAAATTTACCCCAAGCATAAGCTAAAGATGTTTTACCTGTACCAGATATACCTTGTAAAATTATTAGTTTGCTTGATGCAAGTCCTGCAAAAAATGGTCTTAATATTGCATTATCATAATATAAATGTAATTCTGACGCTGAAAAGCATCTGAAATCATCAATCAACTCTTCTAATGTAAAATTATTATCATATTTTTTAATCTTATAATCTTTATATTCCTCATCAAGTAAAGTTAATCTTGGGAATCTTATTCCCTGTTGTCCTATTTCATCTTCTGGTTTAACTGGTTCATCAGTAGAATTATCAGATTCATCACCTTCAGGATTAATTCCTAATTGAGATACTTTCATTGCCATTAACTCATCTTTTTCCTTCATTAAATCAACTACTTTATCATTTAAGTTAGCAATTTCATTTAATAACTCTTCTTTACTTAAATTATTACTTGCCTTTCTAACTATTTTTCTTATCAAGAAAAATAATAAACCCGCAATTAATAAAACCATAACTATTAAGCATATAACTGATATTACCACAAAAACCTTTTCTCCACCATTAAAGTTTCCTTTATAACTATCAACTATTTTGGAATACTCACCAATGCTAAACATCTCTGTTATTCCTTTTATAAATCCTTTAAAAGCATTAAACAAGCCATCAAAGAATACTGAGATAAACTCATAGAAAAATCTAAAAAACGTATTCATATCATCACCCCACTAAATTTCTAATTTACTCATTATATCTTCATTGATCATTCTAACATGCAACTCTTTAGGTACAAAAAGCATTATACTATCTTTATTTGGATTTTTATTAGATAAAAACAAATAATCCATTAATTCTAACATACTTTGATCTCCTACTTTAAACTTCGTAGAATTATTTAAATCAACCGCAAAACGATAACCAGATTTAATTAATTTCTTAATTGTACCTTTATGACTTGATAAAGTATCATAATTAATAACAACAATTATATTATTTCTTGCATATTCATCATCAAACTTATCAAATATTGCATCTAACTTATTATCTTTATCATACATACTACTTGGTATTGATATCAAGTATTTATTTTTAAAATCTGCATTTAACATATTACCAACTAACTTAGATAACAACAATGCAAGTAACACCTCAATCTTATCCTCAGCAACAATTCCCTCTTTATATGTTTTATCAACTATATAATCACTATAAATCTTACTAAACGCAATATTATGTTCTAAACTAATTGCATAAACATTCTTAGAAACTTCATTCATTTCAAGTGTAAACATATTAGTTTCCAATTTATTTAAAGTATACTTTATCATTCCATCATATAATTTTTGATCTTTTATTATATTATTTATAACTAACTTAAGTTCCTTAACTTCATATTCTTTAAATTTTATAAATTTACTTATATTATTCGCATAAGTTTCTCTTTTTGATTTAATACTATCTAGCATCTCATTATCATGCTCTAACCTAATCATCAACTTAAATATCATTTCATATTTAAGAACTTTTTCCTTAAATTGTTTATCAGTTCCTTTATATGATTTTACCAAACTATTGGCTAAATCTTCCATTGCTTTTTCAAGTTTACCTATCATATTTCTTGAATTATACTCTACATTAACCTCACCGCAATAATTATAATATTTGCCATCTATATAACCCTTAACAAATTTATCTTTAATCGTTAATTCATTACTCTTTAATTTTTCTCCAACTAATAAATCATCTACTATTTTTTTAATTTGTTCCTCTTTTATAAACATTATTCTATCAATAACATTTTTACATTTCTTCTTTTTCTTTTGTAATATTTCCAAGTTTTTCTTTATTACTTCTTCTTTCTCAACTTCTTCAATTTCCTTTTTTATTGATTTTTCATCTACTTCAAAGTTTTCAACCTTACTCTTATCAACATATGCATCATCTATATCATCTTCATCTACTGATATCATTCTAAAACACATAGTTTTATCCAAAGCTTCTTCATCCTGTTCTACAACATTCTCTTCATTTATAACTTGAGTTACTTCTTCCTCTTTTATAATTTCTGGTTTTATTTCCTCTTTTTTTTCTTCGACAAACACTTTATCTTCTTTAATCTTATTTTCTTTTTTAATTTCCAATAATTTTTCTTTTTTTAACTTTGCACTATTTTTTACTTTTTCTAGTATAACATCCATAAACTCTAATATTTTTTTAGATACATTATTTTCATTTTTCTCATCACTTATATTATTCTTTTTCTTAAACAAGAAACCTATCAAATACAATGTTATTATTAATGCAATTAAAACTATTGGATTAAATAATACTTTCTGTATAACAGTAAAATTAGGTAATATTTTAACAACTTTTCCTACTATCTGATCCCTACTAATTGGTTCATCTTTTGCGTTATTAGCATCTCCCTTAGTTATATAAGTTCCATTATATGCTTCAACCACTCTATGAGTAATAAAATCTCCATCACGATAATAAGTTACAACATCATTTACTTTTATTTCATTAGAATTTCTAACTATTATCCAATCTCCAGCATTTATCGCATCTGCCATACTTCCAGTTTGCACCCCAAAAATAGAATATCCAAAAAAACTAGAATATGTATTTTTTAGTATCTTTACCTGAATATTGTTATATAACGTAATAAGTAATATAACTCCAAATATAAATATGGCTATATCTAACACTACATTTATTAACTTATCTACTATTTTTATTCTTTTTTTATTCATTTGTACCACTCCTACATACTACCCTCTACTATAAAATAGTATATCATATTCGACAATTTTTAACAATATATTTGCTACCATATTTATCTGTTTTATTAACAAAAAAAACTATGCAACATTTGCATAGTCATTTTTAAATAACTTATATCCTAATCTTTATCAGCACCATATTTAATTTCAACAATTAAAGCATATACTTGATATATAAATATCAAGAATATAGGTACAAGTACTATAAACAAAAATCCCCATTGTGACTCAATTACCGATAAAACTGTACCTATATTATTATGTACTTCATATGGTTTACCAGCAAGAAACTCTTTAGAATAAGTATTTCCATTTTTAAAAGTAATTGCTTGTTCTTCTTCATAAATTTTTCCAACATTACCAACTTGAACATGTACTGCTCTATTCTCATCCAATTTATAAGCAAATACTACATCATTTTCCTTCAAATCTTTTATCTTAGTATCTTTAACCAATACCAAATCACCTTTTTTGTATCCATCAAATGATACATCTTCCTTTATTATAATAAGTGACGTTTCTCCAAATTGAGTAATACCATACTTATTATAATTCAACAATAATATAGTCATACATAATGCAAATGCAAAATATAAAACTCCTACAATTGTTAATAATACTTTTTTTACTACTTTCATAATTCCTCCTACTATAACTACAAAATAACACAAATATATAGAATTGTCAATTAATTAACAATCTGATTCTATTAAAGAAAAATCATTTACTGTATAACTATCTGTTCCTCTTCTATAAAATTTAAAATTTCTATTACTCTTTGAATCCAAAGACACTATTATTTCATTTACATAACCATCAACATCAGTAGCTGAACTCTTTAACTCATCAAAAGAAACATCAATCAACAAATTACTAGAATTCCATGTTATCTTAGCACATTTTTTCTTATTATAACTATTTGAAACAACTAACCTACTATAGCCATCATACTCAACATAATTCATATCTACCGAACCATTTAAACTCTTATCTTTCCTAAGTTCAAAAGTACCAGTTAATACCTTCTTATATGGTTCAGTACTAGTTACTTTTATAGTTACTATAACACTACCTATTTCTTCATCACTAGATAAATTAAAATACAAATCTTTAACAGCAACTACATCACTCCACGTATATCCGTTTATTTCACAAGTAGATTTATCATAAGTACTCACATCAACATCATCTATATTATTTACACATGCCTTTTCACTTGATAACGTACCAGAATAATTACTTCCAATATCATTTATACTACATGTTATTTTAGGATTATTAGTACTACATTCTACTTTATATTTAATATCATAAGCAGTAATAAGTTCATTATTAGAGCTATTTTTAATATTAAAACTTATATTCTCACCATTCCAATAATTATTAACGTTCTTTAACGATTCATCTTTTAAATAATCACTACTAAAGTAAAACTCCTTTGATTCCAAATAATGATTCCACACAGATTTAGACGCATATATTGCATATGAAAATCCATTTGTAACTAATATCAAAAAGCAAAGCATAATACCAGTAATAATTATTATTTTAGTTTTCTTCTTCATCTTACACCTCTAATTATATCTTTTGCCAACTTTTTATTGCTATATCTATATAATCAACAACATCTTTATACATTTCATCATTATAACTCTCAGGAAATTTTACAACAAGTTTATAATTATCAAGAGATTCTATATTATGTGACATTTCTAAAACTTGAGAATTACACACAAGTTCATTATTCGAGTTTCTAGTAAAACTCTCATCACACGTTAAAACCAAAGTTTCCTCTTTACCATCTACCTTTTTTAGTTCTATCACAGTAGGCATAAAATGATATGTTTTAATAATTATCTGATAGTTGAGAGTTACATTACTAATTTTACTATCCTGTTTATTTGTAACAGAAAAACTATAATCTTTTGTAACTCCCGGATACATATCAGCAAGTGGTATATTTAATTCATCCACCTCTTTTGCCTCAAATACAAATTTTGCAATTTTTTGATTAACGCTTCCACTTGTATTTGATCTAAATATTGAATAAGTTATTCCAGATCCAAACAATATTGCAATTATAAGTACAAACACAATAATTACCTTTCTTTTCATATCACACCTACTTTACAATAAACTTCTTTTCTATAGTAGCTATTTTTACACTTCCACTATATAACTCAAATACTAATTTATAACCATTATTTTCAAAATTAGTATTTATAAAATTCAAATTAAATGCATTATAAGTACTAGCTTGTCCATTATAGAAAAGTGGACTTTTTATTGCATAATAAATATTATCAGATACTTTCTCTAATGAATTAGTAACATAATCTTTTAAATCTACTATTGTATAAGTTTGATCAAATGCAGTTAATTTATTTTTCTTATAAAGAGATACCCTTATATTTGGATTTATAAAACCACCATTTTGTAAAATATTAAATTTTACAGTTGTATTAGAATCTTTCTTTAATATAGTTTTATAAGTATCATCACTAAGTATATCAAAACTATAAGAATATCTAGTACTATTATTAGTCATTGGAATAGTTATTGTTTCACTACTTACATTTGTATCATATAATCCATCATAAGAAACATAACTATTTATCTTAAAATAATATTCTCCATTTAATAACTCACTATTATCTAATACAGTACTTATCACTAAATTACCAGTAAACGTATCTAAATTATTCAAATTAATTCTTGCTATTCCATCATTCTCAATAGAGTATAGAGTATCACCTATTTTATACTTAATATTTTTTAAGTACTTTTGCTCAATAATACCATTATCTTTATCTACTACCTTAATAGATATTCCTAGTTTTTTATCTTCTACAACTGTATCATTTACTAACACATTATTAACATACCCATAATTTAATTTTACAGTTAAAGGAATATTTGAAGTTGAATCAGAATCATAAGCGATAATATTACCACCATAAGTTGATGAAATACTAGCAGTCGCATCCTTATTAACATAAATATTTATATTCTTTAATGTACTATCAATTGTAGGCCTTGAAGTTTCTTCATTTGAATCAATTAACTCCAAAAACAAATTTAAGTTTGTATACTCAAGAGTTATATTTGTTTTTAATAAATCAAGAGTTACAGTAAAGTTCTCATCGATATCCCCATTTTCTAATTCCTTAAAGAAATTATTATTTGTAGATTTACCAACCTCTTTAAATAACGTAAACGGATATATCGCTTTTCCCTTACTACTATAGCCAAAATCATCATCCGTAGTAATTTCATACACATATCTCTTATTATTTTTATTATCTAATATAGTTAATCTACTACCTTTAGGCAAAACATAATTAGATACAATATTATGAGTATAACCAGGTTTGTATCCATTAGTATCTACATATACAAAATTTAATGAAATACTAGATTTATCAGTAATATTTATATTAACTAAATCAGATAAATTTTTTCCAACATACACATTCTTTATTTCATATCCACCATAAGATATTATATCTGAGTTTGCATAACTAATATGATTAGTATTATCAACTACTCGTGCATATATTATATAATTTCCTTTTCCATCTACAGAAACACCATTATCATAATTTATCCAAGACGAATCATCCAAATTTTTAACCTCATCACTAGTAAGTATTCCATCAGATATATAATATTTTACCCCACTTATACCTGACAAATCATCAACACCATCTATCTTAAATACACTTTCTTTATTTATATATACATAACCAGGTACCTCATTCAAATTTGTCCATTTATTTTTATTATAAGATATAGAAACAGTTGGATCAGACATATCAAGTATAAGTATCTCTGAATTTAAATAAGTAACATTGTCATTATAATCAACAACCTTAGCATATATTATATATTTACCCTCTTCTGTTATCTTTAAAACCGAATCATATTGTTTCCAATCACTAATCGTCTCTATTTCACCTTTTCTAAGAGGAGTATCACTTCCTATATAATAATAATACTCTTTTATAGGTCTCAAATTATCTTCACTTTCTATACTAAATGTTATAGCAGAAGAAAAATTTATTTTATCAGGAACATAACCAACATTATTCCATGAATAAGTTCCAACGTGTAAAGTTGCAATCGGATTAACAATGTCATCTATAAACAATACTGGAAAATTATCTTCTTCATAAATCCATATATTTGATGGATTTGAAACCATATCATTGCTATCAACAAACTCTTTAAACAAAAGAGTATCAGTTAAAAACGTTTTATTCTTTAAACTAGAAAGTGCTATATTAGTTACATTTCCAGATATAGTTCCACTACTAATAACACTTCCACTTGTATAATATACCCCATCTGCAGTTATAGTTGAATTTGATATAGTATTTATCAAATAACTACTATTAGAAGCATTAAAAGAATTCTTTATAATACCATTTGAATTATATACTTCATATATTAAACCATTTACTTTAGTTCCTGTTAAAGTTCCTATATTATAACTATTTGAAACAATTACATTAGAAGTATTATCAGATATACTACTTACTAAACCAGATGAATTTATACCATTAATAGTTCCAACATTATAACTATTAATTAAAGATGATGAAAAGTCCATACTTCCAACTATTCCAGAAGAATTTAAACCACTATATACATAAGATTTATTAATTACATTTTTTATATTTGTATTAACTGCCTTACCAACTATTCCAGAAGACATTTGATTATTATAACTTATTTCATATTTTAAATTAGAAATATTATAAGTAGTCGTCACAAAATCAAAAGTAAGCTCTGTTACTAAAGTAGAACCCAAATCTAATGAAAATCCATTTATTGCACTCACACTATTACCATTTATAGTAAATTCACACGAACTACTGCATGTACCACTAACTTTAGTTGTTATAACATTTTTTGGTGCATCATAATTAATATTTATTTTCTTAGTTCCTTCATTTGAAACCAAATTATCAATACTAACGGATAAATTTGAATACTTAGTATCATTTCCTATTATATATCCTTCACTCATAATATTTTCTATATTCGAATTATTTGAAGAAGAAATTATAGTAGTAGTAGAACCACCATATAACATGGTATTCTTTAAATACAAATCATGAACATTACCCTCTAAATTTGTAAAAAGAGCTATATCACTTGCTGTTTTATTAGTCATATAAAGTCCATATATTGTATAAGAATTCCCATCAAAATCTCCTTTAAATTTATCTAAAGATGAAAATGAATTTAAAGTTCCTATCCTAGTTCCCCTATAATTAACATTATCATAAAAATAATTAGTATAATTCTTAACATAAAATGTACTGTCATTTAGTGTATACATTATCTTCGATGTATCATCATAACTAAATACTCCATCATTCAACACAATATTATTATTAAGTTTAAAATATGTATTAGCATAACTATTAGTTTTAAGCATACTAGCAAAATATGCAAGTTCACTACCATTAGATATTATATATGGATCATCCTTAGTACCAGTACCTTTTCTATATGATTTTGCTATACTACCATCCCACACAGTACTTACATCTATTGACAACCTATTCTTATATCTGGCCAATGTAGGAATTGCTACTATTGCTAATACTACTAACAATAATAATAAACCAAAATAATATATCTTAGGTATTTTCTTCAATCTATCCATAACTTACACCATCCTATAATACAAATACATTATAACATAATACGACATTTTTTTGTATAATTTTAAACAAAAAAACACAAACGATTAAACATTTGCATTTTTATTTTCTTTTTCAATAATTTTATCAACTTGCGAAATAAACCAAACATCATCAATAGTAATATTACTACTATTTATCTTATCAACTCTTAATATCAGTAATAACTTATTTTCAAGAATTTTTAAATTCTCTGGACTAAGATCTTCCTCAGTCATTTTAATATTATTTAATCTATATTTATTAGCAATAATTCTAGGTATATTTACACTCTCAAACACAGGTATACCAGTAACTATCACATTAGTTGGATTCATAGCAAACTCATCAAATTCCTTACTATGTCTAACTATACTATCATAATCTGTTAATTTAAACACTTTTTGAATAACTAATTTCTTAAGATAATCAAAACTATAATATAAATTCAACAAATCAGATACAGTCAAAGTATTACTTAATATACTCATAACTTTATCCTTAAAATATTCCTCATCATACTTCCTATATAAATCATATAATTCCTTTGCCTTTATAACAGATTCTGCTTTTAGTTTTTTCAAATCATTATCATTCTTAAATTCAAATAAACCAGGTCTTCCACCAAATATTTTCTTATTTAACTTATCTAATTCATTTTCCTTCTTTTCAATTTCATCTAAAACTAATTTTAAACCCTTATACTCCTCTTTTTTATCTCCAGTAGGAATTAATTTCTCATATTCCTCCTTAAAATTCAAAAATAATGGTTCAAACAAAAGATAATTATTAAATTCATCAATATTATCTCGTAATTTTTCCAACGAAAAACAAATTTTCTTCATAGTTTTATTATCACTATAATCAATGCCCTCTGGTATCAAAGACATAAAAGCCATAGTTCTTACCTTATTTCCAGGCATATATTGTTCTATATTAATTACATTCTTCTTAGATAACTCAATAATATCACTAACATTTTCCCTTTTATAAAGATTTAAATCAATATACTGTTCTTGTAATTTTTCTAAACAAGCAGCATAATTAGTAATACCATTTTTCTCCATTACTTCTTTTTGAAGTTCAACTATATAATTAGTAAATTTCTTTTCATTAATTTTTATAAGTTTCCTAAAATTAAGCTCAATATGATGTATTAAATCCGGATTTACCCAATAAATCTGTTCGAATATTTCAGATACCTTACTATAATCTTTTGAAGCACTACGACTCGCCTTTAAATATGAAGTCATATACTCATGTACATAACAAGTATAATCAAAATCATCCCCAGTAAGTAATATACCTACTAACGAAAACTTATCTAAAAATCCGTTTATTATATCGTTAAGCGAATCAAAATTAAAAGTATCAAAATTATTTATTTTATATAAAAGTTCATCAAATCCCATCTTTTCTAAATAAGTATTAGTTGGGTTCAACAAAAACTTTACATTATTTAACTCAAGTATTTTCTTTTTTAACTTATCAACATCTTCTCTATTATCTTTTATATCAATTTTTTTACTCTTCGCAACCAAATAATTCCTAGTACTTAACCTATACTCATCATACTTCTTTCTTATTTTTTCTAATTCCTGATTATATTTTCTTTTATTTGTCTTAGTTTTAGTAGGCAAAGTAGAAAGTAAATTCTTTTTTGATTCTATATCTTTTTTTATAAACTCATAAAAATTATTCATTATTTCCACCCGCCTCTTCTATTACACTTTCATCTAAAAACTGAATAAAATTGGTAATATCTTGATACACTTCAACTAACTCTTTTAACGAAAGAGCAGATAAATCAAAATCAACTTTCCTTTTTTCTTTCATAATTACCTCCCATTTATTCTATATCAGAATATCCCTTTGTGTCTTTTATTAGATTTATAGAAACAGATATATCAGATCCAGAAGAATCTGTTTCCAAACTATCAATATCTTGTCCCTCTATCCACAAATATACTCTTACCTTTGTCACACCATCCGGTATCTCAAAAAGTGGATCAGTAAAATCACCCTCTTTTACCGTTTTTTGTAATGCAAAGTAATTTGGGTCTAAATTAGGAGAACCACTAACAGCATTTTTAACGTATATAGGCCCACCAGTTTTTATACAACCATAAGTTGGAAAATACTCACCATCAACCAAATTAACACCATATTGCAAAGCCCTTTCAATTGATAAATTTGTATGATTTGAACTATTTGGTTCATATATTACAGACTCACAATTATTATTACATTTCAAATTCTGTATAACCGTTGGATTTGTATTAGTTGGCATGCTTCCTATCTTCAAAAATCCTAATCTAACAGAATTAAAAAGTCCCCTCATTTCTTCTTTTGCATCATCATCTATCCCAAATTCTGTGCCAGTTTCCAAATACAAATTATCAGGTATAGGTGAACCACTAACATTCTTTAAAAATAAATCAAATGCAATGAAATTATTAAATTCTCTTGATATACTCTCATTTGCAGGTGTTGTAGTAACAAAACCATTTTCCTTTGTTCTATTTCTGTATCTTACACCTGAAGTTGTACATATATGATAATAATTCGAATTAGAATCCAATATACCATTTGTTGAAACAGGAACTAATCCATTACCAGCCCACTGGCTAGTATTATTCGGGTATGTAAGTTTAAGTTCTTTAATAAGTTTATCTGCAGATATCTCAACAAATGTATCATAATTTATTGCATCAAGCGATATTGTTAGTCCCCCATTTTTAGAAACCAACATATTAAATGTTTTTACCTTAACATTTAAATTAACAGAAAACCATGCATAAGATGAGAATATAAGCAATATTCCAGATAACAAAATTATCAAAGGAGTTATTTTCAAATTGAATTTCTTTAATAGAAATATATTATTTTTGTTTTCTGATTTATTAACACTTTTATTCTTATTACTATTCTTTACTATATTTCTTTTTTTATTTGATTTTATTTGCTTATTCACTAATTCACCACCTCATATATATATAAATAAAGGGTAACATTTAACCACATTACCCTTTATTACATATATTTTAGTATTAACCAGTAATGTTAAATATCTGGTTTATATTTTTAAATTAAGGTCCTACTGGAGCTGGATTATCTGTATGTTCACTATCAGTACCAGTTTCTGGTCCATTATAATCTGGATAATCAGATTCTTTGTATCTTTCTTTAGTGAAACCAAAGTTTACAGTAATCTTTTTACCTAATGAAGCGAAATCATAGTTATCTATGTCTTGTCCTTCAATATAAATATATACTCTTAATTTAGTAATACTATTTGGTGCTAAAGTCATAAATTGTGGACGATTTGCACCAGCAATATTTTTCATAGTATCTGTGAAATATGGGAAATCAACTAATTTATAAGTAGATTTATCCTCTGCTTGAGCATAAGTTTTATAATCCACACTGTTAGCAACATAACTATTAAACTTAGTTCCATCATAAATATTAACTTGATCAGCTATATCAATTCTTCTGCTTATAGCATAAGTAGGAACTGCTTCAGTTGTTGTTATTGCTGTACATTCTTCAGTACCATAAGATGTTTTGTCCATTACGGTAGTTCCATCTTCATTTCTTTTTAAGCATGAAGTTTTATACCAATTCAATGCATTTTGCTCATGTTTTGCATCATTTGGTTCCCAAATTTGAGCATCTCTACAAATACCAGTTACTTGAACTTGTCCTTCACCTGCTTCTTTATCAGCACAAGTAATTCCAGTAATATTAGCTGCTTCAGTAGTATCAGCTTTAACACGTCCTAATTGAACAAATGCAACTCTTACTGAGTTTTCTATACCAGTATTAGCAACACCGCCATCTACACCAGCATTTGCAACTTTAACTGTTGAATTTGTAGTTAAATAGATTGCTTCTTCATTTAAAGGATTGTTTTCAACATAGTATTCTTGACCTGAAACGTTTTTAACAAACAAGTCAAATGCAACATATCCTTTACCTTCTTTATATTCTGTTCCACCTTCCTTTAATAAAGTATCATAATTATGTACTCTACTAGCAAGAAGTCTATATCCACCTGGTGAAACAGTTAAACTTCCTTTTTCATATAATTTCATTCTTGATGAGTCTTTATCCATATCACCTACTGATGACATAGGAATAAGACCTTCGCCTTCACCATCTGCCCATGTATTAGCATTTCCCTCATAAGATGCTGTATTTTTAGCATCTAATTCATACTTCCAATCAGCACCATCCATTGATAAGAATAATCCTTCTGTTGTAGCTATCTTAACATCAAATTCAGCTACATTAACAGTTTTCATACCAATAAACCATGCATATGTTGAAACAGATAGTAGGATTGCGCATAAAGAACAAAATAACACTAAATTTCTAATCTTTTTGTTTTGCTTTTCACTACGCTTTTTCATTTTTCCTCCTATTAAATTTCTTTATAAACTATTAATTACCTTTTGTAGTTCTTGAATTTACATTAGTTGGTAATTCTGGTCCATGTGGTTCTTGATCATTATAATTAATATCATCACCATAATATCTTTCCTTAGTAAATCCAAATGCAACTGAAATTTGTCTTCCTAATGAAGCAAAATCATAGTTATCAACATCTTGACCTTCTAGGTAAACATAAATTCTTACTTTTGTTACACTGTTTGGCGCTAAAGTAATAAATTGTGGACGATCATTTCCCTCTAAATTCTTCATAGTATCAGTAAAATATGGATAAGCCATTAATTTACCAGTAGCAGCTGTTTCAGATACAGAACCAGCATAACCATTATATTCAGCACCATCATAGTTATCTACTTGGTCTGTTTCAATGATTGTTCCACTTACAGCATATGTAGGATAAGCTGTTCCATTTGAAACAGTTCCACAAGTTCCATTGTAAGATTCTGCTAATGTTAAATCAGCACCAGTTCTCTTCTTACAAGAATTTGTATACCAATTTATGGCATTTTGAACATGCTTTGTATCATTTGGCTCCCAAATTTGTGTATGAACATCATCACATATACCTGTAACATCACCTGCTGTAGTACAAGTAATACCTGTGATTGCAGTTTCTGGTTGAGTAGATTTTACACGTCCGATTTGAGCAAACGCAACTCTTACTGAGTTTTCTATACCAGAATTTTCTATATTTGCAGTATCTCCCTCAAGTCCTGCGGCATTAACTTTAACTTCTGATTCAGGAGTTAAATAAATAGCTTCCTCATTTAATACGTTATTTTCTGTATAATATTCATTACCAGATAAATTCTTGATAAATAAATCAAATGCAACGTATCCCTTTGCTTCCTCTGGGCCATTGTTTTTAACTTGGCTAGCCATAATTCTATAACCACCAGGTGTAACCGTAAAGCTTCCTTTTTCAAATAGTATCATTCTTGAAGATGTTGTATCTATTTTACCAACTGATGACATTGGTACTAATCCTTCTCCACCCCAACTATTTGTATTACCATCATAACTAGCTGTTTTATGGTTTGCTTCGTTTATTTCAACTGTATCTGACCAATCCTTACCATTAAGTGATAAAGACAAGCTGTCAATTGCAGCAATCTTTACATCAAAGGCAGTAACATTAACAGTTTTCATACCAATAAACCATGCATAAGTTGAAGCGGTTAAGATTATTGCACAAAGTCCACAAGCAACGATCATTCTTTTAACACGTTTTTCATGTTTTTCATTTCTTTTCTTCATAATCTACCTCTTTCTTTTCTTGTTCATCAATATGTTCAGAATTAAAGCCCATATGAATTTTAAATTCGCCACCTAAGATATTATCTGTACACTCTGGATCATTTCCTTCAACCCACATTACTATTGTATATCTTACAACATCACCTGGTTTAAAGTTTTCTACATGATCACTTACCACTAAATCATCAGATTCAAACGGTACAGTATCTTTTTCAGGTCTACCATTTGAACCTAGTTTAGCATAGGTAACGGCATCACCATTCTTATAGATCCTAATTCGAACTGCTTCATCGACTTGTTTCACAACATCGTCAATGACAACTTCACTCCAATAATCAGATATATCATCACCTATGTTTTCCACATAAAAAGTATACGCAAGATAATTATCTCCATTATGGGAACCTGCTCCTCGATTGTCAAGGTCCGTTGGAAGCCATTTGTACGAAACATTGTCAAACGATTTAGGAGATAGAGCATATAACTCAGTCCTGTATACTTTATAATTCGGATCATCATAAACAATTAATCCTTTATCGAAGTACAAGTTTTTGTCTAGCGTTATGCTAAAATTTCCACTATTATAAATAATACCTATAACGAAATACAAAATAAGCAATAAAAGTAAGATAAGAAGTAACGCTACACGAAAAAACTTCTTCGCTTTTTTTTCTCGTTTAAGTTTCTCAGTGCTTAATTTTATCTTTCCTTCCATACAATACTTACCCCTTTTTCGCCACGCACGATAAGTACAACTACTTACATACTCCTAACTGCGATATCCTTTATAATACAAATATATTATAGCATATAGCCACTTATTGTCAATATGAAAAGACGAAAAATGTCGAAATTTAGACCTCACCTTTTTCAGCAAATGATTATCATATCATTAAGAGAACCAAATGCTAGTGTTGTAGAAAATGAGGGCTACGGATATATAGTCGCATCTGTTGGAGAACTTGGTGGTAAAGCACCATATACTAGCTACAATGCAAGAAGTAGTTACATAAAAAATAACAAAGAAATAATAAGCGGATTTGTAAAAGCAATAAACAACGGATTAAAATTTGTAAGAGAAAATGATTCCAATACTATCGCAAAATCAATATATAATTTTTTCCCAGACATGTCTTTAAACGAATTAAAAACATCAATAGATAGATATAAAAATCAAGACACATGGAATGAAACAACTAAATTAGAAAAAGATTCATTCGATCATTTACAAGAAATAATGGTACTAGCAGGTGAACTTAAAGAAAAAGTTCCATTTAATGATTTAGTTGATAACACATATAATTAATGAAATTATTAGAATTTAAAAATGTTGGGAAAAATTATCACAATATGGAAGGAGAAATAGAAGCATTAAAAAACATATCATTTACTATAAATGAAGGAGATTTTGTAGCAATTGTAGGTCCTAGTGGATGCGGTAAATCAACCATCTTATCAATTTTAGCAAAATTAGATAACGTTTCTAGTGGGAAAATAATAACTGAAAAAGATCACTTAAAATGTGGTTATATGTTTCAACAAGATACGTTATTTGATTGGTTAAGTATAATGGATAATTGTTTATTAGGTCCTAAAATAAATAAAAATATAGATGATGAAATAATAAATAAATGTACAGAATTATTAAAAACCTATGATTTATATGAATTTAAAGATAGATATCCACACGAATTATCAGGAGGAATGAAACAAAGAGTTGCACTTATCAGAACACTTATGTTAAACCCAGATATACTTTTACTAGATGAACCATTTTCTGCACTAGATTATCAAAATAGATTACTTATTGCAAATGATGTATATAACATAATAAAAAAAGAAAAGAAAACCACTATAATGGTTACACATGACGTTGGAGAAGCAGTAAGTATGGCAGATACAATTATAGTACTATCAAAAAGACCATCAACTGTAAAAAAAGTATACAAAATTGATTTAGATGACAAAAAAGACCCAATAAGTAACAGATTAAATAAAGATTATAATGTGTATTGCAATAAAATATGGAAGGATTTAGATGTTATACAGTAATGAACATATTAATTTTCTAAAGAAAAAGAAAAAGAAAAAATTCTTAATTGCTATTACACAAATACTTATATTTATAACGTTTATAATCATATGGGAATTATTAGCAAAATATAAAATAATAAATACTTTTTTGACATCATCACCTTCCTTAATATTTAAAACAATTATAAATTTAGCAAAAGATAATAACTTATTTAACCACATATTAGTTACACTATACGAAACCCTAATTAGTTTTACATTATCAATTATAATTGGTATTATAATTGCTAGTATATTATGGTGGAATAATTTCTTATCTAAAGTATTAGATCCATATCTTACTATTTTAAACAGTTTACCAAAAGTTGCACTAGGCCCTATACTAATCATATGGATAGGTGCAAATGTAAAATCAATTATATTTATGGCACTTCTAATAGCCACAATAATCAGTATTATAACTATTTTAAACGGTTTTAATTCAACTGATCAAAATAAAATAAAACTAATGAAAAGTTTAAATGCTTCTAAATGGCAAATATACAAAATGATAATTCTAAGAGGAAATTTAAATATAATTGTTAGTTCATTAAAAATAAATGTTAGTATGTGCTTAATAGGAATAATAACAGATATGGCGAGAAAATAATATAAAAAATAAAATCATTTTAATTGATAGTATATGCTGATTTTATTATCATCAATAACTATCTTTTCAACTAAATGCTCTATAATTAATCTTTGTTCATTAAAAGCCATATAATTCCAAACTTCTCTTAAGTTTTTAATCATTGATTTAGTTGTTTCAATTTGAGATTGAGCTTCTTTTTCATCTTTTAATTGTTCTTTTAATTTTTTTCTTTCTTCCTCTAAAACATTAATTTTATTTGATGTTTCTTTTATTGCAACTCCAAGAGATATATAGTTAAGTAAATTTTCTATTTGATTAGATAATTTATTAATTCTGTTTTCTAATTCTTCTACAGTATTAACATTTAAAGTTAACATATTTTCTTCAAACATCTTTTCATCTAAAGACATAGCAAATATATTTTCTAAAACTACATCTTCTATTTCAAAAGAATCATACCTTTTATTCTTACAATTAGGATCTTTAATAAATTTAGGTCTACTTTTTTGTTGTGAATAACAATAACAAATTAATCTTTTTCCCCATTTTTGATAACGATATTTTGCACCACATTTTCCACAATATATCTTACCAGATAATAAGTAATGTCTTGCTGTTCTTGATTTGCTTCGTAGTTTATTCATTTTAATTATTCTATTATATATTTCTTCACTTACTACAGGTTCATGTTGGCCTTCAAATTCTTCGCCTTTATATGGAATAATACCTAAATTAGTTCTACTAAGAATTCTTTTTTCAACCATACTTTCATCCATACCAACAATATTAGAGATTTGAAGAAAACTACTACCACCCAAATATAAAGTTATCATTTTATTCAATAATTCTACCTTTTCTGGATTAGGTATTAAAATTCCTTGCTTTTCATCATAATCATAAGGGAAAGGTATTTTCCCACCACCTCGCCACAGACCCGCTTCAGCTCGTTTTCTTAAACCTAATCTTGTTCTTTCTAAAATAGTTTCTCGTTCTAATTGAGCAAATACTGATAAAATACCAATCATCGCTTTGCCAAATGGACTTGTTGTATCAAAATTTTCTCTCACTGAAATAAAACCTACATTGTACTTATTAAATACTTCTTCAATTAAATATAAAGTATCCCTTTGACTTCTTGAAATACGATCCAATTTAAAGACTATAACTGTATCAATTTCGTGATTTTCTACGTCTTTCATTAATTCTTGTATAGCGGGCCTATTTAAATCTTTACCACTATATCCACCATCAATATAAAATTTATAACTACTATATTCTTTACTTTTTGCAAAGTTTACTAATAATTCTTTTTGTGCATCAATCGAATATCCTTCTACTTGCATATCCGTTGATACTCTTGCGTATAATCCTGCTTTTATTTTATTTACCTCCTTTACAACACATAAAAACCTTTTAAGGATATAAACTTACTTTTACATGCTACCATCATTTTTCTAAAAAGAAAAGAGGATAATCAATTATATCCTCTTCTTCAATATTTCTTTATTTATATATTTTTTCATTATTTCATATATTATTGGTATTTTTAATGTTATCTCTTTAGGATTTATTTCTTTCTCTTTAATATAATTTTTGATTATCATAAATAAATGACCTCAATAAATTATATTAAATTATTAAATAAATATTATCAATTAACCATCAAATAAAAAACACTATATATTTTAGTGCTTTTTTAAAAATTTATATCCATAATCAAATAGCCATCAAATTAACTATGCCCAATATGGTAAATAACTTTTATATCTTCTAGATTCAGAATTTGGTTGATATTCTTTTATTAATTCTGATAATACAGCATCACTTAATATTCTAGATGCTATTGCAGCGTTTTTCTTTTCAATGTTAAACCTAGTTCTTAGACTTTCATTAGTCATTTTTTCACCAGAAACATATTGTAAACAAGCATGTTGATAACAAGCTCTTAACTTATCATCTCTATCCATTTCACTTAATTGTTTATATGAATATAAAATGACTTTAGTTCCATTATCATATTCTAAAAAATTAGGAGCTGGTAACTGATATAATTCTACCGATTTAATTACTTTATCTATACCACTACCCTTTTCTTCACAAATTTTAAATCTTCTCATTATACTTGCCAGTTTTTCATTTCTTGATATAGGATTATGATCTATAAATCTATCAATGCTAATCAAAGGTGTACCTGGATTTGATATTTCTATTCTATTAGAAAAAAGTTCAATTAATATACTTGTGCCACCAATTGTAAAATCTTGATGAATCATTGCATTAGCAATTAATTCTCTGAGTGCAATTTCAGGGTACATTTTTACTTGTTTTCGTAGTGCTAAACCAATATGTTCATTCTGTGGAGTTAAAAGATCTAAATTTTTTAATATTTCTTCAAAACATATAGCATATCCACTATCATAGTTAACTTCTCTTATAGTTTCTAATTTATTTTTATCCTTATATTGAATTAGTCTAATTGATTTTCTACTAATTGACTTAAATTGATGTACATTTTTTGCAAATAATATTGCACCTAAATTGGTTATTGCCAATTTTCCATATATTTTCTTAATAAAACCTTCTTCCATAAAATCTTCTATTATTTTTTCTTTAGTTTCTGGATATGGTAGTTCGAGCATTTTATAGTATGTACTTATTTCAAGTAAATCTATAACATCTTCTATTTCCAATTTTGATAATGCTATTTCTTCTTCAAATGATGTTTTGTTTAACATATTCCATAACTTTTTTTCTTTTTCTTTATAATCACATAATTTTCGTTTTTGTTGTCCAACTCTAATATAAGCAACATTATCAAATTCTATAGGATAAAGTCTAGCCTTATCAATTTCAATTATCAAAACTCTTTTACCACTATAATAAATTTCATATGCATTAAAGTCAATTTGTGGTTTCAATTTTCTATATAGCCAATTATACAAGGGTTCGTTTCCTTTTTTAGAATTATCAAAATTAAAATCAGTTCCTATTACTTCTTTACTTTTGTCATCAACACCATATATTAAATATGCATGTTCTTTATTGGATAATGTTGCTGAATTGGACAAAGCAGAAATGTATTCACCAATCATTGAAGGATCATCATTATTAAGTTTAAATTCAATCCATTCATTTTCTTTATCTAATTTTAATAGAGATTTTAATAAGTTAATTAATTCTTCTTCTGAAACTTTATATTCTTCTACTACATACATAAAAAAGCACTTCCTATCAAATAACAATCAAATAAGAATTCCCTTTATTTACAAGGGTTTGGCAATTTCTTGTTTGATTTTTTAGTTTTTCTATCAAATAAGATTATACTATAAATAATGTTAAAAATAAATACTATTTTTTAAATTTAAATGCTTTCTCGCTATATAACTATAGTCGGTATTATAATGGGTGAACTCTTAGTTTCAAAAGAAGGAATAGGATATCTAATTATGTATGGTTCACAAGTATTCAATTTAAATTTAGTTATGACAGGAATAATTTTACTAGCACTTATCTCTTATATTCTATATTTCATAGTTTGTTATATTGAAAAAAAATTAGTTAAAAACTAACTAATTTTTTTTACTCTACAAATACATTCTTTTTTTCTTCAAACCTATCAACATAAAAACTCGTTTGATATTTTTTATTTCTATTTATCATAACATCATCGATTGGAATTAAAGTATAATCCTTAAGTACCACATATTCATACGTAAATGTTAATACCTCATCATAATACTTACTCAATAAATCTATTTTAAAAGTTGTAGTTATTGGTCCATCATCACCACTATATCTAGCTATTTCATAAAATCCCTTATCTGTTTTTAATATCCTGTCATTATAAATACGTAATATTTTTTCACCTTCATAATTACCATTCACCTTATATGTTGTTGCATGAACAGTTCTTTTTTCAGTAAAATGATAATACTCCTCTTGTATTTCATATAAAATATTATCTTTCACATAAAATTGATTACATCTTAAATCATAATCCCTAGTTAAATTATGTGCTACTGAATATAAAGCATTATCAACCTCTTTAAACTTATAAGTGGCTCTTTCAAACATATCAAAACTATCTTCTATATTATTATCTACATTATCATCATAAATAGTGTATTCCCTACCAGTACTATCATAAAAATATATATCTGCACCATGAGGAATACCTATATTAGTAACTACAATATTACTTGGTATTTCATATACAAACTTATAGCTAAGCTCTCCATTTTTTAGTTTTTCTGGATTATATATATACGCTCTATTATTAGATATAAAAGCATATTCTATAAAATTAGTACTATCACTTAATACTTCTCCACCAATAAATTTTTTATAATCATTTTTATCCTTATTTTTATTTTTCAAAACTTCCTTAACCAAGCCAGAGTTTTTTATATCATTATCTCTATTAGTATTATCAACATCATTACTATTTGCCTTACTAAATAAAATTATCAAAATTGCAACAATCAATAACAATACAGTTACACCACAAATATAATAAATTAATTTCTTATCTTTCATAATACACCTATTAATCAACTTTATCAATATATCCTGTTATTTTATTTGTATACATTTCATCACCTACAGGTTGATACTTATTACCACTATAATCATCAAAAAAACCATTATATGCCTTATATATTTCACCAGTTTCAGTATTATATACTCTTTCATATCCAAGTATTGCATCACTCTGTTTTTGACTCATTATATCATAAGTTTTATTTCTATTTTCCCAAGCACTCATATATGAATCAAAAGCACTTTGAATAGAAGCACTTAAAGCAAGAGCATTCTTAGTTTGAGCATTCCCATCATCAATAGTTTGTTTTACATAACTATCAGTAAATTCAATTGAATTAATGGATTCAAGCAAAATATCTTTATAATCTATAAATCTATCTTTAACACTTGTTATTGTCATAATATCATACACCATATAATATAATGTATCTACGCCACCTTTGCTATCATTACCAAAATTTACTACTGATGCTAAAAACATTCCCTCTGCTTCCTTAGCATTTTCATTCGTAAATGTCGCTCTTAATACCTTACTATCTAACGCAACACTTTTCATAGACGCAGTTGCTTCAGCTTCATCAATCTTTATAAAATTATTAAACGTAGGAAAATTAATTGACGAAAAACTTGAATCAACACTCTTCACATAACCTGCAATATCATTGAATTTTTTATAAAATCCTTCCGTTGTAGGATTATCAAGAACTACAGCATCACTAAATACTCTATATTGAGGATTATTTCCACTTAATCTATAATAAGATTCCCAAAAACTCTTTGATTCATTACTCTTTAACAATGGTTGCATTTTAATCATCAAAAATATTTGATTTCTACTATCAGTAGGATCAGTTACTCTTATTGCATAATAAATTCCATCTCCCCCTGTTGAAACTTGCCATCCCTTTGGTTTCTTCATAGAAAATATACTAGATTTATAATCTTCAAGTTCTATTTTTTCTAATTCCCTTAATTTTAACTTACCTTCACTATTTGTTACAATAGACGAACCAGTTATAACATCTACTAATTTAAGCATTCCAAATACAAGTAAAACAGTTAACACTGCTGCTACTACAATAAGCAAAGTTTTATTATTCTTCATACTTTCTTTTCCTGTTTCAGTTATTTCATCTTTTTTCATAAACTCTCCTATTCTTTACTACAATTTATTATAATAAATTTATTTACAGTATTCAATATTGAAAATACATTTTACTGTAAACAAATTTTAATTAATAAAATATTCACTACCATTATCATTATTTATCAAATCAAGTTCCCCATAAGTAAAGAAAACAGCATAACTATAAACCAACTTATCCACATTATAATAATATGTATAATTTGTTCTTTCTTCCAAAAATTTCTCACCATCTTTTAACTTATATTGTTCTTGCATATAAGTATCCTTAAACACTTTTAACCTATTAAGCAATTCATCCTCATTTACCTTACCATCTAAATATTTATAAACTACACTATTAATATTATTATTTTCAAAAAATAACATAATTACCTTATTGGTATTTATCTCACCTATCTTATACATAAACTCTATAAAACCCATAGTTTCAGCTTCATCATAATAATGAACAAAATAATCCCAATTATCACTTAGTTCTATACTAAAATTATTTTTTATATAATCTTTTACCTCCAAAAAATAATCTTCATTTTCATATTTTTTTTGAGATGTTTCAGGAATTTTACCAAGTTTTATACTCACACTTTTTCTATTTATATCTTCCTCCTTCTCTTCTTCTAAATTAATACGATGATTTAATTTTAATATTATTTTACCTCCACTATTATTATTATTATTATTGTTTAATGTACATCCAGTAAATACAAAACACACAATTATTAGTAAACAAATTATCCTTTTCATACTTAGCCACCTCTTAATATTTTGAGTATATCATACATACAAACATTCAACAACTCTTTCTATTTTATTATTGATTTTAATAAAACAACCAATTCTTCTTTATCAACATTTTGTAATTCTATATCAAAATTCACACCATTATAAATAAACTCAGTAAAATATATATCTTCATATTTAAATATTTTTATTTTAGTATCATTTATTATAGAATAAAAAGCTACATCATCAAAATGATAATCTCTAAACGGTTTATTTTTCCTTGAAAAATTTATATTTATTTCTTTATTATCTTCTCTATTAATATATACTATATTATAACAATTAAACACATTATATTCTTTATCACTCTTATTCTTTCTCCCATAAATAGCATACATAGAAATATCATCATACTTTGACAATAATTCTATATCTTTATAAAATTTATACTCACTTATCCCTTCATTATTTTTATAATCATTGTTATTATAAATTGGAATTGCTATCGCATCAATTTTACTTCCACCCATACTTTTTCTTTCATTTATTATAATATTATCCTTAAAATCATATTTAGCATAATTATTATTCATAAACATAAATAACATAATAGTTAATACAATAATAGAAAAAGATAATCTTAATATTTGCACACAAGAATTTCTTTTTCTATTAGCAATTGCTAAAACTTTATCATGCACCTCATATTTCATTTTTTTATCAATAATTTCATTTATTCTACTTTTCACTTTTACACTCCTCGTATATTTAATTCATTTATAGTTCTATATATATAATGTTTTACATTCGATTCACTTATATTTAAAATACTCGATATCTCTTTTATTGTATATCCTTCATAATAATAAAGATAAATCACTTTAGACACAACTGCCGGTTTTTTACTTATTAATTTCCATACCAAATCAACATCATATTTCATAAAAATACTTTCCTCTAAGTTATAATCTGATGAGACATTATCTATCGTTGATATCTCTTCATTATACAAAAACATATTTTTGATCTTATATTTAAATCTATAAAACCTTTTTATTTTGTTCTTAGCAATACCAACAATATATTTTTTATCATTTACAACATCTATTTTTTTATATACCTCCAAATATGTACTTTGCAATATATCCTTTGCATCCTCTAAATTATAACAATTAAGAACAATATATTTTAAAATATCTCTATGCGTTTCATTATATAATTTATCAAACTTATCTTGGGTTTTATAATCGATCATTTTAACACCTCATTATAATAGTGCCACAAACAAATAAAAAAGTCCCAAATAAACTTAATATTTATTTAAGACACTATTTTTCTTACATATCTAATCTTTTTATTATAATTACTCATCAATTTTTTCCAGTTATTATCATAAAAATCTTTAATATCACTAGTTATATTTTCCTCATTTTCTATAAGAAAAACATATAATAATGAATATTCATCATAATTACACCATACCAAATTCTTAATAAATTCAAACAACCTATCAACGTCATTCTCATTATTTATATCCAAATTATAAATATTTAGTTTTTTAAACTCCTTATTATCTGATATAAATCTAATTATCTTTAATGTATTTTCTACAATAATCTTTTTCATATTATACTTATAATAATCAATATAATTATTATTTCCCCAATACTTCTTTGATAACAAAAACTCTGGCGCTTTATCCTTTAATATAAGTTCTATATAAACTTCTTTATTACACAAAGCCGCAAAATTCTTTTCAAAAAAATGTATAAACTCCGATAACAAATCAATAAATTGTTCATTAGCATTAAAATACTCTTTTACAGATAACACTGCATTTGTCTTAACAATATTTTCATTCGTTAACATAGATAATGCATTATCTAAACAACCACTATCCAAAAGCTTATATATAAAAACACCATTACTTCTCGTATTTAACGATAATTCCATTATTTCCTTTTTCTTTTCAGTTAATTCCATAACACAAAGCACTCCCTTGTAAATTTATTATAACATAGCAATTCGTATTTTTCAGCATTTAACTAATAATTTAAAATTTAATGGGAAAATTATATTGTGGTGATTTTATGTTTTTTGAAAGAATTTTCGAACTAAGAGAGTTACACGATCTACATCAAAAGGATATTGCCAGCATACTAAAAATAGATCGTAGAACTTATTCTGGATGGGAAACCGGCAAAGTAACAATTCCTTTAATACACTTGAATGAATTATGCAATTATTATAAAGTAAGCATGGATTACATAGTTGGCCTAAGCAATAATAAAAACACAATAAAATTTTCAAAAGAATTAAATAAAGCTCTCATAGGAAAAAGAATACTAGATTTAAGAAATAAGTATAAACTAACTCAGAAAGATCTTGCATCATTACTTAACACAACAAGTTCAACAATATGTTCTTATGAGAATGGTAATACATTACTACTTACATCTTTTGCATATCAAATATGCATTAAATACAATTTATCAATGGATTTCTTATGTGGAAGAACTAATAACTAATTAGTTCTTTTACTTATAATAAACCCGTCTAAATAATGTTTCATTCTTAATGTCATTATCTAAATATTCTCCCTCTTCATACTCTATTAATAACTCATACAATTTTTTCACTTCATTAAATATTTCATTAGGTAATACAATAGATTTACTCATATACAATATTTTTAATAAATCAGTTAATATTAGTAACCCTTCATTCACCTTATAATCTTTATAAAAGCTCATATTACACCTCTTCCATTTGCTCATATAAAACTATTGAGAATAAAAAATAACTAAACTTTTTAGTTACTTCATTTATCACTAATATTAAATTTCCGACTCACATAGTAACATTATAACACTTAATATAATAATGTCAATTACTTATTAAGTTGAGTTTCCGGATTTTACAATTTTTTTGAAGTTTTAACTTACTTATTTCCAAAGATTTTATAATTTACACTTTTTATTCCTTATTTTAGAATTTTTTTCATGCTTAAAACTGAGTATTTTTTTTACTCATTTTTTTCATTTATTATTAATTCACTTTATTTGATTTACTTTATAATTGATTTTATCAAAGTGATTAACGAATTTTTATCTATATTTCTAGTTTCTATATCAAAATATTTATTATCATAACTAAATGTTACTATATATTCATTACCATATTTACCAATTTTTATTTCTATACCATTTATAAATGATGGCTTCATCTCATCGGTAATATAGTATAAACACCTAGGACGTACTTTTTCAGTTTCTGATACAAATATATCAACAAGTTCATCATCATTAAAATACATAATAGAATATCCTATCAACATATTATATCTTTCACTAGTAACGTCATTACTTGCATACATCAATCCTGTTCTATTTCCCTCTAAATTATTAGGTATTATCACATCTTTAACAAATGGTAATATTTTTTCAATTTCATTTAAAGAAATTTCCTCATATCTTCCATCAATATCTCCAATAACTTCATCTTTATTTTTTATCTCATTTACAAAAATATTTTGTTTATCTACACCTACTTCCTTATTATTCACAACAAATATTGCACATATTATTATCATAACAAAAGTAGGTATTACATATCTTAAAACACTATTATTTTTCATACTATTTTTCCTTTCTAATTTAAATAAAACTTTATTATATATTTCTTTTTTATTTATTTTTTCATCAAAAATATCCTTAATTGTCTTATTCATTATAATCCCCCTTTAAAAATTCATTCAGTTCTCTTATAGTTCTATACAAATAATGTTTTACATTTGATTCACTTATACCTAGTTCTAAAGAAATTTCCTTAATTGTTAAACCTAGTTTGAAATATAAACAAAATACTTTTGAAATTACTGCTTTCTTTTTTTTTAAATATTTCCACACCAAATCAACATCATATTTCATTATAGTTGCACTCTCAATATCCACATCAGATTTATAATCCACTTCTATTTCCTCTTTACTAAACATTTCTAAAATTTTTCGTTTATAATTATATCTATAATAATCATTAACTTTATTTTTCGAAATTCCCATAATATATGATTTTGATATATTAGGCAATTTTTTATAAACATCTAAATAAATATTTTGAATTATATCTTCTACATCAGATATATTAGAACATTTACAAACTACATATCTTAAAACATCATTATAAGTTTCATCATATATTTTACTGAATTCATCTAAGGTTTTTTGATCGATCATTTTAACACCTCACTAATAAAGTCGTTATATTCAATTAAAAAGTTCCAAACAAATTAATTAAAGCATCAAAAAGATGCTTTAACCTATTTTCACAATATTTAAGTACACACTAGTATCATCACTTGGTGTAACTGTCGTTGTAACAGAAGATTCAAGTCCTAAACTTATTACATCGCCAACTTCAAGTTCTGTAATTACACTTCCGTTAAAACTATTATCTTCATTTGCAGTAAATTCTTTAGTAATAGTTCCACTAGTAATAGGATTTGAGTTTTTTAACACTTCCATAGTTATTGTTCCTGTTTGTGCTGCACTACCCTGAAAAAAGTAATCAATTTTATATACTCCTGCTTCTTCAATAATAAGTGCATTTGCAGTTGTTCCTGTTATTCCGGATATAGGCCCTGAGCTAGAAATAGGTATTACACCTAATACATTTTCAGTTAGCGATATTGGAGTAGCGGTACTATCATATTTACTTCCATACACACTTACTTGCGCTGGTCCAGTTGGTCCAGTCGGACCAGTGGCACCCCTAGGTCCAGTTGGACCCACAAATCCCATTGGACCTGCTGGGCCTCTTGGCCCGGTTGGACCCATAATTACCAAATTTTTCGTACACTTATCATCGTTGCTTGGACAACATCTATTATTCATTTTCATTCTCCTTTCATTAATATTTTATGAACATAAACAAAAATGATTTTTACTATTGACTAAGAGTGCACATTAAATAAATTTACATACTCATAGTATACATCATTTCTGCTTAATCATAAAATATAATAGGTGAAAATATGGAAAAAAAATATAAAATATGTATATATGCAATTTGTAAAAATGAAGAGAAATTTATTGATAGATGGTTTAATTCGGTTAAAGAAGCAGACGAAATTTATGTTCTCGATACCGGTTCTACCGATAATTCTGTAAACAAACTAAAAAAATTAGGAGTAGTTGTTAAAAAACAAAAAATAGAACCATGGAGATTTGATGTTGCAAGGAATATATCTCTAGACATGATTCCAGATGATTACGATATATGTATATGTATAGATTTAGACGAAGTTTTAACACCAGGTTGGAGAAATAAACTAGAAAACATATGGAACAAGAACACTGACAGAATAAAATATATTTATAACTGGAAATTAGATGCTAACGATAAACCATTAGTAAGCTTCTATTATGACAAAATCCATTCTAGAAAAAACTATAAATGGATTTACCCAGTTCATGAAATACTAAATTACCAAAAAGAGGAAAAAGAAAATATTATTACCACTGATGAAATAATAGTTAATCATTACCCAGACGAGAAAAAGTCAAGAAATAGTTATTTACCATTATTAGAATTATCAGTTAAGGAAAATCCCACTAATGATAGAAATATGCATTATCTAGGAAGAGAATATATGTTTCATCATGAATGGAATAAATGCATAGATACACTTATTAAACATTTAGATTTGCCCACTGCAACATGGAAAGACGAAAGATGTGCATCTATGAGATATATTTTAAGAAGTTATAAAAGCTTAAAAAGATATAAAGAAGCTAAAATGTGGGGAAATTTAGCAATAAATGAAGCTCCATATCTACGTGATCCATATATGGAAATGGCTATTTTAGAATATGAATTAGGTAATTATAAAGAAGTTATAAAATTGTGTAATACTGCTCTAAAAATTAAATCCCATCCAAAAACATATATAAACGAAATATTTAGTTGGGATATGACAATATATGATTTACTCTCAATTTCACTATTTTACGAAAATAAATTAGAAGAATCACTTAAATATTTAAATATAATATTAGAAAATGAACCACATAATAAAAGAATTATAGATAATAAAAAAATAATTGAAAATATGCTTAAAAGTACAAAAAAACAACAAAAAAAAGAACTTTAACGTTCTCTTTTTACTAATTAAACATTTTCTTCTTAAAAAATACTAATGTCATAAATATTGCTATAGACATAACTGATACTACTACAGAATAATCACTAGCATAAACACCTGTATCTGGAATTGTTTCATAAACATATGTAACTACTAATTCGCCATCTATATATTTACCTTTTTCATTTCCAACTACTTTAGATAATTTATATTTTGCAATTTCCTTAGCTTTTATTTCATAATCAGTACCAACTTGTCCTTTGATTATTTCAGGTTCAATTATTTCTTTATCATTTGAATCAACATATTTAACTTTTACTGTCCCATGTAAAACTGTATAGTAAATATTGATTACATTTGAACCTGTAGTTATAGTTAATTCTTCTGGATTAACTGAATTAAATACATATCCATCAATTGTGATTACTTCATTTCTTCCATTGATTACTGTTTCAAATTTTACATCATTAACTACTTTAGATTGATTTAATACTTTATTTGTATCTTTCTCTAAATAATTAACTGTATAACTTAAATCTGTTCTCTTTGTATAGTAAATGTTCATTACATTTGAATCTGTTCCAATTGTTAATTCTTCTGGATTAACTGAATTAAATACATATCCATCAATTGTGATTACTTCATTTCTTCCATTGATTACTGTTTCAAATTTTACATCATTAACTACTTTAGATTGATTTAATACTTTATTTGTATCTTTCTCTAAATAATTAACTGTATAACTTAAATCTGTTCTCTTTGTATAGTAAATGTTCATTACATTTAATACAGTGTTATCTGATAATACTAATGGATCAACATTAACTGAATCATAATTATAACCTTTTATTGTCATTATTACATCAGCTAATTTTATTTCATCATATACATTACCGTCTTCAGATTTTGCATCGTGTAATACTTTATCAGTTCCCTTTTCTAAATAATTAACTACGTATTTAGTTGGATTTTTGATTACATTTAATGTAATAGTTGATACATTACTTATAACCACTTGCGATTTTCCATTTACTTCAACTGTTGTTTCTACATAATACTTATAAGTTATTTTACCTAAAGTATCTTTTGTTGCATTGTAACTAAATGTTCCATCTTGATTTAAAGTAATATTTTCTGCTTTTCCATTAGTTTCATTATCATAAACAAGTACTATTCTATCTGTTACAGTTGCATTCTCATCTAAATTCTTATGCGTTAATTCATCATTATCTAAAATTCCTTTTTCTGCTGGTGTTGTAAATGTTGTTCCTTGCTTAATGTCATAGTAATCATCTTTAACTGTAACACCTGGAATTGGAACATATGGCTTATCAAAATCAAGTGATATTGGATTACTTGAACCATATTTTGGATTTCCATCTACTGATTTAGCTTTTATAGTGGCACTTACATTAGTGTACATACTTCCGTACTCACCTTTTTTAGCTTCAACTGTATATGTTAAACTATTTGCTGCAGTTGACTTTATATCACCAATTTTCCAAGTAATAGTTGTTGTACCATCTTTATTTTCTATTGCAGTTGCTACTGATGGTAGTGTACCTTCTTTGATTTGAAATCCTACTGGTACAATATCAGTAACAATAGCATCAGTTGCAACTTTAGTAAAGTCATTTACTATTTTATTAAATGCTTCCTTTAATCCAGCATAATCAGATGCAGTATATCTATACTTATCTGTTGGATTTGATGCGATATTACCTAAGAATTCATAAGCATTACCTGATGCACCTTTACCAAAACCAATAGTATAAATTTTAGTACCATCAGCCTTCATAGTTGTTGCTTTATTATTAGTATTTGTACTTGGTTTGTATGCATCTTTAGTAGTGAAAACATTTCCATAATTGCTATACTCCATAGCAACAGTATTATCATCCTCACTTACATAACATTTACCACTATTATAATAGTTAAATCTTCTATGACTATAATACCCTTCACAATAATCATTCTCATAATTATCAGAGCCACCCATACCATGTATTTTATTATCAGTTCCTATGTAATATGTTGGTTCACCATCTGATAGTAAAATTACTATCTTTTGTGTATCCGTACCAGAACTTCTAAGCAACTCTTCAGCTTTTAATAAACCAGCATGCACATTTGTACCTTCGTTATTTATACTACTTGGAATACTATTGATAGTATCTTTTAAAGTAGTTACATCATTAGTTAATGAATTACTAGTATAACTTGTTAATAAATCAGACCCGTATGTTACTATAGCTGCTCTAGTTTTAGCTTTTGTTTTATCAGTTATTAATAACTCAATTAAATCTTTAGCAGCTGTTTTAGTATTTTCCATTGGAGTACCATTCATACTAGAACTTCTATCAAGTACTAATACAACATCTGTCTTATCAACAGTAGAAAATCCATTTGCATTTACAGTTAATGTAACATCTGCGCTTCTTCCTTTCTCTAAATCTTTTTTACTTGCTGTTTTACTAAGTAGTATTTCACCTGCACTACTTTCCGCATTTACATAATTAACCCCAATTAAGAATACGCTAATTGATATTAATAATGTAAATAAATATTTTGCAATCCTATTCATTTTTCCCTCCTAAACCTTTTTTGCATTTATCAACAAAAGTGAGTTAACTGGATTATACAAGCAAGTTTGTATAATAAGTATCTCATCTTCTGGTGTTGCCTTTGTATTTGTAGTATATATTGAATTATTAAGTGTATCTATATGTTTAATCCAATCATCAGCATCTACATCATAGTGTTCATAATCATTAGACACTATTTGTACACTAAATATTTCATATATACTTTTTTTATCACCATCCCATAACTCAATATATTTATGGTCAGAATAATATTTATTATCTAAATAATTTTCTAACTTCTTAAATATAACATCATAAACATTCGAATTATGTCCATAAATGTTTATTTGTTTTGAGTTAAGATCAGTTCTATAATCAACAAATATGCTACCTATTATGTCATATTCGTTTCTTATTGAATGGTTTAAATAATACTCATTGTCATTACCTTTTACTAACAATGTTTCTATGCCAGTACCTTCTATTTTAAGTGATCCCACTATATTATCATTTTGATAATATTTCTTGTAATAATCTAAACTATGCTTTGAAGTAGTATTTGTATCTTTCATAAGTGCCATTACTTGTTCAATTTCTGAGGAAACTTGATATTTTTTATATTGCATTACAATAGAGTTACCAACAGAATATAGCATAAACACAAATGATATTACTATAAGAAAACTCATAACCTTTTTTAAAATATTCCTCATAACAACCCCCTGTTATATTTTAGTAAATTTGACTTATATACCCCAATTCATCAACAAATTTACGAATACTGCTTATAATAATTTTTGTCAACGTTTTATAGTAAAAATAACTATATTTATTTCAAAAATTAAATTATTGTAATAATATCACATCTAAAAAACTCATTTTGTCTACTTTTATGATGAGTTTATTATTATTTCTTATTCAAAAAAAAATAGGCATTCAATCGCCTATATTCTACATTTTTAACTATATCTTTTTATATATTCATCTATACTATCAGTTGCTTTTGCATCTAAAGTTAAATCACTTATAATGTTATTCTTATAAGCATAATAACCAGAAGCTGCTATCATTGCTGCGTTATCCGTACAATACTTAATAACTGGTATAGTCAAATTTATATTATTTTCATTACACATCTTACTAAATTCTTCTCTTATTCCTTTATTAGCAGCTACACCACCACATATAATAAGATTATTTACATTATATTCTTTTAAACTTCTCTTTGTTTTTTTAACAAGTATATCTGTTATTATTTTTTGAAATGATGCTGCTAAATCTTTCTCATTTATTTCTTTTCTTCTCTCTTTTTCATTATGTACCAAGTTTATTACAGCACTTTTAAGTCCACTAAAACTAAAATTATATGTATCATCATCTAATGGAATTGGCAACTTATAAGTACACTTTCCTTCATGAGCAAGATTATCAACTAATGGACCTCCTGGATAAGAAAGACCAATAACTCTTGCCACTTTATCATAACATTCCCCAACTGCATCATCTAAAGTTCCGCCAATTTTTTTAAACTTAAAATGATTACTCATATAAATTAAATCAGTATGTCCACCACTTATTACTAATGCTATAAGTGGAAACTTTAACTCTTTTACTAAATTATTTGCATATATATGACCAGTAATATGATGCACTGGAATAAGCGGTTTATTATACACAAATGATAAAGTTTTTGCAATTTGAAGCCCTACTAACAAAGAACCAACAAGACCAGGTCCATAAGTTACTGCAATTGCAGTAATATCTTCCATAGCTATATCTAAATTTGAAAACAACTCATCTAATACCATAGTAGCACTTTCTATATGACATCTACTTGCTATCTCAGGGACAACTCCACCATATTTCTTATGTATATCCATCTGTGAAAGTACAATTGTTTTTATTTCATCTGTACCATTTTTTATAATACTAGCACTCATCTCATCACATGAAGATTCAATTCCTAATATATAAACATCTTTCATAAAATCACAACTTTCTTTGCATTAAATAAGCATCAATTGTACCATTTGAATAATATTTTTTTCTAACACTTATTATTTTAAAACCATTGTTTTTATAAAGTTTTATAGCCGGCTCATTATTAGTTTTTACTTCCAAAGTAATATTATCACAACCCTTACTACTAGATATATCAATTATCTTTTTAACTAACAAATCACCTATTTTCTTATTTCTATATAACAAAGCAACAGATACATCAATAATCTCTGATCGATCATCAAAAACATCAGCAAGAATAAAACCAACTATTTCATCTTCTAATTCATATACATAACAAACACCAACTGGACTTATTTTCAAAATATAATCATTTGATATTTCTCTTCCTAAAACATTAACTAAATTAAAGTCATTTTCATTATATTCTCTAATCATTATAACCACCCATCTTTTCAACCGCCTCAACTTCTTTTAAATAAACTGGCCTTAGTGCATGACAATTTATACCAATATCATTTTTATAATAATCATATATTCGTTTAATATCTAATTTTGGTTTTACTGTATTAAATTCCGAAATAGGAGTATTAGAAATAATTAAATAATCTTCAAGTTTTATAATTTTATTTATTAAATCATCTTTGTTAATATATGATTCATCTAAAATATTATTATAATTACTATCATAAATAGCCGCATATACATAATTCCTTCTAGCATCAATAGAAGAAATATAATATTTATAACCCATATTAGATATAGCATATGCTTTTAAAGTAGATATTGGTACTACATTTATATTACATGCCCAAGCATATATTTTTGCAATAGTAACACCAATTCTGATGCCTGTAAAAGAACCAGGTCCGTTTACAACCATTATTTTATTAACACTATTTCTCTTAATATTATTCTTATCAAATATACTTTCTATTGCACTCATAGCATACTTAGAATGTTCACTAGATGGCAAAGTAATTTCATCAAGTATAACATCATCATTAATAATTGAAACAGTAAGAGTATCTGTACTTGTATCTATAAATAAAGTTATCACAAAATTGCCTCACACAACTCTTCATATTTAATACCATGTGGTTTAAAAATTAAAATTCTAGTATCTTCATCAACAACCTTAATTTTTACATCCAATCTTTCCTCAGGCAAATAATCTTCAATTAAATCTGCCCATTCAATAATAACTACTCCACCTTTTGTAAAATACTCCTCAAGTCCAAGGTTTTTAACATCTCCATTTAACCTGTATAAATCCATATGATATAAATTCATTTCACCAGTAGTATATTCTTTTATTATATTAAAAGTAGGGGAAGTTATATTCTCATCTATACCTAATGCCTCAGCAAAACCCTTTGTAAAAATCGTCTTACCACTTCCTAAATCACCAGTTAAACATATAACCATATTAGGAAATTTTTCTGATTCAATGTTTTGTGCTATCTCCATAGTATCTTCTTCACATTTAGTTGTTATCTTATAATCCATTTCTATCACCTATTTAATTATAATAAAAAGATTTATTTAATACAAGCCAAAACACATAAAATTTACACACACAAAATAAATAAAAAAAAATAAGACAAGGATCTTATTTTAAAAAATAAAAAGACTGGCGACGACCTATTTTAGCATTCACTATTTTCGGCGTTTAAGTGCTTAACTTCTGTGTTCGGGATGGGAACAGGTGTATCCACTTAGCAATCATCACCAGTACAAATATAGAGAAATTAATTCTCTGAAAACATGATAACATGGGTTGCAACAAATTAGATAGGGTTAAATCCTCGACCTATTAGTATTAGTCCGCTCAATTTATCACTAAACTTCCACTTCTAACCTATCAACGTTGTAGTCTACAACGGGTCTTACTATATACATATGGGAAAATTCATCTTGAAGAAGGTTTCACGCTTATATGCTTTCAGCGTTTATCCTCTCCGCACATAGCTACTCTGCACTGCCACTGGCGTGACAACAGATACACCAGAGGTGCGTCCATCCCGGTCCTCTCGTACTAAGGACAGCACTTCTCAATTTTCCTACGCCCACGACGGATAGGGACCGAACTGTCTCACGACGTTCTGAACCCAGCTCGCGTGCCACTTTAATGGGCGAACAGCCCAACCCTTGGAAGCGAATCCACCTCCAGGATGTGACGAGCCGACATCGAGGTGCCAAACACCACCGTCTATGTGAACTATTGGGTGGTATCAGCCTGTTATCCCCGGGGTAACTTTTATCCGTTAAGCGACGACCATTCCATACTGAATCGCCTGATCACTAAGTCCTGCTTTCGCACCTGCTTGACTTGTTGGTCTCGCAGTCAAACTCCCTTATACCTTTACACTCTTCGAATGATTTCCAACCATTCTGAGGGAATCTTTGAGCGCCTCCGTTACTTTTTAGGAGGCGACCGCCCCAGTCAAACTGCCCACCAGACACTGTCCCTGATCCAGATAATGGACCTAGGTTAGAAATTCAACATATTAAGGGTGGTATTCCAAGGTTGACTCCACTAGAACTGGCGTCCTAGTATCAACGTCTCCCACCTATCCTCTACATAACATATCGAATCTCAATATCAAGCTACAGTAAAGCTCCATGGGGTCTTTCCGTCCTGTCGCGGGTAACCTGCATTTTCACAGGTATTAAGATTTCACCGAGTCTATGGTTGAGACAGTATCCAGATCATTACGCCTTTCGTGCGGGTCAGAACTTACCTGACAAGGAATTTCGCTACCTTAGGACCGTTATAGTTACGGCCGCCGTTCACTGGGGCTTCAATTCAAGACTTTGCAATCGACTTACGTCAGCTAATCCATCCTCTTAACCTTCCAGCACTGGGCAGGCGTCAGCCCCTATACATCGCCTTACGGCTTAGCAGAGACCTGTGTTTTTGGTAAACAGTTGCCTGGGACTCTTCACTGCGGGTCTATCGCTAGACCACCCCTTCTCCCGAAGTTACGGGGTTATTTTGCCGAGTTCCTTAACCATAGTTCTCTCGCTCACCTTAGGATACTCTCCTTGACCACCTGTGTCGGTTCTCGGTACGGGCACCTACGTAATTAGCCCTAGAAGCTTTTCTTGGAAGCATAGCATCAGAAGATTTAAGAAATCCGAAGATTTCTGTCAACATCACACTTCAGTTATTCAGTATACGGATTTGCCTATATACTAACCTTTGTGCTTATACCAAAATCCAATAATTGGCTCTTCTTAGCTTTCTCCGTCACTCCATCAGTCACGTAGGTGGTACAGGAATATCAACCTGTTGGACATCGACTACGCCTCTCGGCCTCGCCTTAGTACCCGACTTACCCTGGAAGGACGAACCTTGTCCAGGAAACCTTAGTCAAACGGTGGGGAGGATTCTCACCTCCCTTGCGCTACTCACACCGGCATTCTCACTTCCATACGCTCCAGTAGTCCTCACGATCTACCTTCAGCGCATATGGAACGCTCCCCTACCACTTAATACATAGTATTAAATCCGCGATTTCGGTATTCTACTTAGCCCCGGTACATCTTCGGCGCAGTGTCACTCGACTAGTGAGCTATTACGCACTCTTTAAAGGGTGGCTGCTTCTAAGCCAACCTCCTAGCTGTTTTGACAACTCCACATCCTTTCCCACTTAGTAGAAATTTTGGGACCTTAATCGGCGGTCTGAATTCTTTTTCTCTCGCGTATGGACGTTATCACCCATACACTGACTCCTGAGTATACAACACTGGCATTCGGAGTTTGATTAAATTCAGTACCCCTATACGGGGCCATCATTTATTCAGTGCTCTACCTCCAGCGTGCTAAACCTCAAGGCTAGGCCTAAACCTATTTCGGGGAGAACCAGCTATCTCCAAGTTCGATTGGAATTTCTCCGCTAACCACAAGTCATCCGGGCACGTTTCCGGGTACATCGGTTCGGTCCTCCATGACATGTTACTGTCACTTCAACCTGCTCATGGCTAGATCACTTGGTTTCGGGTCTACTACATCGTACTAAGTCGCCCTATTCAGACTCGCTTTCGCTTCGGCTCCGTCTATTCAACTTAACCTTGCACGATACAGTAACTCGCCGGTTCATTCTGCAAAAGGCACGCCATCACCCATTAACGGGCTTTGACTTTTTGTAAGCATACGGTTTCAGTATTCTATTTCACTCCCCTCCCGGGGTTCTTTTCACCTTTCCCTCACGGTACTTGTTCACTATCGGTCATTAGAGAGTATTTAGCCTTACGGGATGGTCCCCGCAGATTCCGACAAGATTACACGTGTCCCGCCGTACTCAGGATACCCTATAGAGATTACAATATTTCGTTTACAGGACTATCACCTTCTACAGTTATTCTTTCCAGAATATTCAACTATATTGTAATTTTGTAACTCCTAATATAAGGTCCTACAACCCCAGTCCTAAGACTGGTTTGGGCTATTTCCTTTTCGCTCGCCACTACTAAGGAAATCGATTTTTCTTTCTTTTCCTCTGGTTACTAAGATGTTTCAGTTCACCAGGTTACTCTCAGTTTAGCTATGGATTCACTAAATGATACTAGCGCATTACCACTAGTGGGTTCCCCCATTCGGAAATCTCCGGATCAAAGATTACTTACATCTCCCCGAAGCATATCGTAGTTTGTCACGTCCTTCATCATCTTCTAATGCCAAGTCATCCACACGTACGCCCTTACTAATTTAACCACCATCATCCTAATTTGATGAGATCTTTTGTATTAAACAAAAATGAGATCTTAATGTAATACTGCTCGTTACAGTATTACACCCATATTATCAAGTTTTCAAAGAACTAACTTCTTGAGAGAACAATCTCTCAAAACTAAGCAAAACATACAAGTAGCTAAAGATACATATCGTATAAATCTTTCTCCATAGAAAGGAGGTGATCCATCCCCACCTTCCGGTAGTGATACCTTGTTACGACTTCACCCCAGTCACCTGTCCTACATTCGATGGCCCCCTCCAAAAGGTTAGGCTACCAGCTTCATGTATTACAGACTCCCATGGCGTGACGGGCGGTGTGTACAACACCCGGGAACGTATTCACCCCGACATTCTGATTCGGGATTACTAGCGATTCCAACTTCATGGAGTCGAGTTGCAGACTCCAATCCGAACTGAGACCGGCTTTGGTGATTTGCTCCATCTCACGATATTGCATCATATTATACCGGCCATTGTAGCACGCCTGTAGCCCTAGACGTAAGGGGCATGATGATTTGACATCATCCCCACCTTCCTCCGGCTTATTACCGGCAGTATCCTTAAGGTTCTCAACTTAATGTTAGCAATTAAGGAAAAGGGTTGCGCTCGTTATTGGACTTAACCAAACATCTCACGACACGAGCTGACGACAACCATGCACCACCTG
>URIY01000009.1 GCA_900547995.1 uncultured Mycoplasmatota bacterium
AAATTATCTTCATCTAAACTATTTAAATATTCACTATTATAATTATTTAAAATCATATTATAATATGAATAAAATACATATATTTTATTGGTGAGAACTATGATAATATCACATAGAGGTAATGGAAATCATAATTTTAAAGAAAATAGCAAAGAGGCAATTATATTCTCTTTAAATGATAAAAATGTTGACGGAATTGAAATTGATATAAGATTTACAAAAGATAAAAAAATGGTACTTTGTCATAATGCCACATATGATGGAAAAATTATAAAATATACTAATTTTAATGATTTACCATTTGAAGATATATATACTATTTTTAAAAATATTAAAACTAAAAAATTAATATTATTGGAAATAAAAGACAATGATATAGAAAATATTACATATATTTTAAATTTTATAAAAACCTTTTCCCATTTGAATATCTATATTCAGTCTTTCTATAAAGAAATACTATTAAAAATAAAGGAAAAAAATAAAAACCTTAAAATAGGTCTTATTTGCTTTCATATACCAGAAAATATACATAACTATGATTTTATTTCAATATGGTTTCAAAACTACATAAATATAGATAAAGAAATATTTGTATGGACAGTAAATTCTAAAAAACAAATAAAAAGATTTATTAGTCTAGATATAAATATCATAACCGATAAATCTTATATTATTTAACAAAAAAGCCCAAAGAAGCGATACCTTTAACGATAAAAACCTGTTCTACCAGGTGGGCATCACATCATAAATATTAGGATTCTCATCTATAGACAAGCATTCAACACCATTTATGAATTAGATTCCCAATCGTTTAAATTAGTAGGTTTTTCTAATACGGCTCTCGCGTTCTCTAGGTTAATTTAATTCTACCATACTTTTTAGTTTTTATCAATTATTTTGTCTAATTAATTTTAATATTTTATTTATCATAATCATCTAAAAAACTATATTCTATATCACCCTTATGGTAAGATAAAACCGTATTTAGATTTATATTACTAGAAGATTTTAATATATTTAAATCGGCTTGAGGATAAATTTCTTTTAACTTTACAATTAAATCTTTTACAACTTTTCTCTTGCCAGATTGTCTTTTAGTAACACTACATGCACATCCTATAAAAGTTAAATTATTATATTTACTCCAACTAATAATATCACCTTCTCTAACTAAATAAAGTGGTCTTATAAGTTCCATTCCTTCAAAATGCTCACTATGTACTTTTGGCATCATACTAGAAAATAGACCATTAAAAAGTAAATTTAACATAACTGTTTCAATTACATCATTAAAATGGTGCCCTAAGGCTATTTTGTTGCATCCTAACTCTTTAGCCTTATTATATAAGGCCCCTCTTCGCATTCTTGCACACATATAGCACGGATTTTCACTATCCATTGTAGTTGATGCTTCAAATATATTACTTTTAAATATAGTTGCATCTATTTTTAATATATCCAAATTTTCTTTTATTCGATTAATTGTTTCTTCACTATATCCAGGATCCATAACAATATATTCTAAATCAAATTTAAACTGTCCATGTCTTTTTAATTCTTCTAAACATTTAGCAAGTAACATGGAATCCTTACCACCACTAATACATACAGCAATTCTATCATTCTCTTTAATTAATTGATATTCTTTTATAGCTTTAATAAATTTACTCCATATTTGCTTTCGATATTTTTTTATAATACTTTTCTCTATCTCTCTAACTCTTTCCACATTTTTCACTTCTTTCAAATATAATTAAAGACAATGTAATTGTATTCATTGTCTTTCTCTACAAGATTAATATTTATTTTGTACGTTTTAAAACATATTGATGTATTTCATTTTTACTGTATGCACATAAATGTTCTTCAAACACATAATGCTCTTTATTATAATCAAACACACCAATATAGTATTTTACAGAACCAATCATTGATATAACAATTTCTTCATTATCATTTAAATAAGTTATTTTATCAATATCTTTAGTATCAAGTTTTATATTGCCATTTATTGTAGATATTTCAATATTATCAAACTCATTTAACTTTTTTAATTCTAAATCAATCTTATTGTCACTTGATTTTTTTTGAACATTAATGTCAACATAAAATTGATTACTATTATCTGCCTTAAAACCTGGTACTGTTTCAATTAAAACAATCGCTCCTGTAATAACAGCAAATGTACCATATGTTGCAAATGATCTTATAAATTTATTTTTATTTTCCATAAACTCCCCTTATATTTTTTAAACTTCTTGCATAACAATTAAAATCATTGGATTACATTCTGTTTGTTGATATAAATATTTTCCGAGTTTATCTCTTATACCTGATTTTATCTTATTAAATTCTACGTAATTTTCTTTAATATTTTCCTTAATTACTTCTAATGATATTTTTTCAGCTTCTTTAATTAAATCAACATTATCTTTAACATAAATAAATCCTCTTGTTAAAATTTCTGGCCCTGCTAGAACTTCTTTTGTCTTTTTATCTAAGCTAGCGCTTACAATAACAATACCATTATCACATAATAATTCACGGTCTTTAATAACTAATTCTCCTACATCTCCAACAGTTTTACCATCTATTAAAATATCATCTACTTTAACTTTTTCACCATTTTCAACAAGTTTTCCATTTACAAATGTTGCAACCTGACCATTTAATTTAAGTAAAATATTAGATTCTTTCATACCAAGTTTTTTAGCAGCATTGGCATTTGCTACTTGATGACGATATTCACCTATAACTGGAAAATAATATTTTGGATTCATTAAATTAATCATTAGCATTAAATCTTCGCTTGATGCATGATTACCTAAATATTTTTTAGTAGGAATAATAACTAGATTAGCGCCTATTTGAGCAATTTTATCAAATATCTTCGTTGCACTAAGTTCCATACCATCATAAACAGGAGATGCGAAGATAACAGTGTCATCATCATGGATTTTTGTAAATTTATCATAACCATTTATAATTCTTGTTATATTAGAAAATGGTTTTTCTCTTTCATCAGATATAATAACAACTACATCTTTAGAATTTACATCTCTGATCGTACCAATCTTATTTCTATCAAAATTAATATATTTCATTTCAATAGCCTTTAAAATAGTACTTTCTAGTCTCTTTCCAAGTATTACAACACGTCTATTAGTATTTGATAATTCTGTAAATAATTCCTGAATACGGAACAATTGGGCTTGAAAAATACTATATAAAATACGGCCATCATTTCTATTTAATGTTTCTCTAATAATAGATGCTGTTCTATGATTAGGAGATGTAAAGCCCTTCTTATCAGCGTATAATGATTCACTAAGTAAGCATAATACCCCTTGCTTTCCTACATATGCAAGTTTACCAATATCTGTTTTATAATTACCAATCATCGTTGGATCAAAAACAAAGTTTCCTGTATAGAAAATTGCACCATCTTCAGTATATAAAACATAACCTACAGCATCTGGTACTGAATGCGTCAAACTAATTGGAAAAATACTATTTTTTCCAAAATTAATTTTTTTATGTGCTTGTATAGTCACTAAATTATCCGTACTTATTTTTTCATCTATTAATTCTTGTTTAATAATTTCTAATGTAAATGTTGTCCCATATACTTTTAACTCTGGTATATCACGTAATATATCAGGGATAGCTCCCATTTGTTGATCATGTCCATGTGTTACAAATATACCTTTTACTCTATCTTTATTTTCTTTAATATAATCATAATTGGGAATAATATAATCAACACCAAATAATCGATCATCTGGATATTTTAAACCCGCATCAAAAATAAAAATATCATTATCTACATCGACAACATACATATTTTTTCCTATTTCGTTTAGTCCACCTAAACTAAATATTTTAATTTTACTCATATTTACTCCTTTCTTCTTATGTAAAAGACTTAATAATTATATCAAATAATTAGTTATAAGTCTATATATTTTAAAAATTAAAGCCTATAGAAAAATCTATAGGCTCCGATATATTTATATTTGTGAGTATTGTAATTAAAAAGGTAACATATTCACAATAAGAGGAGATTTATTCATTGTGAATTTATTTTAGTATAATTTTAAGGTTGTTTGTAGCAATTATTTTTATTTTCTATTTTTCTTTGTATTCTCTATCTTATCACCTCCAACTGTAATCATTATATAAAACAATTATGGTAATATTTTAATACAATTATGGGAAATTATGGATGAAAATAAAAAAAAGAAAAGTAGACTTTAATCTACTTTAAATAAACATTGCTACAATGATAAAAATAATTATACCAATAACTAATACTTCAAGTAAGTATTTCCAAATATATTTAAACCACTCTTTATATGATATTTTCATATATGAAAGACCAGCAACCAAAAGAATACTTGTTGGAATAATCATCATAACAATCCCATGTAAAACTTGAATCATCATTCCATATAAGGAATACATCGTTGTATCTGTAACAAACGTTGTAATTGGTGTTGCAAGAGTCACAGCTAAACTAGATGTATCATTATAGAATATACCACCTATAAAGCTTGAAAGTCCAACCATAATTGTTTTTAATGAACTAAATGTTGTCATTAAGAAATTAACAATTGTATAGTAGATATTGGCACTACTTTGGAATCTATAAAGAGTTGCAAAGACAATGTTTGCAATAACAGCATAGAAAGCAGGTACAAGCATTTCTTTAACTCCATTTATAAAACCATCCATAAATTCTTCAAATTTAAGACTATATAACCATCCTATAATAATTGTCATAATTATTAGGAATATACACATATCATAACCTGTCCATGATCCAAATGATGTAATAGTACCAAGTATATTGGAAACAATTGGATAATCACCAATCTTAATACTTGTAATTTGATTATAAACTTCTGAAAACCAAGTTATATTAAAGATACCTTCCCAGTTAATCATATTTACAATTAATAAAATAAAACATACTATAAAAATAACAATTAATGGAATAGTACTTTTCTTTTTACTATTAACTTCATATAATGGTATACTTTCCATATTATTTTCATTCTTTTTATTTTTCTTAGAATTAATCTTTATTTTCGTTCCTTTAAGAATAAACATTATAAATAAGAATGTAATAATTATTAAGAAAATAATTTTAGTAAGTATTTCATTATTAACACCAAGACTTAAATAATTATTAATATAATAACTTATATCTGTACTATATGTTGCTCCTATATTACCAACTAAAATAGCTCCTATTGTAGATGCAAATGAGGTTATTTTGCCAAAACCTAAACTCCTCAAAATAGCAATTAAGAAAGGTACAATAACAAATAAAGCATACTGTAATCCTATTACTGATGATAATATGGTCATTAAACAAATAGTAAAAATTAAGAAAATCTTTTCTTTACCTTTAAGTTTTGATACTATTTTTTCAACTAAATTAGAATAAACTCCTGTTTTATTAAGAACTCCATAAAGTCCTCCTATAAGTGTAAAAATAAGACCATATTGTAATAAATTAGCAATTGTAATAAGCGGTATTCTTGATAAATCAAATATTCCAACTGGTGCTGTATCACCTAATGTAAATGCACCATTTGAATAACTTCCTATTGGAATAAACCAAGTTAAAACAATTACAAATAAAAACACAATACCTATTGCTTTTAATAAATTATATTTTTTCATATCCATCCTCCAAGTTTTATTATAAAGCAAAAATTCTTTTTAGACAATTGAAAAAATATAAATTACATAAAATTACATAGTTATATACACTTTCCTGGTACTCCAACAACTACACTATCATTTGGAATATCTTTTGTTACAACTGCATTGGCTCCTATTTTGGCATTACTTCCTATTGTAATATTACCTAGTATCTTAGCACCAGATCCTATCATAACATTATCCATAACAGTAGGATGTCTTTTTACCTTATCTAAACTTGTTCCACCTAAAGTAACCCCATGATATATAGTAACATTATTACCTATAATAGTAGTTTCACCTATCACTACACCACTTCCATGATCAATAAAGAAATCATCTCCTATAGTTGCACCGGGATGTATTTCAATACCTGTTTTTCTTTTGGCTCTTTCACATAAATATCTAGCCAAGAAAAAATGACCCTTTAAATACAATTTATGAGATATATGATAATAAATCATTACCTTAAAACTGGGATATAATAATACCTCCAAATTACTATGTATTGCCGGATCTTTTCTTTTTATAATATTAAGTTGTTTTTTTATATATTCAAACATATAATTATCACCACTATATTATATTTAAATAAATTTTAAATACATAATGACTAAAACTATAATTTAGTATTTTCAATAATAATATTATTTATCTTTTCTAATTTTTCATATCTATTACCACTTGTATCAAAAAAGGGTATATCGTATTTTTGACATTGTTCTTTATTTCTTTTACTTTCATCAATTATCATATGACAACCATTATAAACCAAATTATCTCCAAAAAGATTTGTCCAATCATCTTTTGTTTCTTTCTCTCTTATTATTTTAAATAATTTATAAGGTTTTTCATTTGGCATACCAAGACAATAAATATCAAAATCTTTATGAAAATATTTATATATATTATCTACACTTGTTATAGGAAAATCAATAATAATTAGACGATTAAAATGACTTTTCATTAACTTTTCATATAATAGATTAATATATTCACATAAAATATCTTCATTAAATAAAGAATTTTCATCAATATTAATTTCTAGTTTTCCCTCCTTAGTAAATTCTTTTTTCATAATTAAACTTCTTGCATAGAAGTAACAATCTCTAAGTGCATCCACCATAATTACATCTACATTTGGATTATGTTTTAATAATTTTCTAATTAATGTTGTTTTACCACATCGTGGAGCACCACATATTATAATATTTTTCATATCTGTTCCTTTCTAAATAAGTATCCTATTTATTCTTTCTACTTATATAATAATATAAAAGTTTTAAAAATCCTTTTTTATAGAAAAAAAACAATCTTTTGATTGCTTACTTATTATTATATAAACTTTTAAATTACATTTTTAGCAATAAAACTTTTTCTTTATTTATTTTATTAGATGTAGAGGCATCAATTATAGGAATATGTATATTTTTACTATTTAAATCAATTATCATTTGTTTTAATATTATTAATTGTTCTCTAAAATAATCATTATTATTTAAACGACAATTATTAAATAAATTATACTCAATGGCTAAAATATTCTTTGAAGGAACTTTTAAAAATACTTGGTATTCATTATCATATTCTGATTCTCTAAAAGGTAATGGAGAATTTATAAAACATAAAGGATAATGACCATTTTTTATAAAATTTCTAGTTTGTATTGTTTTAATATTGTTATTTATAACAAACATAGGATTATTATTTAATTTATCATAAATAGAATATTCACATCTTTCTTTTTTAGACAAACTAACATAAAAATTTCCATTATTACCTTCACTATTTTTACGTAACAATATTGGGGATTTTATACCATCTGTTATCATATTAATAAAGTCCTTTTGCCTATAATTAAATGCATAATAATAGTAATTATTATTAAGTGCAATATTTTCATCTTCAATATATTTAATTAAATCAATATAATTCATAACCCTTACCACCAAACCATTAACTTTAAAGCTCATACATTTTTATTTCACAATTTTTAAGTCTCCTATTTAAAAAATGCCCATCATTAATACCTTCAAAATAACCACTAAAAGCCTTGGATACCCCAGAATGAGCAACTATTAATACATTTTCATAATCTTTTAACTTAAGTTCATCTAAAAAATCATATACCCTTTTAAAAAATATTTGAATATTTTCACTAGTACCATATTGTATTTTAGTATCATAATTCCAATATTCTTCTCTATCTGTAACGTCTATTGGTAGTCCACTTAAATCTCCACAATCTCTTTCTCTTAATCTATTATCAGTTATAATACTATCATCATAATATGTTAGTATATTTTCTGTATGTGTTGCTCTTAAAAGTGGTGATGAAATAACAACATCAAACTTTATATCTTCAATTTTATTTCTTAATTCCAATGCTTGTATAATTCCTCTATCTGTTAAATCGTCATCTTTACTATTATACATTTTTAATACATTATGAGGTACTTCACCATGTCTTACTATATATACTTTCATAACTAAACTCCTATAAATTTTCTTTTATTTCTGGAAATAAATCATATAAATTATATCCTAATAAATTATCAAAATATTCTTTCAATTTATATGTTTCTTTAATATGATATTGTGTATTAGAATATGCACCTCTCCTAATTATTATATCAATTAATCTTTTATCAATTGTAAATACTTTATCACCTTGAGGACATATTAAATCACACAAATTTATCAATTTTTCTTCTATTGTATAGTTATGATTTTTTATAAAACTAGCTAAAAAAGGATTATTTTCAGGATTTGGCACTCCACCAGCAGTGCATATAATATCATTGTTTAAATAAGAGTGAGTTAAACATATATTGCAATATTCATCATCATAACCTTTATTTTTTAAATATTCATATCCTCGCATAACGTGTTCTTGTGAAATCCCATTATACTTACCAATATCATGTAAATAACCTAGAGTAATTGTCTTATCTATATCTACATTGCAACCTTTTTTATTTAATGCTTGTGCGATTCTTCCAGCACTATCACCAACAAATAAACAGTGATTAATCCATCTATCATCATTGGTTGTTTTTCTTTCAATTTCCAATAATTTTCTTGCTTCAACACTTGTTAATCTCATAATTTATACTCCTTTATCCCACAATTATTTGAGCCAAACGTTTCTAACATTCCATCTTCAGGAATTTCATGAAAATAGAAATATATTGCTCTTGCAACTCCACCATGAGTAACGAGTAAGATATTTTTATTTTTATACTTTTCCTTTATTTCATCTAAAAAACTTGCTACTCTATCAAATAATTCTTGTATTGTTTCTAATCCATCAATGTTTTTACTTGAATAATAATTCCAATAATCAGTATAATAAAATTCTCCTAATTTTTCATTTGTTAACTTTCCACAATCTCTTTCTTCTATTCTTTTATCATAAATAATTGGTATATTATTCACATTTACAATATTGCAGGTATGCCTTGTTCTTAATAATGGCGAACATATTATTAAATCAATATTTAGTTTTTTTACATCTTCTTGTGCTAATTTTGCCTGTTTTATCCCAACCTCATTAATATCTTCATCTAATTTACCATTATATTTATTCTCTCTATTACAATTTGTTTGCCCATGTCTAATTACATATAACTTCATAATTAAATCCTCTCTTATTTATAAAATTTTTTCATATATAAATGCCCTTTCACTATATTCATTTTTTATTTTTTCCATTTCTTTATTTTCAATTACGGTCTCATATATCTTTTTACATCCAACACCTTCATAAAATTTATAATTACATGATTCATCAGTTACTATTTGAAGCTTTTTAATATTATCTTTTTTAGCAAGTTCAAACACTTCTAGTAGCATCTTCTTTCCTATTTTATTACCCCTATAATTCTTGTCTACTATTAATATTGAAATCTCTCCATCAAAATAATTATTAAATTTTTCTGGAACATAATTATAGTTATTTTCATAGTTTTTAAAAGCATTTAAATTTTTTATGCTTTTGCTTTTATATAATCTTTTTTTTATAAATTTATAAAAGGTTTTAAATAGCATATGCTTTTTTGAAATTCTTTTTGAATAACCGCAAAAACCTATAAGCTTGTTTCCATCTTTATATTTTACTATTTTGTCACTTTGTTCTAAAATTTCAAATAAATATATCCAAGCACAAATATCATCTTCTGCTCCTGCTTCCCTTTTGCCTAAGTTCCATTCTTTACTTAATAATTTTACAGCCTGTTTCATTTCACTAAATTTCATCATAATTATTCACCTAATTTATTAAATAAGTCGCTATATATTTTATCTTTATCTAATTTTGTTACAAAAGTTATATTATGCTTATTTTCTGTTAATTCATAAGAAGTATCAGATTTTATATTAGGGCAACTTATTTCTTTTAAATCAAACCATTTTTTATTTACCATATATGCAACAACAGATATATCCCAAATTACTCTTGATTCTTTTATTCCATGATATCCACCATTATGAAATCTATTTATTAAATAATTACACAATTGTGATTTATTATCTAGATTATTCTTTAAAGTATTTATATCTATTCTAAGTTCCGATACAACATTTTTACAAGATAATATAGTTAATTTTACCTTAGAATTAAATACAATTTTAACGGCTTCTATATCTTGTCTAAAATTGTACTCTAAATTATCTTTATATCCTATTTCATTTCCTCCAAGCCATATAACCTCTATTTTATTAATTATCTTAGGTTCCTTTTTTATGGCAAGAGCAATATTTGTAATAGCACCTATTCCTAATATATAGGTTTTGTTGTTCTTTAAGGATATCTCTATTATTTTATCTACAGCATCATTATTCTCACTATAACCATTTACTATATAATCGTCTGAACCTCTAAAAACTTTACCTGTTGTATCAAAATTTAGCCAATTACATATTTTAATTATTTCATTATAACTTAAATCTTGTCCATCATGTACAGTTACATTTCGTTCTTTATGAGAAAATGGAGCTACGGTTATTGCTTCTATATTAAATTTAGCACGCGATTTTATTAAATAAGATAGAGCAAATTGATCGTCACATTCATTATATGTATCGGTATCCAATATTACATTTATTTTTTCACTTGATAACTTACTATATATATCTTTCCATGAAAACACTCTAATAAATTCATCGGTACCTTTATTATATGCTGTATTCATAAGAAAAACTTTAATTCCATGCTCCTTTATATCATGGCATATTCTTATCGAATCATCTATCATAATATCCACATTATGCTCCAAACATATTTTAGTTTTAGGGTGTTTATCATATGCATTTACTAAAAACAATTTATTATATGGAATATTATACTTTTTTAACCAATTAGTGGTCATATTATACGGATCAGAATACTCTCCATTATCCCTTCCTGTAATAATATATATTTCATTTCCTTCATCCATTAACTTTTTTAAATACTTTGATGCATCCTTAATGGGTTTAAACATTGAAGCAAAGTATTCTATATTATTTTTATAAAATTTTTTTTCATATTCTTTATTCCAGCTAAACATTTCTCTTAAATAGACACCATCTTTTATAATACCATTGCCTCTAATTTTTTTATCATGTTTAATATATTCTCTAAGTAATGTTTCATCAAAATTAGAAAGTACATTATCTATATCTACGCCTATACGCATTATTATCACCAAAATCATTATAACATATAATACAAACAAAATTTAATATAATTAAAAACGAACTATAAAGTTCGCATTAAGTTATGATTTTTTATATTAATTTATTTAAATGATTTAATAATGACAATTCTTTTATTTTAAGATTATTGTCCTTTCCACTTCCTAATTCAATATCAGGTTTAACTGTTTTACCATGATAATCACTACCACCACTTATTAATAAATTATATTTATTCGCAATTTCTAAATAATAATTCATTTCCTCTTTTGTATGGCTTGAATGATATACTTCAATTCCTTTTAATCCATAATTAATCATATCTTTTAATAATACTAAAAATTCTTTTTCTGATAATTCTAATGACTTGGGATGAGCTAAAACAGGAACACCTCCACTATTAATTATCAAATCCAAACACTCATGATATTGTAATTTACTACTAATTTGTCTTGTTTTATTACATGCATCTACTAAATATTTATCAAAAGCCTCTTGTACTGTTCTAGCATAACCATATTTAATGCAAAGTTTAGCAAGATCAGGACGCCCCAAATTGTGATTAGCATTAACAAGATTTTTTATATCATCATATCTAAATCTTATTCCATAATCTCTTTTTATCTGTTCCATAATAGACAAGACAGAATTAATACTATTATCTCTTAAAATACTCATCTTTTGATTTAAAGAATTATTTGTTATATCAATATTATAACCTAAAATATGCATTCTTCCAGTATCTGTTTTTGCAGATAATTCTATACCATTAATTATTTTTATACCACTTTTTTCAATTATTTTAGATTTTCTGTCAATAGTCTTTAATCCCTCAATGGTATTGTGATCAGTAATAGCAAGCACACCTACTTTCTTTTCAAGTGCATGTATTATTAATTGCTCTGGTGATAACTCACCATCAGAATAATTAGTATGGGTATGCATATCAATTACTTTGTCACTTGCTTTATATGCAGTTATTATATTATCTAAATAAGATCTATTAGGAGAATCAATTGATAACTTATCTTTCTTTTCTTCTAAACAATCTTGTGATGGTGATTTATAATTTTCCATATTTATTTTCTCCTCAATATTAATTTTTTACCCTCGCATGCTGCTTCAGTATTTGTGAATACAACTCTTGCTTCGTCAACATAGTTTTGTTTATCTATACTAGGCCAAAAATGCGTTAAAACTAGTTTATCTACATTGGCTTTCTTCGCTATTTTGGCAGCTTCATATGCAAATAAATGGTTATCATTATTTTTAAATTGTCCTCTTAAGAAAGTTGATTCACATATTAATAAATTAGCATTCAAAGCAAATTCTTCTAAACAATTTTCTTTATATCCTGTATCACTAGAATAAACAAATTTAATTCCTTCCGTTTCTACTTTTGTACTATAAGTTATTAAAGGATGTGGATTCCTTGCAAAGGTTATTTGTAAATCATCAATATTTAATTTATCTGTTTGTTTATATGGTATAAATTCTAGATAACTTTCCTTTTCTAAACTTAATAAATAATCAAAATCAAGCAAATTTTTTTCAACTGTTCTGTTTGCACCCCAACCATCTGCATCTTCATAATTTTCTGTAACCTTTATTTTATCCCCCTCTAGAATATATACTTTAATTCTTTCATTTAAATACCCTAATCTATTAAAAACATATGAAGTTTGTGCAATACTTAATAATTCACCATAATGATCTGAATGTAAATGACTAATTATTATAATTAAGTTATTTAAATCGTCAGGTAAATTCATATATTCAGAAATTCCGTTTCCACAATCTAATAAAATTTTATTTTCTCCATACTGTACTAAAAAACCTGGACATTTTTTACCATCATAACAATAAGTAGATACTGTACCTAAAGGTGTAATAATTAATTCTTTATTTTCCATAATTATTATTTCCTTTCTTTAAACATAGTTTTTTGACAACATATGGATCAACATAACGTGATACATCTTTATCTAATTTAAAAATTTCTTTAACAACACTTGATGAGATAAATTGATATTCTTTATCTGCAAATAAACAAACTGTATTTACTTGATTATTAGAAATATCTTTATTTATTTGTTGCAACTGAACTTCATAATCATAATCACTTAAACTTCTAAGTCCTCTAATTATAGCCTTGCAATCATATAAAATTGCTACATCAACAGATGCTCCATTTCCTGTAACAACCTTTATATTATCCATCTTTTTATATAATTCTTTTATCATTTCTAGTCTTTCTTCCAATGTAAATAATCCATTTTTCTTTGTAGGATTTTGTAATACAGCAATTACTACTTCATCAAATAGATTACTAGCCTGTTCAATAATATTCATATGACCCTTTGTAATAGGATCAAAACTTCCTGGATATAAAACCTTTGTCATAAACTTTTCACCAACCTTTTAATAATCTCCTTATCTGTCTTCTCAAGTACATAATCAAAATCTTCTTTTTTAAAATCGATACTAGCCTTTTCTCTTAAAGCAAATTCTTCTTCTGTTATATTGTCTCTTTTCATTGCCCTTTCCTTTCTAACATCATACGGAATATCTAAAAGTATTTTTACATCACACATATCAAAATACTTTGAAATTGATAATAATAGCCAATCTAAAATAATAATTTTATCTTTATTACTAATTAAAAATTTATCAATTTCCATTTGCATATATTTCCATGTTATATCTGATAATTTTTTCATTTCATGCCTAGAAGCAAATACTATTTCACCAAGTTTTTTTCTATCAATAATATTAGTTTTAACAATAGAATCTCCAAAAGAATTTATTAATTCTTCTTTAACTTCTGGTAATAATAGAACTTTATGCCCTATTTTATCTATATCTAAATGTATAGCCTTTTGGGGAGCCAATTCTATTATTTGCTTTGCTAGTGTCGTTTTGCCACATCCTGATTTACCACATATACCTATAATCATCTTTTTTTTCTCCCATCTACTTGTATTATATTACCTTTAGTTGTATAATTAAAATACATATTTGTTATGCTTATCATAACTGGAGGTTATTATGAATATAGACTTTGAATTATATCGTATTTTTTATGTGGTTGCAAACCATCAAAATATTACCAAAGCAAGTGAAGAATTACATATTTCACAGCCAGCCATTAGTAAATCAATCAAGAATCTAGAAGAAAAGCTAGGAGGAAATTTATTTGTAAGAACTAAAAGAGGTGTTGTTCTTACCGAGGAAGGAAAAGAGTTTTATACTTATATTAAACAGGCTATTGAATATATTAATAATGCTGAAAATAAATTTACTGATTTAATTAATTTAGAATCAGGATGTATAAAGATTGGTATTAGTACAACTTTAACTAAGGAATTTTTACTTCCATACTTAGAAAAATTTCATACCCTATATCCTAAAATCGATATACAGATTATAACTAACTTAACATCAGAATTAATACCAAAATTAAAAAATGGTTTAATCGACATTATAATATTAAATTTAAATGATAAAAACTATGGTAACGATATAGAAATAATTAAATGTAAAAAAATAAGCGATTGTTTTATTGTAAATGACAAATATAAACATTTAACTAATAAAGAAATATCTATAAAAGATTTAAATAATTATCCATTAATTTTACAATCGAAAGGCTCTAATACAAGAGAGTTTTTAGATAATTGGACAAGAAATAATGGTATAATACTTAAACCAAATATAGAATTAGCAAGTTATACATTAGTTACCGAATTTTCTAAGATTGGAATGGGAATTGGGTATGCGACTAAAGAATATATAGGGGATGCTATAAAGGATAAAAAGTTATATGAATTAAAAATAAAAGAAAAAATACCTAGTAGATATATTGGAATAGCCCTATCTAAAAATCATATACCTAATTTTAGTACCAAAAAACTTATTGAAATAATTAATAAAATAAAGTAAAATATTCATAGGTGGTTTTGATTTATGACTAAAACACATGGTATAGATGCTAGTACTGTTATTGGAAATGCATTCATTTCTACTAAGAGAAATAAGATGACTAGAGAAGAAATATATCAATTTTGGGAAATAGTAGATACCCTATTACCAAATACTTATTATACATTAGGCAGTTTTGATTCTTTCTTTGAATATTGGACCGTTATAACATTAGATAATGATACATGTTTTGTTAACTGTGATACAAACAAATTAATAAGATATTATAGAATTGGAAAACCAACTGAAGTTATTAATATATTTGATATATCCGGTACAAAATTTAATGAAATAAAAATGGAGGCAACAAAGGAATTATCAAATAATGAAAACAATGGCATTTCTTTAGGAGAATCAATAGACAAAAAAATAGAGGAATTAAAAAAGAATGATTTAGATAATAAAAGATTGGTATTAAAAAAATAGAGACTATTTAAGGTTAAAAAGTTAATTTCAATTAACTTTTTTTAATAATTAAATGTATTTATACAACAATTTATCATATAAATTTAGTTTTACCATCTAAATCTAGTTTTATCATATAAATTTAATTTTTTTTCCTTCACATTGGAATAATATTTAGATATATATATATCCCCCATATTCTTATGTTCAGTTATAAAATTTTTCATAAAAGTAAGAATATCTTTTTCATTAATGTCAACTAAATGATTCTGAAATCTATATTGAACTAAACCACATACAAATTCTTTTACATAGCTAAATTTACCAAAATCAATATGGCATGATACAACTCCATCTTTTGAAGTATAAAATGTAATATTTTTTTCAAGAAAATGCTCTTCACATAATACTATTGCAAACCCATCTTGAACTAATTCATTAATGGTATTTGTACGTTTATACAAACTACAGTAACGTTCTTCCAGTTTATCCTTTCTAACTATAATTTTTGCTTTGTCTTCATCATCCGTCCACCAAATATCACCTATAGCGCCACGCACCATTCTATCATATCTATGAGTGACTTTTTCATACATATATTCTTCATTTTCTACAACTGACATAATTTGTTGTATTGCTTTGCCAATTAAATCTATATCAAATGTTGAATATTTTTCAAATAATTTATCAAAATCATTTAATTCTTTCTCCGCAGCAGTAATATCTTCATTGCACTTAGTTATTTCTGAGTCATAGGATAGGACAATTTTCGCTGCCGCAAGTTGGATCTCCTTGTTTCTTTTGCATAAAAGATTTTCATATGTTTGTTGTGATGTTTTATACTTATCATGCAAATTAACAATCTCATCAAATAGTATTCTTGTTTCTGGTATTTTCTTTTCAGCTTTCATAGCTAACATTTTAGGTGCATTAAAAGGTAATCTTTGTAATTGTTGTTCCCATAAAAAATCATATGGAATTTCTAGACTTGATACTTCAGCCTTAAAATAAAGTGTACCAGAACCAACTTTTAACTTCCATAAAACTTTTTCTTCATTATTTTGTATTATAGATATTTTAGCATTTTGGCAAGGATTACAGTTTAGTCCACTATACCCATTATGTTGGTGAGGGTACCATCTATCAAATTCTAATTTTATAATTTGACCATTAATATTTGTAAACTTGACTTCCCCCCATTCGTTATAAAAATGTTTACTTATCCCTAGTTTTTCTGATTCTTCATATAAATGGTGCTGATGAAATTTATACATAAAACTTTTTTTATCTTTTTTAGATAATACGATATTTTTAATTATATTATAAAATTTTCCACTTTCTTCATGTTGTATTTCAATCATAATTTCACTTCCTTAATTGAATTATACAAGAAAATGTGATATAAGTATAATATATATTGTTTATATTAATTATAAGGAGTGTTTATATTATGAATATTAATTTAGATTTATATCGTATATTTTATGTAATTGCTAAAAGTGGAAGCATATCCGCAGCAGCTGAGACCCTTTTCATTTCTCAACCAGCAATTACTTTTCAAATAAAGAAATTAGAAGATCAATTAGGAATTAGTTTATTTACAAGAACAAAACATGGTGTTATATTAACTGACGATGGTAAAGTTTTATTTGATTACGTTAAAAATGGAATTGAAAGTATTACAAATGGTGAAAATGCATTATCTAATTTAAAAAATTTAGAAAGTGGTATTATCAGAATAGGTGCTTCAACTACAGTTTGTAGACATGTTGTAATGCCATATCTTGAAATATTTCATGAATTATACCCTAAAATTGATATTCAAATTGTTAATAATCTTACAAGTAATTTGCTTAAAGACTTAAGAAATGGAAACCTTGATATATTATTTTTAAATATGCCAATGGATGAAAATAAAGATTTAAAAATAATACCTATAACCAGTGTTCAGGATATCTTTGTGGGTAATAAAAAATATTATGATTTAACAAATGGGAAGTTAAACTTAAATAATTTAAATTCTTTTCCCCTAATTTTTCAAAAATTACCTTCAAATACACGTGCATATCTAAATAATTATTTGAAAAAGAATAATGTAAATTTAAAACCACAATTGGAAGTCGTAAGTTCCAATTTAATTATGGATTTAGTTAAAGCAGGATTTGGTATTGGATATGCAACTAAAGAATTTATAAAACCAGAACTAGACAATAAAACATTATATGAAATTGAGATAACTCCTACAATACCTAAAAGATTTATTGGAATTGCTACCATAGATAAAAAGACACCAAATTACAGTGTCAAAAAATTAATTGAAATAGTAACTAGAAACAATTAATAACTATATGATAGAAATATTAAAATTTAATATGAGACTAAATAAAGGAACTAAAAATCAATTATATCAGTCTCTTTTTATTTATAAAATTTTTTACTCCCTACTAACAATTAAAAACATTTCTATGAAAATTTATTGCTTATAAAATTTTAGTTCCCAATCTATATAGCTAGCTGCATCTTCATAAAGAAATAATTCACATATGATAATTTTCCACAAATCCATTATATCAAAAAATTGATAGTATACCTAATTCAAATTTAATTTTTCTTTTTTGATAATTATTCCTAGCACTAAATATGATAGTACTGATATACCAAAAGTAATTTTTATAATATTATTGTTTTCACATAAAATTGTATATGACAATATAGGTAAAGTTGCTGTCACAATTCCTTCAATAAATCTTTCAAAAGTAACATATGATGTCTGCAACTTATCTTTTGCAGCCTCATATATGGCAACATTATCAAATATTTCATAAGAACCATTTCCAATTCCTAGTAATATATATATAATTGGTAATATATATTTTAGTATTTCATTTGAAATCATGAACAAGTTTAAGAAACAAATAATATATATCATACACATCGGTAAAAGTATAGCTTTCCAATTTCTATTGTTTGCTCGTTTAGCCCAAAACTTGCTCGATATTGCTTCTGATAAATTTATTATTATGTTTAAAATACTATAGTAAAAGTAACTTATATTTAAATATCTAAGTAAAAAAACGTTTAAATACATTATACCTATACCATTAGCAAATCTATTTACTCCACATATTATAAGAATCCTTTTAAAATTTTTATCTGTTGCTGGAATTTTTATCGTATCTTTTACTGTTATTTTTTCTTCTTTTATAGGTGGTTTATATGTAAAAATTCTTATTACAATATCTATAAAAGCAATTAAAAAAACAATTGAAAATAAAATCATAAATCCGTATAATTCATATCCGCTTTGAGTAAATTTATCTAAAATAATTCCCATTAGTAAACTAAATGCTAAAACAACAGTATTTTTATACATATTTTTTGTTGCTGCAAACTTAGTTCTATCTTCCTTTTTTAATAACAACATTCTCCAATTAACAAAGGTTATGTACCCCATCTCTCCTGTAACTGCATATATTGAAGCAAATATAAAAAATAATACTGTACGCATACCTATATCATTGGATAAAAAGGGAATAATGGCAAAACAAACAGACGAAATCCTATATAAAGAATAATTGATTAAAACAACTTTTTTAGACTGCCCTATTCTAGAAAATAATGGAGCTGCAAAGATTTGTAATACATTAGTTATTGTATCCAAAACGGCATAAAATCCAATTGCAAAGTTTGATAAGCCTAAATATACAGCAAAAGCTGATATAAAAGATGTACTTGCTATTTTATTGTTTGCATTATCTAACACAGCTGAAGTCAAATATTTTTTGTATTCTTTGTTATAATTCATATTTTCACCTATCTTACATCTAAAATTTCATTACAGAAACGTAATTCAACTAAACATCTTAATCTATAATTTTATTGTCAATTTCTATAACATTTTCATAACTTTTAATTTAAAATATTTAAAATTAACATCTATTCTATATAACACTTATAAGTTTATATTCTAGTACTATTTTTCAAAACGCCCCACAAGAATATATAATTTTTTCTTTATATTTTCCTTTTTAATAAATTTATATTATTCTAAGTGATATTTTTAGTAATTATCATAGTTAAAAATATTGAAACATATATTTCAATGACAATTACTATATGGTGCGATAATTAAGATAGTTCGAAACCATCACAACAAATAAATAAGCAATTTAATTCTATAATCATTATCCCATGAGTTTTACTAATTTTGATAAATTATTTTTATAAAAATGAAAAAGACCTAGGGATTCAAAAGTTTCCTAGGCACACCTCGATAGAGAGTATACACTATTTATTGATAAAATGCAATACTTTTGAATAAATTTGTTAATTATCTTTTGAATAAATTTGTTAATTATCATTTTTAGTTTTTCTTAATACTTTTACATTATCATTATTTTTTAATAATGATAATATTTCAATTTCTTCTTGCTTTATTTCATCAAGTGTTAAATTGAAATGGTTTGCCAATTCATCATCACTATAATTTTCTTGATATTTTAACATAATAAGGGATAATCCTCTGGAGATAATGATGATAATAGTTTATAAACTCATCTAAATTATCTTTGGCAATTTTACTCATGTGACTCCTTTCTAATAAATTTAACTAGCTAATTGATATTTCAACTTGCAAGTGTATTATTAATTTTTAAAAATAGAACTACTTTCTAATTTATTTGAGAGTAGCTTTTATATTATCTCGAAAAGTTCGAGTATCAATCAATCTGGTGCCGAAAATAGGACTCGAACCTACGACCTGCTGATTACGAGACAGCTGCTCTACCAACTGAGCTATTTCGGCATACATCAACAATATAATTGTATATCTTTTTATCATTTTTGACAATATATATCGTATATAAAAAATTTTTTGGAAAATTTTATAAAAAAGATTGACAAATTTTGCATTTTAGATTAGTATAGTAATCACCAATTCGAATTAGGCGAATTGGTGCTAGTATCACACTAGCCAACCCCTTTTTATTCTTTTATGAACTGTTCTCAGGGGGACAGTTCAGTTTTTTTATATACAAAAAAGAATTGATATTTCGCAATTCTTTTTCATAAGCGATTGGTGCTCCCCAGCACCCTTTTTATTCTTTAGGAGGCATATTCTGCTACCCTAAATTAATTATATTATAACTTGCCATTATTTAGCAATATATAATTTTTTTAAAGTGTCAAGGAGTCGTCAAATGCTTATTTTGTTTCTAGACTTTTATAATATTCATATCTTTTAATAGCATTTTCTTTATTTTCTTTAAGTAATTCTTCTGCATGCTCTTTATTTATAACATTAAGCATTTTATATCTTGTTTGTTTACTTAAGAAATCACTGTATAAATCAAAATTTGGATTACAATCAATAATAAAGGTATTATTATCAGGATTTCTTCTAAATACAGGAAAATAACCACTTTCTACAGCTAGTTTTTCCATAGCAACACTATTTTTTAGTCCACCATCAATACCATGTGAAATACATGGACAATATGCGATTATAATAGATGGCCCATTATGATTTTTGGCCTCATTAAATGTCTTTATTAGTTGCATTCCATTATATCCTAAACTAACCTGTGCAACATATGCATTGGGATATGCCATAGCAATACGTGCTAAATCTTTTTTAGATTGCTTTTTACCATTTGAAGCAAAGGCTGCAATAGCACCTTTAGGACTTGCTTTAGATGACTGTCCACCAGTATTGGAATAAACCTGTGTATCAAGAACTAAAATATTAATATTTTCATTGCTTGATAAAACATGATCTATACCACTAAAGCCAATATCATATGCCCAGCCATCTCCACCTATAGCCCATATAGTAGATGCTGTAATATAGTTTTTTAATTCTGTTAGTTCTTTTGGACAAACATCATAATTAATATTTTGATAAACCTTATTAGTTATTTCATAATCATCACTATTATCTATCCATTCTTTAAATAATGGAGCATTTTCATTATCCATATTTTCGCTCATAATTTTATAAATACGTTTTCTAATTTTAGATATACCAAGATATATACCAAAACCATACTCTGCATTATCTTCAAATAAAGAATTGGCCCATGGAATACTATATGGCGTAACAGGGGCACTTCCTCCATATATAGATGAACAACCAGTTGCATTAGCAACAATAAGTTGTTTTCCAAATAACTGAGTTAATAACTTAATATATGCAGGTTCTCCGCAGCCACTACATGCTCCGCAATAAGCAAACTTAGGTTTTACAAACTGACTACCTTTTATGGTACTTGTATTAAATAAATTCTTTTCTGTAACAAAGGTATTTAAATAATCAAACTCTTTTTGTTTACTATCTTTAGTATTTTCATCTAATTTGCAAGGTATTAAAGCCTTCTCCTTACTTGGACAAGTTTCAATACATACACCACATCCAGTACAATTTTTTATGGATAAAGAGACTGTATAATAATAATCTACCCCACCTACTTTTATTTTTGTTGCATTTCTTTTTATATCATCAGGCGCTTTACTATATTCTTCTTCATTTAAAATAAATGGTCTTATAACACTATGTGGGCACACAAAGGAACACATATTACATTTTAGACAATTATCTGGAATATATTCAGGTACAATGTCAGCCATACTTACCTTTCCTGAATTATTTTGACCAGGATCAAATACACCATCAGGATGATTTAAAAAGTCTGATGTTTTAAGTTCATTACCTTTTCTTTTTACCATCATATCGTAAACACTTTTTTTATCAATATTTATACTTAAACCGTTATTTATATTATTTATTTTAATTTCTTCTAGATTAGCATTTACTAGTTCAATAGATGAAATATTACTTTGAACAATATTTTCACCTTTTTTATAAAATTTATTTTTAATATATTCTTTTAACTTGTCACAAGCAAAGTCATAATCAATAATATCAAGTAATTTAATAATACATGTAGCCATAATCATACTTATTTTATTACCTAGTTCACATTTTCTAGCTAATTCGTAAGCATTTATCTTAAATACTTTTATATTTTTTTCTTTTATTATTTTTTTATTTTCATCTGTTAATATATTAGATAATTCTTCATTTGTTTTAGTTGTATTGATTAAAAAAATACCATTATTCATAATATTTGACAAAATATCAAATTCTTCTAAATAGCTATCTTTTGAAAGAACTACTAATTTAGGATTTTGTACATAATATGTTGAACGTATTTTTTCATCACTAAATCTTAAATGACTTTTTGTTACACCACCAGATTTTTTAGAATCATATTGAAAATAACCCTGTACTTTTTTATCAGTATTATCACCTATTAATTTAATTAATGTTTTAGATGCACCAACCATTCCATCAGAGCCATAGCCATATATTAATAATTCTTCACTGGTTTTAATCTTATAGTTTTCATCAATATCTAAACTTAAATTAGTTACATCATCATTAATACCAATCGTAAAATTATTTCTTGGATTATTAATTAACATATCATATACAGCTTTTATAGATGATGGTGGAACATCTTTACTAGATAATCCATATCTACCACCATAAATATTAATATTTTTCTTACTTAAAGCAGATACAATATCTAAATATAATGGCTCACCAATACTTCCTTGTTCTTTAGTTCTATCTAAAACAGCAATATCTTTAACACTTTCTGGTAATACATCAATTAAATATTTGCTTGAAAAAGGTCTATATAAATGAACTTCTATTAAACCTATCTTATAATCCTTACTAACTAAATCATCAATTACTTCTTTGATTGTTTCACAAACACTTCCCATTGCAACAATAACTTGTATAGGATCCTTAGAGCCATAATAATTAAATGGTCTATAATTCATACCAGCCTTTTCATTTATTTTTTGCATATATTTATTTACAATGTCCGGAACATTATCATAGAATTTGTTTCTAACCTCTGTTGCTTGAAAGTATATATCATCATTTTCAGCAGTACCTTTAGTAAAGGGGTTATTAATATTTAGTGCTCTATTTCTAAAATTTAAAAGAGCATCATTATCCAATAATTCTTTATAGTCTTCACTCTCAAGTGTCTCTATTTTTTGTATTTCATGACTAGTACGAAAGCCGTCAAAAAAATGTAAAAATGGTAAACTTGATTTAATCGCTGATAAATGAGCAACACCTGATAAATAAGATGCATCTTGTACAGATGATGATGCTAGCATGCAAAAGCCTGTACTTCTTACAGCATATATATCTTGATGATCACCAAAAATTGATAAAGCATGAGTTGCTAAACTTCTTGCTGCTACATGTATAACACCTGGTAGCATTTCACCAGCTATTTTATACATATTAGGAATCATAAGCAGTAATCCTTGACTTGATGTAAAGGTTGTTGTAAGTACTCCTGATGATAAAGATCCGTGAACAACACCTGCAGCACCTGCTTCACTTTGCATTTCTATTACTTTAACATCATCACCAAAAATATTTTTTTTATAATTATTACTCCATTCATCCATATGTTCAGCCATTGGACTTGATGGAGTTATAGGGTATATTCCAGCAAGCTCCGTAAACATATAAGCCGTATTACTACATGCTTCATTTCCATCACATGTCATGATTTTTTTCATAAAGTTCACTCTCCTAACTATAAATATATTATATAATAAATTACTCTTATTTTAAAGTTAAAGTAGAAAACAAGACAAAATTAGTCTTGTTTTTCTTCTTTTTCTAGTTTATTTAAAATCTCTTTTGTTACAACAATTGTTTTTTCACGTATAGCATCAGCAGCTTTTTCAAGTACTGGCGTTCCTTTTTCAATAGCATAATTTACAAGTTCATCTGCTTTATCTTTTAAATTAGATGCTTGTTTCTTAGCAATCTTTAAAACTTTTTCTTTATCTAAATCTTCAAGTTCATTTTTAATTTCTGTAACTTTCATTTCAATGGCGAATTTAACATCTTCCATGTTTAATTCTTTGGCTTTGTTAACTAAGTCATCTAATTTGTTTTTTAAGTCTTTTCTTGTCTCACTACCCTTTTTAGGAGCAAGTAATACTCCAACAGCAGCGCCTACGGCAGCACCTAATACAAATTTCCCTAATCCACTTTTTTTCTTATCTTTACTCATTTTCATTATCTCCTTTTTTCTTTCTTTTTTTTCTTTTAAATACACTTGTGATAAGTGTTGAAATAATACCAACTACTTTATCACTAACAATAGATATATAATCTGCTGCTCCATCAACAATAGAAACAGCCTTATCTAACTTAGCAATCTTATTATTAACGTTATCAATAGTACTATTAATTTTTTTTACAGTTGAAAGTGCTTTAATAACAAAAATTATAAGAACCACTATTAGTATAATCAATACAGCATACAATATTACAGGTAAAACATCATTTAGTGCATCCATTATTTATTCTCCTTATCATACATTGAATCTATTAAATTAAATAAATCACTGTCATTTAAATCACTAGAACTATTATAAGCATTATCAATTTCATCATCACTATCATTAGAAATATCTGTTTTTACATCATATAAATCATCTAATGTTTCATCATTTTCTTCTGAATTTATATTTACTGGGATATCGCTTAATTCATCTTCATCTATAGATAAATCCTCTTCTTTTTCTTCTGTTTTGTTTTCATTATTAGAACTAATGGTTTCATTTTTTTGTTCTTCATATAAGTCATCTATCGTTGTGTCATCATCAATTGTTTCATCAGGATGATTTAATTCTTCTTGAGTCTTCTCTTGCTTTTCTTCATTACTATCATTAACTGTATATTTTTCATCTATACTATCATCTTTTGACACATCTTGTTCTTTTTCTTCTTCTTTATCTTTTTTCATAGATGATAAATGATAACTAAACTCTTCCATAAATTCCTTATTATTAAGAAGTGATTCAATATCTGATTTTAATCCATCTTTTGTCATATCTCTTTTGCGATCTTCTTCGATAGCGTTTGCAAAATCCATCTCATCAAAAATATCACTATTAGAATTATTTTCATCATCACTTTTAGCGTGCTTTGGCTCACTATTTAAATTTTCATCAGATAATAATGTACTTTCTAAATCATCTTCAAGTGTTCCAAAAGCCTTTTTTCTAACATCATCAATTGTTATTTCCTTACTACTTGTATAACTAGATCTTGTTACGGGTTTAGAAACAACGATATCTTCCTTATAATAATTCTTATCAAGAATACCATATACTGGAGAAATAATTGGTGTTGGTTTAAATATCTTTTTTTCTTCTGGCTCTTTATTCATCTTATTATATGCTTCTTTATAAGCCTCTTGATAATTACCTTTTCTTTGTTCTGGAAGAGGCTTACTTTCAACCTTTTTAACTGGTTTTGGTTCTTCTTTCTTGATGTCTTCAAAATCTTTATCATCAAAATATACAGGGAAAACAAACTTTTCTTCCTTTTTTAAACTAAGATTACTTGCCTTAATTGGATCATCTTCTATTTTTGCTTCTTCTCTTTTAATTACTTCTTTCTTAATTGGAGAAGGTATAGAAGTCTCTACTTTGGGAATTTCCTTTTTTACATGAGTTTCTTTTTTTACGGGAACCTCAATTTCTTCCTCTACTTCTTCTGTAAAAATATTTTTAAACTTATCTAATAACCCCATTTTAATTCACCTCTTCATTATTATTTGTTTCTGCATTTGTATCTTCACTTATACTATCTTGATTATCATCTTTATGTTCTTCATACTCGTTAATAGGTCCCTTTGGTGTAAAAACATCATATTTTTCTTCCCTATTAACTAGATAATCTTCATTTAACATTAATTTTATAACATTATGATTGAATTTTATTGTCGATAATATGTATGAACAATTTAAAACTGCATCATTTATTTGATCTTTATCAACAAGAGTTTCAATTCTAGCATAATTATACATAAATTTTATCAAATATTTATCATCATATTTATCAATTTGTAAATAACCAGTTTTGTTATTTAAATTAATATATTTAGAATAATAAGAATCTTTATTTTCTACATACTCGTATTTAGACTGATAATAATAATTAACAATATCAACATATAAATAGTAATATGTACCATTTGAATATAATTTATCGTTTAATTCATCAGTATCAATATAAGTTACACCACCTGGGACATAATACTTATACCCTTTCCCAACACGATTATATAGTTTGTTTTCTTTAGTTAGTATGATATTAATAGTATTATCAATATCCGTTGTATCTATTCTAACAACTGTACAACCTGTTACTATAAAGAATAGAGAAAATAATATTATTAACTTTTTCATTGTTCACCACTCTTACAATAAGTATATCAAAAAATAAAAAGAAAAAAAAGTTTTTCCTTCTTATTCATGTAAAGTTTTGTATACATTACTTTGTTACATCAATTTTATAAATACATTTTCCTTGATTTTTAAACTTTTCCTCATATTCTGTTTCAATATTATTTATAGGGTTATTATTGTGTAAATCAAGTGACAATTCATTTATTTTATAACCATTATTATTAAAAGATATTATGGAATACTCAAATAATCCCATATTATCCGTTTTTTGAATAATATGATAATTTGGTTTTGTAATGAATTCATATTTTTCTAAAAAAATGGGACTAGTTAATCTGCGATGTGCATGTCTTTTTTTAGGCCATGGATCAGAAAAATTTAAATAAATAGTTTCAATTTCATGTTCAAACACATCTTGTATATTAGTCGCATCCATTCTAATTAATTTTAAATTAGAAAGTGATTTTTCTTCTATTTTCTCTACTGCTCTTACCATAACACTATCATATTTTTCAATACCAATAAAATTAATATTTGGATAGTTTAAGGCATTTTCATAAATAAATTTCCCCTTCCCCATACCAATTTCAATATAAATAGGATTATTATTATTAAATAATTTATGCCAAACACCTTTATATTCAGCAGGATTTTTAATAACAAATTCACTCTTTTCTATTTTTTCACTAGACCCTTTTATATGTTTTAATCTCATAATATACCTCCATCTTCATATTAATATATCATAATTAATAAGCACAAATCAATTATATATGCATATAATTAATTAGAACAATAAAGGAGGATAAAATGAAAAAAGATAGAAATTGTGGTATGACACCATATCCCGTTTACTCTGGATATCAAACAATGCCCGCTATGCCAATTCCAAATATGATGGCACCTATGCCAGGGGCTATGATAGGGCAAATGCCCACTTATCAAATGGATACAACAATGACTACTACTAATCAAGCACAAAATAGTAGTATTGATGGATTACAAAATCAAATCAATATGTTAGATCGTCGAATTACCAAATTAGAATCTATGGTTAATTCAACAAGTACTTTCAATACTAATTTTAGTGATTCCAATTATCATGTAATGTAAAGACCTTTAGGTCTTTTAATTTTAGGGAGGTAAAAATGAAATTTACTAAAATACATGGTCTCGGCAATGATTATATATATATTAATGATTTAGAAAGAAAGATAAATGAGCCTAATCAATTATCTAAAATATTAAGTGATAGACACTTAGGGATTGGTGCCGATGGTATCATTTTATTATTAAAGTCAGAAGTTGCTGATTTTAAAATGCGTATTTTTAATGCTGATGGGTCAGAAGCAGAAATGTGTGGTAATGGTATAAGAGGTCTGGCTAAATACATATATGAGCATCATTTATCAAAAAAAACTAAATTATTAATAGAAACAAATTGTGGTATTAAAGAAATTAATCTAAATGTTAAGAACAATAAAATCAGCGATATAACTGTTGATATGGGAAAATATTCTTTACTAAATAATGATATACCTGTTGTATATGAAAGTGATATTAACTGTATTAATAAGGAAATAGTTATTGATAACAATATTTTCTATATTACAGCTATTTCCGTTGGAAATCCTCACTGTGTTATTTTTGTAGATGATTTAAATAAAATAAATGTTAGTTATCTAGGCAATTTAATAGAAAATAATCCTATGTTTCCTCATAAAACAAATGTTGAATTTGTCCAAATAATTGATAAGAATAATATTATTATGAAAGTATGGGAAAGAGGTAGCGGTGAAACTTTATCATGTGGTACAGGTGCTACAGCAAGTGTAATTGCAGGAGTTATAACAAAAAGATTAAATAATGATTGTAATGTGCACATGCTTCATGGAATATTAAATATTTATGTTGATACTAAGGAAAACAAAGCTTATCTAACTGGTCCTTCAGAAAAGGTATTTGATGGCTCTATTAATACTAAAAAACTAATAAAGAAATAACTAGCACGTTATTTCTTTATTTTAGTAAGTACATCTTTCCATAAATTTTTAAGATTATCAAATGTTAATATATTATATACATCATCAATATCAACCCAAGTAGCATCTAAAAGTTCACTTTCTTGAATTCTAATATTTTCATTTTGGGGCTTAGCAATAAAATAAACTACCTCTTTATCTATAGTATCATTTACAACATATGACAATGAAAATCTTAAAGATTCATCCACCAAAACATCAATATTTGTTTCTTCCTTAGTTTCTCTAATAGCTGTTTCTACCTCTGTTTCATCCTCTTCAACATGGCCTTTAGGGAAACCATAAAAACCTTGTTTTTGCCTAATTACAAGAACCTTTCCATCACTAATACAAATCGTTCCACATGATTTTTCTTTCTTCATTTTCTTACTCCTCTCTATGTAAAAGTATAGCATTATTTCAAAAAATTTAAAAGAAAAAAGAGTTTATAACTCTTTAATCCATTAATTCATCTTCAAGTGCTTCTAAAGGTTCATCATCTAATATAGGAAACTCTAAATCATAATCTGTTTTCTTATATTTTTTAGCTCCTGTTCCAGCAGGAATTAATTTACCTATAATAACATTTTCCTTTAGACCATTTAAGTGATCTATCTTACCATGTATTGCAGCATCTGTTAAAATTCTTGTTGTTTCCTGGAATGATGCAGCAGATAAGAATGAATCTGTTTCAAGTGATGCCTTAGTAATACCAAGAAGAACTGGTCTACCTGTTGCAGGACGTTTTCCTTCTAGAATTAATTGTTTATTAATTTCTGTAAAGTGATTAATATTTACCATAGTACCTGGTAAGAATAATGAATCACCAGAATTAATTATCTTAATCTTAGAAATCATACGTTTTGCCATAACCTCAACGTGTTTATCAGAAATATCAACACCTTGAGAACGATAAACTTTTTGAATTTCAAGTAAAATATATTGTTGAACAGTAATTGGATCTGTTACAGCAAGCAATTCTTTTGGTGAAATTGCACCATGAGTTAATCTTTGACCTGCTTTAACCTCTTCACCTTTTTCAACAGCAAGTTTTGCTCCATAGTTAGATACATGTTCTTTTGTTTCAACATCATTTCTAACAGAAATAACAAATTTACCATTTTCCTCTTTTATATCACTTACAACACCATTTATTTCAGAAATAGTTGCTTTACCTTTTGGATTACGTGCTTCAAATAATTCTTGTACACGTGGTAAACCTTGAGTGATATCGTCTCCGGCAACACCACCAGTATTAAATGTACGCATTGTAAGTTGGGTACCTGGCTCACCTATTGATTGGGCAGCCATAATACCAACAGCTTCACCATTTTCAACAATAGCACCTGTTGCTAAGTTTCGTCCATAACATTTACGACATACACCATGTTCAGTTTTACAAGTAAGAAGTGTTCTAATTGGAACTTTTGTAATACCTGCTTTAATAATCTTATCAGCAAGATTTTCTGTAATATAGTCATTACGTTCACAAATAACTTCTTTTGTTTCTGGATTAATAATTTTCTTATTAGCATATCTACCGATAATACGATCAGCTAAACTTTCAATAACAGTGCCATCTTTTTCATTAATAAAGGCTTCTACAACAACACCTGATTCAGTACCACAATCTTCCTCTTTTACAATAACATCTTGTGATACATCAACTAAACGTCTTGTTAAGTAACCAGCATCGGCTGTTTTAAGGGCTGTATCAACGGCACCTTTACGAGCACCATGGGTTGATAAGAAGAATTCAGAAATACTAACACCTTCACTAAATGATGACTCAACCGGAATTTCCTCTGGCATACCATTTGGTTTATTAAATAATCCACGCATACCAACAAGTTGTGTATGTGATCCAATATCACCACGTGCCTTACTCATCATCATCATTGAAATAGGGTTATCACAATCTTTTTTAACCATTACTTCAAGTTCTTTTTGAATTGTCTTCTTAGCTTCAGTCCAAATAGAAATTACTTTATCATAACGTTCTTTTTCAGTGATTAAACCACGTCTAAATTGTTTATTAATTGTATCTACTTGTGCTTGACTGTCTCTTAATACTTCTGGTTTCTTTTCACTTTCCTTAATATCACTTATGGCAATACTAATTCCAGATTTAGTTGAATATTTAAATCCAATATCCTTTAATTTATCTAGCATAACAGATGTTTCTGTTGTTTGATATCTCTTATATATTTGAGCAATTAATTTACTTAATACACCCTTATTAAATGCTTCTACTAAAGGCATTTTAGCAACCTCGTCAGGAATATTTGATCCCTTTTCTAAGAAATATTTTGCAGGTGTAACCTTTTCAATATTTTCTGATGAACTATCATTAATATATTGGAAAGAATCTGGGAATATTTCATTAAAAATTAATTTACCTGGAGTTGTTACTAAATACTTATCAGCATAAGTATCTGGGAATAACTTATGTTTAAATCCTTTTACTGGAATAACAATTCTTGTATGAAGTGTTATTTCTCTTCTTTCATAGCTCATTAAAGCCTCGTCAGGATTTTTAAATACACGTGCTTCTCCCTTTAATCCAGCCTTTTCAATTGTGATATAATAATTTCCTAAAACCATATCTTGTGATGGGGTAACAATTGGTTTTCCATCCTTAGGCGATAAGATGTTATTAGCACCTAGCATTAATATTCTTGCTTCAGCTTGTGCTTCATCACTAATTGGAACGTGAACAGCCATTTGGTCACCATCAAAGTCGGCATTGAATGCTGCACAACATAATGGATGTAACCTTATTGAACGACCATTTACTAATTTTGGTTCAAATGCTTGAATACCAAGTCTATGTAATGTTGGAGCACGGTTTAACATGACAGGATGCTCTTTAATTTTTTCTTCAACGATATCCCATACACGTGGATCTTGATTTTCAATCATACGTTTTGCAGCCTTGATATTAGTTGCAATTTCTTTAGAAACTAAACCATTAATAACATGTGGTTTAAATAATTCAAGAGCCATTTCTTTTGGAATACCACACTCATACATTTTAAGTGATGGTCCAACAACGATAACTGAACGTCCTGAATAGTCAACACGTTTACCAAGTAGGTTTTGGCGGAAACGTCCTTGTTTACCTTTTAACATACTTGATAAAGACTTAAGTGGCCTATTACCAGCACCAATTATATTACGTCCTCTACGACCATTATCAAATAATGCATCTACTGCTTCTTGAAGCATACGTTTTTCATTTTGAATAATAATTGATGGAGCACCTAATTCCATAAGTTTCTTTAAACGATTATTACGATTAATTACACGACGATATAAATCATTTAAATCACTTGTGGCAAATCTACCACCATCTAGTTGAATCATTGGTCTAAGTTCTGGTGGAATAACAGGAAGTACATCAAGTACCATCCATTCAGGTTTATTACCAGACTCTAAGAAAGCATTAAGTACATCTAAACGTTTAATCAAACGAATTCTCTTTTGTGATGTTGAGTCTTTAATGTCCTCTATTTCTTTCTTAATTTCTTCAACTTCTTTAGCAATATCAACTTGAGATAATAACTCTTTAATTGCTTCTGCACCCATACCTACTCTAAAGGTATTTCCATATTTTTCATAATAGCTTCTGTATTCTTTATCACTAATTATTTGTTTTTTCTCAAGTGGTGCAGCACCTGGGTCTAAAACAACATATGATACAAAGTATAATACCTCTTCCAAGTCTCTTGGAGACATATCTAGTACAAGGCCCATACGAGATGGAATACCCTTAAAGAACCAAATATGTGAAACTGGAGTTGCAAGTTCAATATGTCCCATACGTTCACGACGTACTTTTGAGCGTGTTACTTCTACTCCACAACGATCACACACAATATTCTTATATCTTAATCTTTTATATTTACCACAAGCACATTCATAGTCCTTTGTTGGTCCAAAGATTTTTTCACAGAATAATCCATCACGTTCTGGTCTTAATGTACGATAATTTATTGTTTCAGGTTTTTTTACCTCTCCATAAGACCAAGCCCTGATTTTTTCAGGAGAGGCAATAGATATTTTAATTCCTTCAAAATTATTAACGTCCATTATTCCTCATCCTCCTTAAAATCATCTTCAAATTCATCTTCAAATTCACTATCTTCTTCATAATCAGAATCAGGTTCTGAAGCAATTTCCTCTAAATCAGGTGCTTCTTCTAATTCTTGACCATTTAAGAATGAATCTTTTTCTTCTTCTTCAAGGTCTTTTAATTCAACCAATTTTCCTTCATCATTTAATACAGTAATATCAAGTCCTAAAGCCTGGAACTCTTTAATAAGTACTCTAAATGATTCTGGTATACCTGGATTTGGTATTTCTTCACCTTTAACAAGTGCTTCATATACCTTAACACGTCCAAGAACATCATCAGACTTAACAGTCATCATTTCTTGAAGAACATGAGCAGCACCATAAGCATATAATGCCCAAACTTCCATTTCTCCAAATCTTTGTCCACCAAATTGAGCTTTACCTCCAAGTGGTTGTTGTGTAACTAATGAATAAGGTCCAGTAGAACGTGCATGTAACTTATCATCAACCATGTGGTGAAGCTTAATCATATACATAACACCAACACTTATACGATTATCGAATTTTTCACCAGTTCTACCATCGTATAATACAGCCTTTCCATCTTCTGGAAGACCTGCTTCTTTTAAAGCATCAACAATTTCTTCTCTTGTTGCACTTGAGAATACTGGTGTAGCAACGTGAATATTAAGTGTTTTTGCTGCCATACCCAAATGCATTTCAAGTATTTGTCCTATATTCATACGTGATGGAACACCAAGTGGGTTAAGTAAAATATCAACTGGTCTACCATCTTCCATATATGGCATATCTTCTTCTGGTAAAATAAGGGAAATAACACCTTTGTTACCATGACGTCCAGCCATTTTATCACCAACAGAGATTTTACGTTTTTGTGCAATATATACACGTACCATCTTAAATACACCTGCTGATAATTCATCTGTATCTTCTTTTGTGAATATTTTTACATCATGAACAATACCCTCACCACCATGTGGAACACGAAGTGATGTATCTCTTACCTCACGAGTTTTTTCACCAAAGATAGCATGTAATAATTTTTCCTCACTAGTAAGCTCAGCCATTCCTTTAGGAGTAACTTTACCAACTAATATATCATCATCTTTTACCTCAGTACCAATACGAACAATACCATTCTCATCAAGATTTTTACGTGCATCTTCACCAATATTAGGTATATCTCTCGTAAATTCCTCTGGTCCTAATTTTGTATCACGACATTCAATTTGATAATCTTCAATATGGATTGAAGTATAAACATCATCTTTTACTAATCGTTCATTTAAAATAACAGCATCCTCATAGTTATAACCATCAAAGTTCATAAAAGCAACAGTTACGTTTCTACCAAGGGCCATTTCACCTTTATCAGTACTTGGTCCATCTGCAATAACTTCATCACGAGTTACCTTATCTCCAAGTCTTACAATAGGTACTTGATGATAACATGTACCATTATTACTTCTTTCAAAGCCATTTAGATAATATGTATCGCTACCACCAACCGTTTTAACAACTATCTTTTTAGCATCTACATAATCTACAATACCATCTGCTTTAGCAATAACAACAGCACCTGAATCTCTTGCGGCAATCGCTTCGATACCAGTTCCAACAAGCGGAGCCTCTACTTTTAGTAACGGAATTGCTTGACGTTGCATGTTTGAACCCATTAGGGCTCTTTTTCCATCATCATGTTCAAGGAATGGAATACCTTGTGTTGTAATAGATACAACTTGTTGTGGAGATACATCTGTATAATCTACTTGTGCAGGTCCTACAATCGCATTTCCTCCACGATATCTTACATTGATACGTTCATCAATTAATTCATTATTTTCGTTAACATTAACAGTTGCTTGTGAAATATAATAATCTAATTCTTCATCAGCTGTCATATAAACTATTTCATCTGTTAATTTTTTATTAACTACTTTACGATATGGAGTCATAATAAATCCATAATCATTTACCTTTGCATAACTTGCAAGTGATGTAATAAGTCCAATGTTTGGTCCTTCTGGTGTTTCAATAGGACAAAGTCTACCGTAGTGACTTGGATTAACATCACGTACATCCATACCTGCTCTATCACGAGAAAGTCCACCAGGTCCTAATGAAGATAATCTTCTCTTATTTGAAAGTTCAGCAATTGGGTTTGTTTGATCCATGAATTGTGATAACTGACTACTACCAAAGAATTCTTTAATAGCCGCAGTAAGTGGTCTAATATTAATAAGTGATTTTGGAGTTACTTCACCAATATCTTGTGTAGACATTCTATCACGAATAACTCTTTCAATACGAGAAACACCAATTCTAAATTGATTTTGCATAAGTTCTCCAACTTGACGAACACGTCTGTTAGATAAATGATCAATTTCATCATAATTACCAATATTAGAAAGTAAATTTAAATAATAAGATACGGCTGCATAAATATCAGAAATAGTAAGTCTCTTAACATCAATTGATTGATCATTACCAATAATATTAATTACTTTACTAGAATCAGTCTTATCATATACTTTTATAACTTGTACTTTATTATATGTATCAAGTTCATTATTAATAGGTACTTCTCTTAAACCATAGCCAGCAGCTAAAACAGTCTTTAATTGTTCTAAATTTTCTTTAGTTATAGTTGTACCTTTTTCAAATATAACTTCTCCGTCTTTAGTTATATTTTCTGCTAAAGTTAAACCAAGTAAACGGTCTACAACATTTAGTTTTTTATTAAATTTATATCTACCTACTTTAGCTAAATCATAACGGAATGAATCAAAGAATCTTGTAATTAATTGGTTCTTTGCACTATCCAAAGTAGAAGGTTCTCCTGGACGAAGTTTTGAATGAATATCAATCAATGCTTCATCAGTATTTTTATTTGCATCCTTTTCAATTGTTTTAACGATATAAGAATCTTCGCCAAATAAATCAATAATATCTTGATCATTTGATAAACCTATAGCCCTTAAAAGTGTTGTAACAGGAACTTTTCTAGTACGATCAATACGTACATAAATAATATCCCTAGCATCAGTTTCAAGTTCTAGCCATGTACCTCTTGTAGGTATAATTTGTGATGCAACAACTAGTCTACCATTTTTATCAATGTTCTTTGTAAAATATACACTTGGAGAACGAACTAATTGTGATACAATAACACGTTCTGCACCATTAATAATAAATGTTCCAGCATCAGTCATTATAGGCATATCGCCTAAATAAATTTCTTGTTCTTTTACCTCACCTGTTTCACCATTAAATAGTCTTGTCTCAACTTTTAATGGAGCAGCATAAGTTGCATATCTTTCCTTACAACCTTTGATAGAATATCTAGGTTCTTCAAAAGAGTATTTACCAAATTCAAGTTTTAAATTTCCTGTAAAACTCTCAACTGGAGAAATATCATTAAATACTTCTTCAATACCCTCTGTTATAAACCAATCATAAGATTTTTTTTGAATCTCTAATAGATTGTTTAGTTGGATTGCATTTTTTGTTTTTGCATAATTTCTTCTTTCACGATGGTCACCAAATTTTTCAACAGTATAAGCCACAATTTCACCCCTATAACTATATTATATAAAAGCATATAAACGTATAAAAACAGTATACGCCACCAATTTATAATTTTATCAAACACTTATCAAATTGTCAATTAGTATGAACGCAAATTATAAAAAAACCTTTATTTTTTTCTACAACCTCTGCTCTATACTTATTATTTAAATCTGTAAGCATTGATTTTGCCCCTTGATTTTTATTAATAACAAACCAAAGTTCTCCTTTTTCTTTTAAATGTTCCATAGATCCAAAAATAATATTATATAATTTTTCTTTCCCTACTCTAATAGGTGGATTAGTAATTATATAATCATATTTTTTATCAACATTGTTAAAAGCATCACTTTCAAAAATAGAAACATTAACACTATTTAATTTAGCATTCTTTGTAGCAAGTTTTAAACTTCTAAGGTTAATATCAATCATATCAACGCTAACCTCATGTGTACTTTTTAAATAAATGCCAATTGGTCCATAACCACATCCAATATCTAAAACATCACCTTGTATATAATCTGGTAATGTCTCAAGTAAAGTTCTCGTCCCAAAGTCAAGACCTTTCTTAGAAAAAACTCCATTATCAGTTATAAATGTAAATGGTTTATTTTTAATAATAACTTTCGTTTTTCTCTCTTCACTCTGAACTTTTTTATCATTTTCAAAATAATGACTCATATTAACCTTCAATTCTAATCTTTTTTATACAAATATATAAAAACGGTTAAAGCCCATACTAATTTTTCTATTAGTATAGGCTAAACATATATTAAACCGTAATTATTTTAATTCAATTGTAGCGCCTGCTTCTTCAAATTTAGCTTTCATTTCGTTAGCTTCATCTGTAGAAACATTTTCTTTGATAACTCCACCATTATCAGCGATAGCTTTAGATTCTCCTAAACCTAATCCTGTAATTTCTTTGATTAATTTGATAACAGCAAGTTTGTTAGCACCAGCAGCTTTAAGTGTTACGTTAACACTGCTTGGTCCTTCTTCAACAGCTCCAGCAACAGGTGCAGCAGCAACTGCAACAGCACTTGGATCTACGCCAAATTCCTCTTTCATTGCATCTACTAATTCTTTAACTTCAAGAATAGTCATTTCTTTAATTGAATCAATAATTTCTTTTGTACTTAATTTTGCCATTTTATATTCCTCCCTTTAATTAATTATTTTCTAAATTTTGACTATGTAAGTCAAGACAAATTGCAAAATCTTTAACAGTTTGCATTAAGCCACCAGCAAGCATAGTAAGTAATTGTTCTCTTGATGGTATATTTGCAAGTGTATTTAACATTGCTTGATCAGCAACAGTTCCATCAACAAATCCAATTTTCATTTCAAGTTTTTTTGTTTTATTTGCAAAATCATTTAAAACTTTAATTGGAGCAATTGCATCAGTACCAAAAGCTAACGCTTTAGGTCCTTGTAATTCTGTATCGAAATCAATTTTTAATTCATCCATTGCTCTCTTAGCAAGTGTATTTTTATAAATTTTGAAATCAGAACCATTTTTTCTTAACTCTTTTCTAAGTTCATTAGTTTCAGAAACTGTAAGTCCTTGGTTTTCAAATAATACAACGCATGATGAATTCTTTGTTTTTTCAATAATTTCTTCAACAGTTTGTTGTTTTCTTTCGATTATTTTCTTATTTGCCATGTTACACCTCCTCATTTTCTAGTGCTACTTGTAAAAAAAGTTCCCACAAATAATGCGTAGGAACTCTCAAAAAACTTATATCAATAAGTTCCTCGGTAGGAAATTTAAGCTTTCGCTCCTACTGTCTACGGCACTATATATTTCTTTCAAACAAATTCATTATAACATAATATTAATTAAATGTCAAAACTATTTGAATCTATTTTTACTCCTGGGCCCATTGTTGTTGAAACAGAAATGTTTTTAACGTATTTTCCTTTAACAACTGCTGGTTTTGATTTTAATATAAGTGAAACAAAAGCATCTAAGTTTTCGATTAATTTTTCATTATCGAATGATACTTTTCCTATGATAGCATGAACATTTCCATAACTATCTGTACGATATTCAACACGTCCTTTTTTAACTTCAGCAACTGCTTTAGCAGTATCTGTAGTTACAGTACCAGTCTTAGGGTTTGGCATTAAACCTTTAGGTCCTAATATTTTACCAATTTTACCTAATGCAGGCATCATATCTGGTGTAGCTATCATAACATCAAAACCAAACCAATTCTCTTTTTCGATTTTTTCAAGCATATCAGCATCACCTACAAAATCAGCACCAGCTTCTTTTGCAGCCTTAGCTGCATCTCCCTTAGCAATTACTAATACAGTTTTAGTTTTACCAGTACCATTAGGTAATACTAAAGCTCCTCTTAATTGTTGGTCTGCTTTTTTTGTATCAAGATTTAATCTCATAGCAATTTCAACAGAAGCATCAAACTTCGTTGTACTTGTCTTTTTAACTAAATCAATTGCTTCTTCTTTAGTATAAAGTTTGTTTCTTTCTACTAAAGCACTAGCAGCAGTATATTTTTTACTTTTATTCATATTTTCCTCCTTGTGGTATATTAGCGGAAGCGCATTATTCCTCCCACATAGGTTAAACCTATATGTATATTTTATTAATTATTATTCTTCTACTTGAACACCCATGTTGGCTGCTGTACCTTCAACAGTCTTCATAGCTGCTTCAACATCATAACAATTTAAATCAGGTAATTTAATTTCTGCGATTTCTTTAACTTGTTCTTTTGTTAATTTCCCAATAACTTCATTCTTACCTTTAGTTGAACCTTTTTGAACTTTAGCAGTTTTCTTAATTAAGAATGCAGTTGGCGGAGTTTTAATTACAAATGTGAAAGTTCTGTCTTCATAAACAGTAATTTCAACTGGTAATATATCTCCTATTTTATCTTTAGTTGCATCATTATATTTAGTACAAAATTCTCCTAAATTAATACCTGCAGGTCCTAACATTGTTCCAACTGGTGGAGCTGGTGTAGCTTTTCCAGCAGGAAGTTGTAACTTTAATTGTTTAGTTATTTTTTTAGCCACGAAAAACACCTCCTATATTTTTTTTCGCGAGTGGTCCATTCGCTTTTAATTTTTTTATAATGCTCCCACTTAAAAATCTATATTTAACAAATATAGCAACACAATAATAGCACATATCACTTTATTTGTAAATATCCAAGCCTTAAATTCTCTCAATTTCTGTTAATGGTAATTCAACAGTTGTTTCTTGACCAAATAAATCAAGAGCAATTTCTACCTTTTGAGTAGTCTTATCAATATTTTTAACTTTACCAACCATAGATGCAAATGGTCCGCTAATTACTTTAACAGCATCATCTACATTTAAATTATTACCAATTTCAAGTCTAGATATACCCATACTTCCTAGTATCTTATCTACCTCGGCTGGTGTTAATGGAAATGGTTTAGCACCCTTTCCTGATGATCCAATAAATCCTGTTACACCTGGTGTATTACGAACAATAAACCATGCTTCATCACTCATAACCATTTCAACAAGTATGTATCCAGGGAACATTTTTTTTGTTCTCTCTTTTTGTTTTCCATCTTTGATTTCAATTTCTTTTTGTTCAGGAACGACAACTCTATATATATAGTCTTCCATTCCCATTGAACTTGCACGCATTTCTAGTTTTTCTTTTACTTTATTCTCATGTCCAGAATATGTATTAACAACATACCATTCTTTTTGCATTATCTATTCACCAACATCTTTAATCCAGCTAGAATTGCGTCTGATGCTATAAAGAATATTGCAAAGAAAACTACGAATGAAATTGTTGCCACAGAATATTTAATCATATCCTTTTTACTAGGCCATTTTACTTTTTTTGTTTCTTTCTTGATTTCTACAAGAGAATCATGAATTTTACTCATTCTTTCCACCTACTTTATTATTTTCTTTCAAATAAAAAACACTTTTAAGTGCTGATATAAATATAGCACATATTTATTATTATTGTCAATATTGCATGATATATTTTATGTCAAAATAAATTATTACATAATGCTTGATGAAAAAATAATATAAACTATATCTATATTATATTTTATATCAATCTAAATATAACAAAAAAATATTATAATCACGATATGTAACTATAATATTCCTTATTATTTACCTGTTTCTTCTTATTTCTGCTTTAATTGTATTAGAAGAATTAGTACCTTTAATGCTACTTACAAATTCGTTATATATAGGATCTTTTAAAGCCTCTTCCTTTGTAATAACACCACTATTAATTAAATTACAAAGTATCAAGACTCTATTTGTCTTATTAGATTCATTTACGCTTCTTTGTAAATCATGAATTGCTTGCTTTAAATAACCAATTGTTGAACTATCTACCATAATAATACCCCCTTAAGTGCCTCATATACTAACACATTAAAGAACGTTTGTAAAGTCTTTTATTATTTATCCTATATATTTCATATATTTATTTAGGTGAGTTTAATGAAAAAAATATATATAACTATAATTATTATGCTTATATTAATCATTCTTTGTTTATGTTATTTTTATAAAAATAAAAGTTATCTAAAATACACAACAGTAAATGTTAACTTAGATAAAGAGAATAAAATTAGTTCTATCGATGATGACCATAAAAATATTGTTAAAGTATATTTTCCTATTACTAATTATCCAAAATTAGATCAAAAAGTAGAAAAAGAAATTGAAAAATGTGTAAAAGAATTTAAAGATGGAATAACTAATTACTCCATTCAAAGAGATATTTATTATACATTATATATTAATTATGATAGATATGATTATAAAAACTATATTTCTATTGTACTTAATATTGAAACATTCTTAGGTGGAGCACACCCAGACCACATTATCAAAACAATTGTTTTTGATAAAGATAAGAATAAAATTATAACGATCGATGATTTAATAACGGAAAACAAAAATATTTTAAATGAATTATCTGATATTTCTAGAGAAAAATTAAGAGAAAATGAAAAATTTAGTAATAGCCAGTTTAATCTAGATATGTTTAACGATGGTACAAAACCCATTCATGATAACTATACTAACTTTGCTTTTACTGATAAAGGATTAAAACTATATTTTAGTTATTATCAAATTGCCCCATATTATTATGGTTCTACTAGTATTATTATTCCATATAAAGATTTAAAATTAAAAGAGTGATTATTTGTCACTCTTTAATATATCTCTTGCAGCAATTAACCCTGTTGCAGCTGCCGTTACAATATTACCAGCTTTCCCGGCTCCATCACCAATAAAATAAATATTATGATTATCAAGTTTCATATGATTATTTGTTGTAATTTCATTACTAAAGAATTTTATTTCTGGACCATACAAAAGAGTTTCACCGTTATTTACACCAGGTATTATTTTATCAAGTGTTTCAAGACCTTCTAAGATATTTTTAATAATACGATGTGGAAGTACAAGAGCAAGGTCTCCTGCTACTACGTCTTTTAATGTTGGCTCTATAAAACCTTTTTTTATACGTTCCATATTACTCCTTCTACCAAGTTTTAAATCGCGAAGAGTTTGAACAATTGGCTTTCCGGCACCAAGAGTATTGGCTATTTTAGCAATACATTCTCCATATTCACGTGTATTAGTAACTGGTTCTGTTAAGTTTACTTTAGATATAAAGGCAAAATTTGAATTATTCGATTTAATATCTTTTAAAGCATGCCCATTTACGCAAATATATCCATTATAATTTTCTTTGGCTACAAAGCCACCAGGATTGGTGCAAAAAGTTCTTATTTCATCATTATATGTTTCCGTTTTTATAAAAATAGTTGGATCATATATAACATTAGTAATTTGTTCTAATATTTCTTTCCTAACCTCTACTCTAACACCAATTTCAATACTCTGTGATACATAATCTATTTTATACTTATCAGCAAGTTCTTGTACCCATTTTGCACCTGTCCTACCAGGAGCAACAATGACATATTTAGTATTTACTGTATCTTCCTTTTTACCTTTTTTATATGAAACAGTATAAAGCTCGTTATCATCATTAATATCAAATACACTTGCACCATCAATAACCGTTACACCATTACTCTTTAAATAATCAGTAAAATTTTGTATATATCTAGGTAATTTATCACTTCCTAAATGTTTTTGCTTTATAACAAGTAAATTAGCTCCTACCTTTGCAATTTCCTCTTTTAATCTAAGTGCTTCATCCATATTAGTAGGATATACTTTTGAATCCATACCAAATTCATTAAAAATCTTTTCTGTATCATCAATTAATTTATTTGCATCGCTTATATCCATATATTTAAACAAATCTGATTTACCGATTTTAGGTATAAAATTTAACTTGCCATCAGAAAATGTTCCTGCCCCACCATATCCTGATAATATAGCACATGGATTACAATTTAAACATTTGCCATCCTTGTTCTTATTCATCCGGAGTTTGCCACCTTTAAATTTAATAAAAATTTCACAAAGGCTTATTTTTAAGTCTTTTTCTCTTGCCTTTTATTTGC
>URIY01000010.1 GCA_900547995.1 uncultured Mycoplasmatota bacterium
CATGACTGAAGTTGCATTTAACCTTCAAAAGTTGCATTTACTTTTGGAATTGAGCTTTTATTTTACATAAAAAAACATGGCAATTATTGACCATATTTTTAGTTAATTTTCCTATACACAAATGTTATATTCGTATAAACTATTATAGGTGATGCACTATGCCTAATCGTAATTGGTGGTGTGGAAGAGGTAAATGGTTTATATGCTTATTTTGTTTTAGTATTTTACTATTTTATCAAATAATATTAACACTTTTTATTGTCACAAGATTTAATATATTTATATTATTTCTCTTCATTATTTTAATTTTATTTTCTATTTTCCGCATAATATGGTGATAACAAATTTTCTGTTTTATACATATATTCTAATACTTTACTAAATTTTATACATAGTTTTAAATCATTATCATCAAATTCAAGTCTCTCTGGAAGTGATATTAAAATAAAAAATAATAATCTTTCTTCCTCTAAAAGAGGATAGTTTTTTTCATATTGTCTAAGTAAACTTACAAAATCAAAATCTAAAGCATGTCTTTTATATAATTTATATAAATCAAAAATAGGTATATCTATTCTTGACTTTTCCCAATTTAACAAATAAGCATTTTTATTTTTTATAAAATGTGACAATTCTAAATTATTATGTAAAACAACAAAACGTTGTTTTCTTTTTTTACTAATAATTTCATACCATTTTTCTATTTCACGATTACAATAATTTAATGATCCATATATTTTAGATATATTTTGAGCCAAAAAGTATTCACTTGGGCTCATAAAAACTTTAGATTCAATAATTTCCATCATATCATTATAATACTCTGTTAAATATTCAATATTATTTTTTACATCTTCATATATTTTCTTATAATCATCTTCATCTACATCTTTATAATGTGTTGTTTTATTATGAAGTAAACTAACAATTTCAATTAAATCACTTATCTTTTGTTCCTTTGGTTCTTCTACCTCTTCTACATATTCTACTAAATCATAATCATCATTATCATCACTATATATTTTAGGATAATAATTAAAACTACGTGAGTTTAAATATTTAAAAATATTATTGTTATTATACTTACGATTTTTTGGTTTTAAGACATATTTTCCCTTATCAGTATCTATAATAGTTGCTTTACCTATTATTTTAATTTTATTTGGTTTTAGATCATATTTTTGAAATAAATCACTATATTTTCTCATTAGTTAAACTTGGGATAATAATCTTATCACCTATTTTTAACTCACTTAAATTGTTATACAACTCTAATATATCTTTAGTAACACTATATTTTTGCATAATCATCTCTACTGTTTCATTCTCTCTTAAAATACATACTTTGTAAGTTGAATAAGTTTCATTTGTATCATCAATATTATCAAAAAGTGATTTTATATCTTCATTTTTTACAGTATCCATTTTTTTATTTTCCTCCTCTTTAAAAACATCTACTACTGGTGTTTCTATTTCTTTAAATGGAAATTCTGTTTCTTCATCATAACATCTTTTTTCTTCATCTTCTTCTTTCAATAAATCATCAAGTGTTACTTCTTTTTCAGGTTCTACTTTTACAAATAATGGTTTTTCCTCTAAATTATCTATTAAAACTTCAATGTTAATAGAAAGTACTTTATTATCAATAATTTCATAATAAAAATCATCAATATCAACAACTACCTTATCAACTAAATATTTATCATCAATATTTATATCAAAAGGCATTTCAAATGAAAATTTTTCACAACTTGTACTGCTATCAGCTATTTTATACTCTCCATTTAGATAAAAAGATCCTGTAATATTATTATTTTCAGATAAATGAAGACTATGTTCAAGTGAAATACTTGTTATTTCTGATAAATTAGTTTTAAAGGGTAAATCCTTTTTAAAAGGTACAATTTTTTTCATCTATAATTCCTCCATATTCATTAAAATATATGAAAAAAATAGGTATATATTACCTATTTTATATTTTTTTGATTTTTTTCATTATTTTCTTAGATGTTTTACCAAAGAGTGCAATTTCTTCTTCATCTATTTTATGACCTAGTTTATGCATTATTCTAAGATTCTTAACATAGTCATTTATAAGAATATTATTTTGTAAAAGTAATCCACATGCTTTTTCTTTTACTTCACCTTGTTTAAAAAGTTCAGGATAACAATGATTAAGATAATTAATTGTTACTATTGGAGCTTTTTGAGAAGTATATTTTTTTATAAAATTATCTATTTCTAAATTTTGATCAAATAAATCACAAACAACATAAAGATCATAAGCAATAGTCATATTTATATTTATTTCATAGTCTTCAATATTTTTTAATATATATCTTATATTTTTTAAAGGAAGTATATTATAATAATGACAAAGAAACTGATTTTTTAAAAATTCATTACTATTTTCATCTGTTGCTGTATTTAAACATGAAATAAGATTATTTATATCTTCTAAGAAAGGTTTAAAATTTGTCCTTTCTCTATATAATCCTAAACACTTATATAATTCTTCTTTAATAACACTAGTATATATATGACTAGTTTTATTGTAAATAATATTTTCTCTTAACACATCAAAAAATTCAAGTAACTCATCATCATTGAAAGTTTTGATTATTTTAAATCCATTCACGCCATAAAAAAAATTCATTAGTTCAAAATATTTCATTATTTCATCATTATATTCAATATCATACATGTATTATTTCTCTCTCACTTTCTTTAATTACTTTATAAATATCATCATAAGTTGAAACAGGAATATATTCCATACATTTTTTTACTTCTGTTGGTACATCATCTAAATCTCTAATATTTTCTTTAGGAATAATTATTCTTTTTATACCATTTCTATATGCACCCATACTTTTTTCTTTTAGTCCACCGATTGGTAATACTTTACCTCTTAAAGTTATTTCACCTGTCATAGCTAAAGTTTTATCAATTTTCAAATTAGAAAAAGCACTTATTAAGGCGGTTGTAAGTGTTACACCGGCACTTGGGCCATCTTTTGGAGTTGCGCCCTCAGGTACATGAATATGTATATCATTAGAAGTTAATTTTTCATAATCTATTTTAAATTTTTTATAATTAGCTTTTATATAACTTAAGGCTATCTGAGCACTTTCTTTCATGACATCTCCAAGTGAACCTGTTAAAACTAAATTACCATTTCCTTTAAAATAATTAACCTCAATAGGAAGTGTATCACCACCAAATTGGGTATAAGCTAGTCCATTTACAACACCTATTTGTGATACATCCATAGCCTCACTATCTAAAAATTTAATTTTTCCTAAATATTTTTCTAAATCCTTCTCTAAAATATTTATTCTATCTATTTTAATATTATTCATAACTAATTTCGTTATTATTTTACGAACTATTGTAGCAAGTTGTCTTTCTAGTTCACGAACACCTGCTTCTTTAGTATAATTTCTAATTATTTTTAAAATGACATTATCAGATATATTTATTTTTTCATAATTAAGTCCATGTTCATCACAAATTTTCTTTAATAAATGAGTCTTTACAATATCTAATTTTTCAAATTCTGTATATCCAGATAATCTTATTATTTCTAGTCTATCTCTTAGTGCTTCTGGAATATCTTCAATATAATTAGCAGTTGCTAGAAACATAACATTTGATAAATCAATTTCTTCTTCAATATAATTATCTCTAAAACATTTATTTTGTTCTGGATCAAGTACATCTAAAAGAGCACTTGCAGGATCTCCTTTAATATCTTTGGTCATTTTATCTATTTCATCAATTAAAAAGACTGGATTAGAACTACCTGCTTTTTTCAAACCTTGAATAATACGACCTGGCTCAGCTCCTAAATATGACCTACGATGACCTATTATTTCACATTCATCATGAAGTCCACCAACCGAAATTTTAGTAAATTTTCTATTCATTGCATGTGCAACACTAAAAGCAAGTGATGTTTTACCTACTCCAGGAGGCCCTACTAAACATATAATTGGACCATTCATATTACCTTTTACCTTTTTTACAGCAAGATATTCAATAATTCTCTCTTTTACCTTTTCAAGACCATAATGTGATTCATCAAATTTTTTCTTAACATCCCTTAAATCATCATTATCCGTAGTTACACTATTCCAAGGTAAATCAAATAACCAATCAATATAAGTCCTTACAACATTAATTTCAGGAGACAAATTAGTTAAACTATCTAATTTTCTAATTTCATTATTAAGTCTATCCTTAATATGCTTAGGTGCATCTAAAACATTTAGTTTTTCTCTTAAACTATCTATTTCTTCATCTTTAGAACTAACATCACCTAATTCTTCTCGAATTACTTTTATTTTTTCTCTTAAAAAATATTCTTTTTGACTATTATCAATACTTTTCTTCACTTTTTGTTCTAATTCTTTTTCAATTTTATACATTTCTTGTTCTTGATATATATCTTTAAGAACCATTTCAACTCTTGTATTAATATCAAATGTTAATAAGTATTCATTTAATCTTTCATTCGTAGAACTTATTTGATTAGCAATAATATCCGTCATTTGTGATAAAGTTTTAACTGTAACTAATGTTGATAAAATACTATTAGTAATATAAGGTACTATTCTAATATGTTTTTCAAATTCATTATATAACTTTTTAAGTATAATTGGTTCCGTTGCTACATCAGGTTTATTTTCAAGTATTTCAGAGGTAATACATTCAAGTGAATCAAGTTTATTATTTAAATTCATATATTCATGAACATATGCACGACTTATGCCTGATATAGTAACTCTTATATTTCCGTTAGGAAGTTTAACTTTATGATTAATTTTTGATATAACACCAATTTTAGGTAATTCACTTATATTGGTACTTTCTTCAATAGTATCTATTTGTCCTATAACAAGTAATTTGTTATCATGAAACATTTCAGATACATCTATGATATTTTTTGTTTCATTATCTTGAAATTCTAATCTAATATCATTATTAGGAAGTAAAATAATTCCTTTAAGTACAATAACTGGAAGATTGATTTTTTTCATAAACTTGCCTCCTAATTAAATTGCTTTTTATTATAGTTCAAAAAAAAATAAAAGTCTACACTTTTATATACAAAAATTATACTTTATTTTTTAGTCCAAGATCGAAGTGATTACTATACTTTTATTCCTATGAATGATTTGTATTTTAAATATTACAATAAATATCCTAAAAATGAATGTGCTGACTCAGGTTATGGAATTTATGTAAAATATAAATATATGAAAGAACATAACATAGGCAATTATATAAAGTTTCAAACTTGGGCTGGAGAAACTGATGGAAAAATCCACAATTATTTTATACTTATAACGATGGTGTATTATGTTTAAATACGTGCATTGGGAAAGAAATACCATTTAGTAAAAAGCATCATCAAAGAAATAAGGATGGTAAATTATATAAATTTATCGGTTGTAATAGTTGTAATTATGTTTATATATGTAAGAAAAATTTGAAGAATAAAGAATATGATTATAGATTATGTGAATTAATTCCAAATTATGAATTATTAAAAAAACAAGCAAGAGAAAATTTACTTAGTTCTCAAGGAATAGAAATAAAAATAAACAAAAGTATACAAGTAGAAATCACTTTTGTCCAAATAAAACAAAACATGAATTATGATAGAATAAGAAGACGAGGATTAGAAAAAGTGTCATGTGAAGTTAATGTAAGTAAATATTTTGTTTTATTAAATCAAGATAATATCAAAGGCAATTATTGGGAAAAAACATTAAATAAAAAAAAAGAAAAAAGAACTTTTCCTAAGCAAAAAGTAATAAAGAAAAAACTGAATAAAATTATTTATTTCTACTCAGCCCCTTTTTTAGTTTGATTATTTTCTTTTAAAATACCATCTAAGAAGTAATCCTGATCCTGCAGCAATAAGTCCTATCATGATAATAAAATTATATAGTGATGTTTGTTTAAATGCTATATCAATACTCATTATTATCGTAGCAATTATAATAACAATTCCAATTATTGTTACTATTTTACCTATTAATGATTTTGGATTAAAAAACATAACAATAATTCCAACTATAAATGGTACAAGTATTAAACCAGATGCTAGTCTAAATGATCCAAATGCCCAGTGATACCAACTCATTGTAACAACTGTTTGTTGTGTTAACATAAATAACCCAACAGCAAGGCATATAATTCCTGTTAAAAAATATATTCCGTTATTTGAACTCTTATTATTATCCATAACAATACTCCTTTCAAACTATATAAATTTTATCATATCCTATAAAAAAAATAAATAGTATATAAAAAGAAACTAGATTATCTAGCTTCTACAATTAACTTAATAGCAGTTCGCTCTTCACCATCTATTACAATATCAGTAAAGGCGGGAATACAAACTAAATTCTTTCCACTTGGTGCGACAAATCCTCTTGCAATCGCAATAGCCTTAATTGCTTGATTAAGTGCTCCAGCGCCTATGGCTTGTATTTCAACACTTCCTTTTTCTCTAAATACATTAGCAAGTGCTCCTGCAACACTATTTGGATTTGATTTTGATGAAACTTTAAGTGTTTCCATATTTATTAAATCATTCCTTTCTGTACATTTAAATATATGAAGGATATTCATAAAAAAGAACAAAGATATTGTTAAATATTATAAGTTAAAGTATAATAAATTTGGTGAGTGTATGAAAAAAATAATCATAATGGCTTTTCCCATTATTCTAGTTATAATGCTATATAGTTTAAATATAATTCCTCATATATATTTTACTAATGATTTTTTTCATATTCAAAAATATAACAGTCATTCTGATAAAGATAATGATGGTATTGATGACCAAATTGATATATTAAATGGGGCAAGAAATTATATTAAAAAAAGACCTAAATATAAAAGTAAATACTATGCAAGTGGATATCCAGATGATAATTATGGAACATGTACAGATGTTATTGCTTTTGCCTTAAAAGAAGCTGGGTATGATTTAATGCAACTTGTTAATGATGATATTATAAATAATAGAAATAATTATAATATAGATATAATTGATAAAAATATTGATTTTAGAAGAGTTGAAAATCTAAATATCTATTTTAAAAACAATAGTATTAGTTTAACGACTAATCTAAAAGATTATAAAGAGTGGCAAGGTGGAGACATTGTTGTTTTTACAAATCATATTGCTATTGTATCTGATAAAAGGAATTATATGGGTGTGCCATTTATTATACATCACTCTAATAGAAGACAACTATGGTATGAAGAAGATACTATTAGTAGATATAAAATAATTGGCCATTATAGAATTAGTTAGGAGAATTTGTATGAATAATAGAGAAAGTTATATTGATATTGTCCTTAATGATATGGATGATGCTCTAAGTAAATATAATAATAATATTTTAAGTGAGGAATTAGAAAATTATATTTATAAGGAAAGTATAAATATAAAGAATAAAAATATTGTAATTAAAATTAAAACATTATTTGATATAAGTGATAATGATAAGAATAAATTAATGAAAATGATTATAGATAGTTTTAAGATAAATATAAATGAAAATTTATTACATATGAGACACGCTAATATAAAAAGATGTTTATTAATGATTATTGGGACCATTTTTGTTTTAGCATCTGAACTTACAGATTTTAGTGGTATTTTTCTAATTCCTGAAATATTTATGATTATAGGATGGGTTGGTATTTGGGAAGCTGTTTATAGTTTATTCTTTGAAGATACGAAAATGCGAATTAGAAATAAAAGATATAAGCAAATATATAAAAGTAAGATTGAATTTATAAAATAAAGGTGCTGAGTAGAAATGAATAATTTTTAATCAGTTTCTTTTTTTTATTACAAAATTAAAAAAGAAACTTTTGAAAATAAAAATAATTTTTTTATTTGATTTTTCTTTATACGATATTTATTGTTCTTTAGATTACTTTAATTCATACAAGGAAGAAATCGAATTACTGATTTGGAATAACACTAAAAATAAATATTGAAGAGACACTTCTAAAACATATTACGATTGTACTAATTATTATTTTGAAATAAAATATAACGATGAAGATTTGGTAGATGAAAATGGAAACATAATAGAAAAAGGATACAGAAAAAGAGGACCCGAAAAAAATCACAGGCCTGACCATATTATTGAAATGGGATTATTAATGGATGGTTCAGGTTTACTTTTGGCTTATAATTTATTTTCTAGTAATGAGTCAGAAAAAAATTCTTTAGTTCCGGAAATGAACAGATTTAACTTTGATAGAACATTTGTAGTTGCTGATAGAGGTTTAAATTGTTCTGATAATATAATCAAAATTGCCGGCACTCCCATTGATTCAAGTTTAAAAAAGAATGGTTATGTTTACGGGCAATCTGTTAGAGGTGCTGATCAGGAATTTAAAAATTGGGTTTTAAAGCAAGATTATATTACCGATTATATAGAAGAAAATGATGAAAAATTAAATTTATTCATAAATCAAGAATTTATCCTAAAACTATGTATATAACAAGAAACGATAAAGATAAAACTAAAAATGGTAACGATAAAAAAAATTATTGTAGACCAAAAACAATTAGTTTATTATTCTCAAAAATCTGCCGACAAACAAAAGCATGATAGGAATATGATGATAGAAAATGCTAAAGACTTAATTAAAAATCCAGGAAGATATACAAAGGCAACTTCATATGGCGCAGCTAATTATGTTCAAAATTTAAAATTTCTAAAATCAACTGGTGAAATAGCTGATACTACTAATCTTTCATTAAATAAAGATAAAATTAAAGAAGAAGAACTTCTAGATGGTTACTATTCAATTGTTACTTTTGAGGAAAATTTAAGTGACTTTGAAATAAGAAAAATCTATCGTGGTTTAGCTAAAATTGAAGATACATTCAAAATAACTAAAACTAATTTTGAAACTAGACCAGTCTATGTATGGACAAAAAATCACATTGAATCACATTTTTTAACTTGCTTTGTGTCGTTAGTTATAACTAGGTTATTAGAACAAAAATTAGGAAAAAATATTCAATTGCTAGCATAATAAATCCATTAAAAAACTATACAAGTACAAATATTGAACACGATATTTACATACAAGACTTTTATAATGAAATTATCAACGATATCAATAATCTATATCAATTTAATTTAGATAAGAAATACCTATCTTTATCACAAATAAAAAAAAATTTTAGACAATTAAAAATATTAATTCATTTCACAACAAACTAAAAACAAAGTAAAATAACTACTTTGTTTTTTCATAATATTACTTACAAATAGCTTCTCCACTATCTGGTATTTCACAATTATATCCATCTATAACAATACCTTTAAATTCAATTGCTCCATCTTCATTAATAGTTATTGTACCACTTGTTGGACTATTGCCATATAGATCTAAAGTTTCATTTTCAGTTGAACAGCCGTATTCATTACAAGTAAATACCATTTTGCCAAATGATCCATTTTCTAACAATAAACTAAAATAATAAGTTTTAACGGTATTTCTTACACCTTCTGCAGTTCTTGCAGCTGTATTTTTTTTGGCTATTTCAATCTCATCTAGTACTTTTTGTGTTTCATCAATAACATTAGGTGTTTTTTCTTTCTTTTTACCACATCCAGTAAATAAACTAATACATAATATCAAACAAACAATTCCTATAAAATTCTTTTTCACTATATCTTCCTCCATATGACTAATATACCCTATCTTATTTAATTTGTCAATTTGATATATCTTATTCTTTCTCATCTAAATATTCATATCTAACATAATTAATTCCCATATCAAAATACTTAAATTTATCCTTTTTATCTCTTATATTATAATTAAATATAGTCATTATATCATTATTTATTAAAATTGGCATTCTATTTTTATATTTATCCATCAAAAAATAATGATTATGATTATCCAAATTTTTCAAAATATTATACTTAGAAATCATCATTTCTTCCCTACCATAAACAATTAACTCAAGATTAGGATTTTTTTGATATCTTTTAATATAAGCATCAATTAATTCTTTTATTTCTTCATCATTTAATTCTTGTGATAATGTAACACGATTTACACCTATACTATGAAGAAAAGCAACAGTATATGAATTAACCACATTAAAAGAAAAATCTGTATAACAATCTTTAATAATTGAACCTATCTCACCTACTAAAACGGGGGTATCATATTTTCTATTTTCATTTTGTATTCTACTTAGTTTTAATACTTTTCTATCATCATTTATCCCATTATATAAATAATCTGGTAAATACAATTCATTAAATTTTTTACTTTTTATTTTACTATACATATCCTTATTTCTAATTAAGATATTTTCCTTATTTACAGTATTAAAATTTGGTAAATCTATATTATAAGAACATTTTTTATACTCTATATTATATAATCTTTTTTGATCTAATAATTCTATTGCTCCCCTTCTTATTTCATTTAATTTAGATAATGGAACAAACGACTTATTATCAGTATATATTTCTAAATTTCTAAAAGTATATATAGTATCATTAATTTTTTTTATTTGTTTTTCAATATCTTCTTTCATAAGTGGTTTATTAGTTGCTAGTTGTGGTTTTTCATCACTTATAAAAGTAACTTCATTTTTTCCATCATTTAAAGTTATTTTCATAAATTCATCTTGCTTTACTATAACTTTTCCATTGATACTTACCTTTCTTGTCCTTTTATTTATTAAATTATTAAGTTTATCCATTTGTTCCTTATCCGTTGTTTTAATAACAGTTGCGCCATTATCACAATTAATATTTCCTTTTATTTCAATAACATCATTTTCTTTGGCACTTATTACTTTCTGTTTATTTATATACATTTGACTAATTATCAATCCATCATCTTCTACCTTATTTAGAAACCTTATTCCATCACCATTTATTAATTTATTATTTAATTTGATATAAATACTATTTTTATCTTTTTTTATAACTTTTCCTATTTTAATTCCTAAATGATTTGGTCGATATGTATTCATTATATTTTTATCATTAAATAAGTAGCCTTTAGTAAATCTACGGTTATATATCTTCTTTAATTCTAGAATATCATCTTCTGTAATTCTTGTTTCTTTATATTTTAAATAATTATCTATAGCCTTACGATATATGCTTACAACTAAATAAACATATTCTGCTCTCTTCATTCTTCCTTCTATTTTGAAACTGTCTATTCCAAGCTCAATAAGTTTTCCTATATCTTCAAGGGTATTTAAATCTCTTGTACTAAGTAAATAACTGTCTTCATTATATTTTTTTCCATTATCATCTATTAGATTATACTGTTGCCTACATGTTCCTGCACATTTACCTCTGTTGCCACTTCTACCACCAATTAAACTACTTATTAAACATTGACCTGAATAAGACACGCATAATGCACCATGAACAAATACTTCAAGTTCAATCGATGTATGCTTTTTTATTTCCTTTAATATTTCATATGAAGTTTCGCGTGCCATAACAACTCTTTTAGCACCCCATTTTTGTAAATTTAAGACACCATTTAAATTATGGATATGCATTTGAGTTGAAGCATGTAACTCCAAATTAGGATATACTTTTCTTACTAAGTCAAACATTCCCAAATCTTGAATAATAATTGCGTCTACATTATTTCTATGAAGAAAATCAATATAATTTAAAAATAAATCTACTTCCTTTTCATAAACAATTGTATTAACAGTAATGTATACTTTTACTCCATATAAATGTGCATAATTGATACATTTGATTATTTCATCATCAGAAAAATTATTAGCAAAAGCCCTTGCCCCAAAAGTATAACCACCTATATATATTGCATCTGCTCCTGCCTCAATAGCCGCTAAAAAAGCATCCATATTTCCCGCAGGTGCAAGCAATTCTGGTTTCTTCATAAGTATCACCCAAATAAAATATTATCATAAATCATAATAAAAAGGAACTTAAAGTTCCCATTTTCTATCTTTCTTCACTAAGAAGTTTTGGTAGACTTACGATAGAATACCCTTTGGAATTAATATAATTAATAATAACGGGCAACTCTTGTTCTAAAGAGTTATTCATATCAAAAGAAATAATAGAACCATTAGTTATTTTTTCTTTAATATTTTTCATATAATTGTCTTTTATTATAATATTAGGTTTTATAGTATAATTTTTATTTAACGAACACACTTTTAAACTATCCTCATTTTCTTTCTCCGCATAACAATAACCAATCTTTTGTTTACCTATTCTTTTAATTATGGTATCCATCCAAACAAAAGCACCATCTTGATAATCTAAATTATAACTAAGATTTCCTATAATATGATTCTTTTCTATTAAAGATTCAATCATGCTATTATTGTTTTCAAACCAATATCCATCAACAAAAAAGTTAATTGATATATTCTTATTTTCCACTATCTTTAATATATTATCAATATTATCATCACCATTTACAAGTAAAATAATACTTACCTCTTTTTTATTACTATTACCACTTATAATATATTTATCATAATTATCTTTCAATTTATTCTTAGGTTCAATTTGTATAAATTTAAGCAAATTATCACTAAACTTACCATATTTTTTCATTTCTTTATAACTTTCTTTATTATTTACTTTTATACCATTAATTCCAGGTATAAAAGTATTTTCATTTATAACACCATCAATTGGCGCTATTTCATAATTACTAGAAGAATCATTTATTGTCATCATCAAATCATCTTTTTGAACTACTAAGTTAGCCGCTTTTTCTGTATAAACAAAGCTTATACATATTAACATGCAAAAACCAATAGTGCTTAAAATTCTTTTCATTAAATCACCTAGTAAAGTATATGATAAATTTATATAACTTTTCTAAAAATTTTATAGGTTATAATCACAATCATAAATAGTATACATAAAATATTTATGAAAGGGGTTTTTATATGAATCAAAATTATTTATATCAAAATTTTAAGCCTATAAATAATTATCCAAACAACTATGGATATAATTCAAATAATGGTGATAGATTTGTTGCTGGAGGTTTCCTTGGGCCATTTATTTTAGGTGGTATTACAGGTGGATTACTTGCTCCTGCTTTCTATCCACAACCAAGACCTTATTATAATAATTATTACTATTATCCTTATTACCCAAGGTATTATTAAAAAAATTTGACAATTGTCAAATTTTTATTTTGCTTCTTCAGTAGCTCTTACCTCACGAATAACAGTAACTTTAATAGTACCAGGATATTGAAGTTGTTCTTCAATTTTATTTTTAATATCTCTAGCAATTTTGTGACTTTCTAAGTCATTTACTTCTTCTGGTTTAACAATAACACGAAGTTCACGTCCTGCTTGAACAGCAAATGTTTTATCAACACCCTCAATATCATTACCAATTGCTTCTAATTCTTGAAGTCTCTTAATATAGTTTTCCACAGAATCATTACGTGCCCCTGGTCTTGATGCAGAAAGTGCATCAGCGATAGCCACAAGTTCAGCAATGATAGATGTTGCAGGAACATCACCATGATGTGATTCAATGGCATTAACAACAATATCATTTTCTTTATATTTCTTAGCTAAATCACGACCAAGCTCTACATGTGAACCTTCAACTTCATGATCAATAGCCTTACCTATATCATGTAAAAGTCCCGCTCTCTTGGCAATAGTCGCATTTTCTCCTATTTCAGCAGCAAGTATACCTGCTAAATGAGCAACCTCTATTGAATGTGTTAAAGCATTTTGACCAAAACTTGTCCTAAAGTATAATCTACCAACAAGTTCTACTAACTCTGGATCCATTTTTGTTATTCCAAGTTCAAATAATGCCGATTCACCATGCTCAATTATTTTTTCTTTCATATCTTTAGATACTTTATCATATATTTCTTCAATTCTTGTAGGATGAATTCTTCCATCTTTAATAAGAGTTTCAATTGTCACTCTAGCTATCTCTCTACGTAGAGGATCAAAACTAGATAAAACAATGGCTTCTGGTGTATCATCAATAATTAAATCAACGCCAGTAACAGCCTCAATAGTACGAATATTTCGACCCTCTCGTCCTATTATTCTACCCTTCATATCATCATTAGGTAAAGTCACAACAGTAACTGTTTGTTCACCAGCAACATCTCCTGCATACTTTTGCATAGATGAAACAAGTAAACTTTTGGCTTTTTTATCTGCCTCAAGTTTAGCTTCCATTTCTTTTTCCTTTATATAACTAGCAACTTCTAGTTTCATCATATCTTCAACTTTTTGCATCACTAATTCTTTAGCTTCATCTTTAGTAAAACCAGCAATTTTTTCTAATAAATCTAATTGTTCTTTTCTTAAATATTCCACCTTACTTTGTTCTTCTTGGACCTCTTTTTGTTTATTATTCAAAATATTTTCTTTTTCTTCAAGGGCTATTTCTCTATTTTGTAACATTTGATCTCTACGATCCATGCTACTTTCACGACTAAGAAGTCTCTCTTCAGATTCTTTTAATTCACTTTTCTTTTCTTTTATTTCTCTTTCAGCTTCATTTTTTAATTTATAAGTTTCTTCTTTTGCTTCTAAAATGTAATCCCTTTTAATTTTTTCAACACCTGTTTTAGCATCTTCAAGCATTTTTTCTATTTTTTTAGATGCATGTGTTCCTCTAATATAATTAATAATAAATACGGCAACTATGCCAACAAAAAAGCCAATTAACACTAGCAAAATGGAGATTATCATATCATTCATATTATCCTCCATTCTTATATAGAAAAATCAAATTTTTAATATTCCATATATTTCTATTTTAATGTTTAATTGAACATAAGTCAAGTATGGTTTTCAATCAAAAAAGATTAATCATATGATTAACCCTATTCTGATTCTTTTTTAGATTCGGTTTCAATTTTTTTACCACCAATTTGATAATAGTCACGGACCTTTTGTTCAAGTTCTTCTTTTAATTTAACATTTTTCTTTAAAAGTTCCTTAACGTTTTCTTTACCTTGCCCAAGTTTTTCTCCATTATATGAATACCAAGATCCACCTTTTTCAATAATACCAATTTCACTCGCAAGATCAACAATTTCACCTTCTAAAGAAACGCCTTCTCCGTACATAATATCAACAACACAATTTTTAAATGGTGGAGCCATTTTATTTTTAACTACCTTAATTGAAGTTTTATTTCCTATAATATCTGTTCCAAGTTTAATTTGTTCAGATCGTCTAATATCTAATCTAACTGACGCATAGAACTTTAATGCCCTTCCACCTGGTGTTGTTTCAGGGTTTCCAAACATAACCCCAACCTTTTCGCGAAGTTGATTAATAAATATAGCAATTGTATTTGTTTTACTAATAACACCAGATAATTTTCTTAAAGCCTGACTCATTAAACGTGCTTGTAAACCAACATGTGAATCACCCATTTCACCTTCTATTTCGGCCTGTGGTACAAGTGCAGCAACAGAATCTATAACTATAACACTTATTGCACCACTTCTAACTAGTGCTTCACAAATTTCTAAAGCCTGCTCACCATTATCAGGTTGGGATAATAACAACTCATTAATATTAACACCAAGCTTAGCTGCATACTGAGGATCTAAAGAATGTTCCGCATCAATAAATGCTGCTCTTCCACCTTTCTTTTGTGCCTCTGCAATTGCATGCAACGCAAAAGTTGTTTTACCGCTTGATTCTGGTCCAAATATTTCAACAATTCTTCCCTTAGGATAACCACCAATACCAAGACATATATCTAATGCTAGAGAACCACTTGATATAACATCAATTTCTCTATGCTCATTATCACCTAATTTCATTACTGCACCCTTGCCAAATTGTTTTTCAATATCAGCAAGAACCTGAGTTAATGTTGTATCTGTAGATGTTTTAACCATTATATTTCCTCCTCTTACATTATCATTGTATAACATTTATAATTAATTGTCAATACCAAAAACGAACATTTGTTTGTTAAAATCTGTTAATTATTTTTGACAGAAAAAAACAAAAATCTAGACAGATTCTACATTTTTGTTTTCATTTTCATTCAGATTTGGCAAATCTGTATTTTTCTTTTTTACAATATTATAATATTGAATTCCAGATATTACTGATAATACTGTAGCCACTATAAGTAAAAATTCTGATATTTTTAAATTAATTAATTCAAATGGCATATTATAAAATAATGTAAGAATAGTACCAAGCATCAAACATACTGTTTTAGCCTTTCCAAGTTTTATTGCTCCAATTACTTTGCCATGACTACTTGCTTCCATTTTAAGAGCATTAACTATACTATCTCTCATAACTAATAAAACAGGAATAATAGGATGAATAAATCCTGTTGCCGCCAAAATAATTAAGACAGGATTTACAAGTATTTTATCGGCAATAGCATCAAGCATTTTTCCTAAATCTGTAACGCACTTTTTCTTTCTTGCTAAATAGCCATCTAATAAATCTGTAAGTGAAGCAAATACAAACAAAAGACCAGCAATTATATATTTTAAATCTATAACAATAAGTTCATTAACAAATAACTTTGGAAGTGGCATTCCAATCGCATCAAATGGTATTAATAAAATAATAACAATTAATATTGACATAACTATTCTAGAAATAGTTAATTTATTAGGTATATTCATAAAGCCTCCTAGTTAATTAAATTTGGTTTATTATTTTGTTTTTTATCGTTACTTTTATTATTATTTATTGTTACAACAAAAATAACAATCACAACAACTAATATCCCAATTAAAGTAAACATTAACCATCTAGGTATAAAAAACTTACTTTCTCGATCTATCGTATAAGGAGACATAATTCTTTCTTCTTTCTCTCCTTCTTCTTTAAGTGTTTTTTTATGTGCATTTTTTATATCATCAATTGATATTTTAGATGTAAAGTCAAATAGATACTCATTAAACTCATCAACCATATCTTCGTAATCAAGTCCTAAATATTTAGAATAATCACGAATAAAATATTTTAGATAAAAAACATCTTTAAAAGCATCCATATTTCCACTTTCAATATTTTCTATTTGTGAAGGCCTTGTCTTTAAATCTTCGGCTGCTTCCTCAATAGAAATACCTATGCTTTCCCTTGTTTCTTTTAATTTTTGGCCAATTTCCTTCACATCACACCAACTTTCTAAAAATAAAAAAACAATAATATTTTATAAGCCATGTTCTGTTCCTTATAAAGGCGACAAACATTTATCTATGGTTTAAAACCATCTGATTCTTAATTCTCATTCTCTTGAATCAGTTCCCCTACCAAATTTGGGTTTCTCGCTCGAGGGGTTTACCGCGTTCCACTCTATTTATTTCTAAATAGCATCGTCACTATGGCACTTTACATCTAATCAAATCATATCTAAAAGACTTAGATTTTTTCAATTCCGTTAGCAAATTAATTGCTACCATAGGTTATTTATTCCCTATGCACGAACACTACAATCATCACAGATTGTGCGAGCATGGACTTTCCTCTACATTACTATAAATGCAGCGTTTGTCAAAATATTATTCATCTTTTCCATATACTAATTTTTCTAAACTTGATAATCTTCTTAATATGTCAGCATTACTTACCTCTGTCATATTACCATCTTTAATGGCATCAATCTTCGTTTTTAACATTCTTATATCTTGTCTTAGTTTAATATTATCATCAACTAAGTCTTTTTTTTCATTTTCTAATTCTTTAATAATGTTTAAAAACTCTTCATAATCTTTAATCACAATATCAAGAAATTTATCAACTTCTTGAGGCCTATACCCTCTAGTGTCAACTTTAAATTCTTTTTCTAATAAATCTTTTGTTGTTAACATAATTCTATCTTGACACATAAAATCACCTCTTTTTATTCACCTATATTTTCTCAAATATTTTTATATTTGTCAATTCCATTTATTGGTTATTAAAGGGATTGAATACTTCATAAGGATCAAATACCTCAATATTTTCTTGATATTTTACATTTTCACTTTGTTTATCATTATATTTTTTAGGTGGAATATATCCATTTAACATAGATTTAACACTTGTATCAACAAAATATTCTAATTCTTCAAATATTCTTTCACTACTATTAGGATCATTTTCTTTCATCCTAAAACACCTCTTTATTCTCTATAATAATTTTATTATAAAAAGAATTAAAATGCAATATAAAATAAAAACTACTTACTTTGCCTCTTTAATAAGTAGTTTCTTTGAATATATTTTACATCATCAAGCATATTATCAAATAAAACTTGTATATGATAATTCCTATCCATAAAGTATCACCTCAAAACTAATTTAACACAAATTTTACATCCATTGTTTGATTTCGACAAAACTAGCTAATTATTGTAAAGGACAATTTTGTTATTAATAAAATATAGGTAGAAAATTTTTTAAATCTATAGTATAATACTATAAGGTGGTGCATGTGAAATATCCTAATGGTTTAAATAAAGAATATGTAAATGATATTAACTATAAAAACCGTGGTATGAATTTAGAAGATGATTTAAATGTTACTAATGAATACTATAGAAATAATGATATCGCCATTATATATAAAAAGCCTACTCCCATTACTATTGTAAAGGTTGATTATAAATCAAGACAAGATGCGGTTATAAAAGAAGCATATTTTAAAACACCATCGACAACAGATTACAATGGGGTATATAAGGGAAAGTATATCGACTTTGAAGCTAAGGAAACAATTAATGAACAATTTTTCCCACTAAGAAATATTCATGAACATCAAATAAAACATTTAAAACGAATTATGGAGCACGGTGGTATTGCCTTTTTAATAATTAGATTTAGTAAATTAAACCAAACCTATTTTATGAATGGACCCGATTTTTTAGATTTTATTGATAATGAAAAAAGAAAATCAATACCAATTGAATATATAAAGAAAAAAGGAATACTATTAAAAGAAAAGTTCAATCCAAGACTTGATTACCTAAAAATAGTATCAGAAATTTATTTTAAAGGAGAAAAAGTATGAAAGAAATAAAAAAGGATAATGAAAAGAAAAAAATTAATTTTATAAAGAAAAATAAAAACAATAATAGTAAGAAAATTAATAATGCTAAGAAAGAAGAAAATATAAAAAAGAATATTTCTAATAAAAAGAAAGTAAAAGATAAAACTGCTACTAAAAAGAAAATAATGCTAGCACTTAAAATTTTACTAATAATCTTTATAGTAGGAATAATTGGTGTTTTAATTACAGTAGCTATTTTCTTAGGATCAATTGTCAAAAATGCTCCAGAATTTAAACCTGAAAATTTATATCAACAAGAATCTACAATTATGTATGATGCTAATGGTGAAATAATTGCTAAACTAGGTATTGAAAAAAGAGAAAATATTTCTTATGAAGAATTACCTGAAGTATTAGTAAATGCTATTATTGCAACAGAGGATTCAAGATTTTTCCAACATAATGGTTTCGACTTACCAAGATTCTTAGTTGCATCTTTTGGACAACTACTAGGCCGTGATGCTGGTGGTGCCTCTACCCTTACAATGCAACTATCTAAAAACTATGTGAGTCAAAATACTGTTTCTGAAGGTATGGCAGGTATAAAAAGAAAATTCACTGATATATACATGTCTATGTTCAAAATAGAAAAAAATTATACAAAGAAAGAAATAATTGAATTTTATGTTAATTCAAATTTCTTAGGTGGAACATCTGTTATAAGTGGTGGTGCCTATGGTGTTGAGCAGGCTTGTTTAACTTACTTTGGAAAAAATGCTAAAGATATAAACGTTGCTGAAGCTGCCCTTATTGCTGGGTTATTCCAAGCACCATATTCATATGACCCATACTTACACCCTGAAGCAGCTGAAAAAAGAAGACAAACCGTATTATATTTAATGGAAAGACATGGTTATATAACTCCTGAAGAACATGAAATTGCCAAAGAATTAACAGTCGATAAATTAATCCTTAAAAATCCAGAATCAACGGGTGGTGAATATCAAGGATTTATTGATACTGTTGCGAATGAAATAATGGATGAATATGGAATTAATCCATACACTACACCTCTTGAAATATGGACAACAATGGATAGAACAAAACAAAATCACGTTAATAGTATTATGAACGGAACAGAAAGTCCTGTAACAGGATTAACATATGAATGGCAAAACGATGTTGTTAATGCAGGAATTTCTGTTATAGATGTTAAAACCGGTGCTTTAGTTGCCGTTGGTGCAGGTCGTCATAGTGGGGATAAAGCTCTTTCATTTAACTATGCTACAGACATCAATAATCAAATCGGTTCAACTGCTAAACCTCTTTATGATTACGGTCCAGGTATTGAATTTAACAATTGGTCAACTTATACCCCATTTGCCGATGAACCACATGGTTATAGTAATGGTGTTAAAATCGAAAACTGGAACTATACATACAATGGTTTCTTAACACTTAGACAATCAGTTATGGGTTCATGGAATATACCTGCCCTAAAAGCTTTCCAATCAAATGATAAATCAAATATTATTAAATTTGTTACAGGATTAGGATTAACTCCTGAAATATATTCTTGTAGCGACGGATATAAAAGAAATAAGAATAAATGTATTAATGAAGATAATCCAAACGACATAGTGGATGCTAAAAAATCTGATACATTACATGAAGCCCATGCACTAGGTGGTTATAATGGTGAATCTCCACTTACCCTATCGGCTGCATATGCTGCTTTTGCAAATGGTGGATACTATATTGAGCCACATTCATATACAAAATTTACATATCGTAATACTGGCGAGACTGTTGAAAAGAAAATACAAAAAACAAGAGCTATGAGTGAGCAGACAGCTTATATGATTACAGACGTTTTAATATCTACAGCATCATCTGCTCTTGGAAGATACTCTTATGTCAATGGCGCCACATATGGTGCTAAAACAGGAACTAGTAACTATCCTGAAACAGTATTTAGAGATTATAATTTACCAAGTAATGCCGTTAATGATATTTGGGTTGCTGGTATTTCTCCTGAATATTCTATCGCTGTATGGTATGGTTATGATCAAGTATACTCTGACTACTACAATGTCATAAGTAGTGGTCAAAACTCAAGAATATTCCAAGCAGTTGCTAAAGGTGTATTTACTAATACAAGTGCTAAATTTACTAAACCTTCCGGTGTTGTTTCTGTAACAGTTGAAAAAGAATCTTATCCAGCTGCATTACCAAGTGAATTTACACCAGATGATATGAAAGTAACGGAATTATTTAAAAGTGGTACTGAACCAACAGATGTATCAACAAGATATAGTAAATTAAACAATGTAACAAATTTAAAAGCTAATGTTAAAGATTCTAAAGTCACATTAACTTGGAACAAAATAGATACACCTGATGCAATAAATTTAGATTACTTAAATAAGTATTTTGAAAGTTTATATGGAGATGCAACGCATAGACAAAAGGCCTTAAATAATCGTCTTTCATATAATGCTAATAATATTGGTACAGTAATATATAATATATATTTAAAGGATGATAAAGGTAATTTAACATCACTTGGAACAACAGAAAATGACACATATGACTATACAGTTAAAGATGGTGGTACATATACATTTGTTGTCAAAAGTTCTTACACAATATTTAAAAGTAATATAAGTGATGGAATAGAAGTTAAAGTTAATATTGATAAAAAGAATGATTCAACTGAAGATGATAATAATGTTGATAACATTAATATCGGATTAAATGGTGATAGTGAAATTTCACTAAATATTGGTTACAAATATAATGAAAAATCTGTAATTGTTATTGAAAACGAAAAAACAGATGTCACTGATAAAGCAACTATCAATATTACTATTGTAAGAAAATCTGATGGTAAAACAGTTAATGAAATAACTACATCATCTGCTGATATATATACAGTTACATATAAAGTAAAATATAAAAAAGCATCTAAAACATTAACAAGAAAAGTTAATATTGTAGGAACACCGTACAATGGTTAAAGGAGCAAAATTATTTGCTCCTTTTATTTGCTAAATCAAGTGGAATAGTTATTGTTACACTCGTACCAACATTTTCGTTTGATTTATACTCTATTTTAAAATTATGTGCCTCTAATATCTCCTTAGATAATGAAATACCTAATCCAGTCCCATTCTTTTTGGTTGTATAGAATGGTTCCTCGATTTTGGAAAGTATTTCTTCACTCATACCACAACCATTATCTTCAATAACTATATAAAAATTATTATTATTTAAGTTAGTAGAAATAAATATTTTACCATCATCTTTATTAATAGCTTCAATACTATTTTTAACTAAATTAATTAAAACTTGTTTTAAACGATTATAGTCCCCATTTATATATACCTCATCATCTATTAGACTTTCTTCAATTATTATCTTGTTCTGCTTAGCAAGAGGACTAACACTATCAATAACCTCTTCAACTAGTAAATTTATATCCATAATATCTTTTTCTATTTTTATTTTATTAAGAGAAAGAAAATCTTTTAGAATTAATAATGTTCTATCTATTTCTTCCTTTATAATAGGAACATATCTTTCCACTTGTTTTTTATCAGATGTATCTAACATATCAAGATATCCTTTACAAACAGCCATTGGATTTTTAATTTCATGTGTAATCTTAAATAAAGATGTTCTTACTTGTTTTTCTTTTTCTAATTCTTTAATAGACATGTGATATCTTATTATTTCTTCACCTTTATCCATTAAAATAAAGACAAAATGAATAATAACAAATAAAATAATCGATGTAACTAGTATCCCCATTAAAACAAATGAAGACGATTTATCACCATAATAATCTACTTGCCAAAGCATAGCCGTTGTAAAAAAGGATTTTAAAATAATAAATAAATTAATATGAGCATTTGTGTTTTTATCTTTTTTAAACAATATTGTGAATATTATATAATATAAAAAATACTCAAAAATCATAAAAGGAATATTAAAACCAAATGAATAATAACAATCTACAATTATAAAAATTGATAATAAAATACTACTTAATTTATCCTTTTTGTAATATGCAATTGCAAGTGGTACACTACTTATTATAAGAGGATTATAAATAGTAGTATTTTTACCATATCTTATAAGTAAATAAAGTGAAGTAATTAAAGTTAAATCAAAAATTAACTTATTCTCTTTTTTACCTATATTTTGATTGTAAGCAATATAAAACAAATACAAAATTAATGGAAAAGTTATAAATATTAAATCAATTAATATTATTTCAAATATATTCATTTTCTCACCTCTCGACAAAATTATATAAAATTTGTATGTCTCTTTTTGTCGAAAAAAGAAAAAAAGTGACAAAATTTATCACTTTAAATCATCAATTTGTTTTTTTAATTCTCTAGCATCATTTCCAAATATAATCTTTAATTGATTTTCAATTTCAACGATACCTTGAGCGCCCATTTTTTGTATAGCTTCTTTATTTACTATTTCTGTATTATTAAGTGTCACTATAAACCTTGATTTATTAACCTCATAATTTATAATATTATTCTTACCACCTAAATACTCAACTAATTTATTAGCTTCGATTTTAAAATCTTTATGTTTTGATTTTACAATAGCAAGTGCTATAACAAGCATAATAACAATAATTATTATATATTGTACTAATTCCATTCTTTATCACCTACCTAATTATACTATATTTTAATTAAAATTACATCATTTTTTTCTTATTAATATTTTTAATTGTATAAAATATTATTTTAGTGTAAGATAATAATAGGTGATTTTCATGAATAAAATATCAAAATTTAAAATAGATAAATGGCTTCTTATATGTTTAATTTTATTTGCACTCATAAGCATATTTACTGTTTATAGTGCTCAAAATCTGCTTCCTAGTTATATGAACTATTTAACTATTAAACAAGCACTATGGTATATTATTGGTTTTGGTGTTATGTTTTTAATAATATCTCTCGGAAATAATTATATTATTAAAAATGCTTGGATATTATACATTATAGGAATTATTTCACTTATTTTATTACTTATATTTGGTACACCTATTAATGATGCTAAATGTTGGTTTAATATTCCTGGAATTGGTTCTGTTCAACCAAGTGAGTTTATGAAAATTATACTTATAATAATACTTGCGAGAGTAATAGACGACTTTAATAAAGAACATTCCTCACCTACGGTTATGGATGAATTTCTCTTTCTTATAAAAGTGGGCATTATTGTATTAATTCCAAGTATTCTTACCTTCTTACAACCTGATACAGGAGTTGTTCTTATTTACTTACTTATTACAATAGTAATGCTATTTATATCGGGAATTAGATACAGATGGTTTATTGTTTTAATAGGAATATTATTATTGTCAGTTGGTTCAGTATTAATAATATACTTTTTAAATCAAAATTTATTTGTTAAAATATTTGGTACAAGTTTCTTTTTAAGAGTAGATAGATTGCTAGATTGGTCTAATAAAAGTGGATATCAATTAGAAAATGGTCTTACAGCAATTGGATCTGGCGGGCTTATAGGTTTTGGCTTTAATAATACACCTATTTATTTTCCTGAGCCCCAAACTGACTTTATATTTGCTGTATATGCAAGTAATTATGGATATATAGGTTCTCTTCTATTATTAGGATTAATATTATTTTTTGATATAAGAATTATTATGAATGCTATAAGAAATAAAAGTAATATCAATAAATATATTATTGCAGGTATCATAGGTATGCTTATATATCAACAATTTCAAAATATTGGTATGACATTTGGTCTAATGCCTATTACAGGTATTACTCTTCCCTTTATTAGTTATGGTGGATCTAGTTTACTTAGTTATATGATTATGATGGGAATTGTTTTTAATATAACAAATGATAACTTAAGATATACAAATTAAAACAGGTATTTTGAACTGAAACCAAAAAGTTGGACAGTTTATTAATAGTTTCTAATTAGAGGATTGTCACCTGTAATTCACAGGTGACAATCCTTTTAATTTCACTTTAATTCTACCATAATTGTAGTAATTAATATAGTCATTTATCGCTAAAACTAATTCATCTATATTTTTATATTTATCTTCTTGGCCATAAAACATTTCTGCTTTCAAAAGACCAAAGAAATTTTCCATCATTCCATTATCCATACTATTTCCTTTTCTTGACATGCTTTGCTTTATATCTTTATTTTTTAATCTTTGTTGATAAGATTGGTGTTGATATTGCCATCCCTAATCTGAATGAAATATTAATCCTTCTAAATTTTTACCTTCAAATTCCTTATAAAGCATATCGTTTATTTGTTCTAAGTTAGGAGATTTGGAAATATTGTGTGATATTATTTCACCTTTATATCCATCTAAAATTGGTGATAAATAACATTTGTTCCTTTATAAGATGAATATTTTCTTTTATTTCTTTTTAGTGGCTTTAAGCCTAATTTAATCATTATTCTATAAATTTTTTTATATATCCTTGATTTCTTAATTTTAACGTAATTCTACGATAACCGTATCTTTCTTTATTATTAATAAATATTTCTTTTATTTTATCTATTATTTCTTTGTTTTTATTATCCTTATCTGTTTTGGATAAAGTATAATAATATACAGATTTAGCTAAACCAGATACTTTTAAAAGAATCGTTAGTGGATATGTTAACCGAAGTTCACTTATAACATTTACTTTTTCTTGTGTTGTTGATTCTTCCTTGCTTGAACAACGACTTTCAATTTTTTTGAGTATTCTAGTTCCGCCTTTAAATATAATTTTTCTTCTTCTAGTCTCTTTATTTTTTCTTTATCCTGAATTGAATAATTTTTATTCTTCACTGTTCTTAATATGTTTATCTATTAACCTTATTAAATATTCTATACCTTCATGCCATATTCCATATTTTGATACAAGTGAATTTATACTCATACCTTTCTTTCCATGATTATATAAACTTATTTTATCCTCATAACTCAATTTACTCATATAAAAACCACGTTTCCTTTGTTCAAGAAACGTGTTTCATATCACAAATACCTGTTTTTAACTATATGGATATACTCTAATTTATTTTACTACCGTTATAACAGGACGAACACCAAGTGTAAATTCGCTAATGTATCCATGCAAAAATCCCTCAAAATCTACACTGCGTGCAACCCTTACATAATTATCACCTGATGAAGATGAAGATCCCATTGTCCACCAAGCTCCGTCAATTGTCCACGAATTACCTTTAATTGTTGACGAACCACAACTGGTGGACCCACAATACAACCAAGATGCGTAATCACTTGTTTTAGATATCCTTGTTATATAATGACCTACATTCGGATAATTACTGCTTTCATCTTCATAATATGGGCTCATATTATAATATTCGGAATAACTTATTAATCTTACTTTATCGCTCACTGAATCTAAAGTACATGAACTGCCTAAAGCATTTATCTCACTTATTAAGTAACCACCATATGTTTTACTACTATCTGCCACGGTTGGATCAATACATATTGGAGTTGAGACTATTTCATTATTAATTTTACTTTCTAGATTAGTTAGAAATTCTCCGTTTAAATATGCTCTTATTAATGACTTATCCCAGCTGTATACATAATATTTACCTGTTGAATCTACACCACAATCTGTTGATGCATCTGTATCATTTGTACAATGTAGCATATTACTATTATCACCTAATTGATTTGCATCCATTAATAATGTTACCTGCGTTCCTGTATCACTTATGACATGCCATTTATATCCACCTAGTGTTACAGCATCACCTGTTGTATATGTTTTATTTGGAAGTGTATCTTTTGACACTATTGAACTATCTCACTACAATTTGTAGTTAATTCATAATCATAGTCATTAAATTTATTTATTTTAAATTTAATATAATTATCTTTTTCACTTATTTCCTCACCTGTACTAGCATCCATTATAGGTGATTTTAAGTAATTATAATTAACAAGTGTTTCTAAACTTATGCAATAAGTTTTTCCATCTTTAATGGGATAACTACTACTATGATCATCTATATATTGCTCTGCTGCTGTTCCTAGCACTTTAAGTGTTGCACCACTTAACTTTTCTTTTGATTTATTTAATTGATTTAATAATGGAGGAAAAGCAACTGTTGCTAGTATTCCAAGTAAAACGATAACTCCTAGTAATTCAGCAAGTGTAAAACCTTTTTTATTCATAATTTCACCTATTTTCTATAACAATTATATCTTTTATCAAAAAAAAAGTAAATAAAAAACTAAGAAATCTTAGTTTTTATTCTTCAGTTTTAGAAACTACTTCTTTACCCTTGTAAGTTCCGCATTCACGACATACACGATGTGGTCTTATTTCAGCACCACATTTTGGGCATTTTGTTGTTCCATTTTCTTCAATTTTATAGTGAGTACGACGCATTCTTCCTCTTGTCTTACTAACTTTTCTAAATGGTACAGCCATCTCGACACCTCTTTCTAAAGTAAATCTTTCAACTTTGCTAATTCAGGATTTATTTCCTCATGTACATCATCTTCAGTAATAAGTTTCCAACCATTACCTTCGATTTTGTAATTTGCTGCATCTTTGCTTACAACTTTCATGGGAATTTCCATTAATATATTTTCCCATATTATTGGAAAAATATCAAGACTATTTTCAATTTTTTTAGAAAATTCATCAATTTCTTGCATTATTTCATCTATTTCGCCATCTATTTGACATTCAAATGGATAAGTAACATCTTTTAAGGTAACTGAGCAAGGCAAAATCATATTACCAGAAACATGTAAATTAAGATAATAATTATTCATAACATCCTTTGTAATTGTTCCCTTTATTTTGACATCATCTAATTTTCTTATTTCTGTTTTTTCCAATTGTTCTTTCGTAAATGAATAATTCATATCAATATCTATTTTATTACTTATATTATTTTTTAATGAACTTAAATCAATAATCATATATATCACCAATAAAATTATATATGTTTTTCTTTATTATTTCAATACTATTTGTCATAAATACTATTTTCATGATATTATATAAAAAGGTGATTTTTATGCTTAATGCAGTAGGAATAATATGTGAATATAACCCTTTTCATAATGGTCATTTGTATCATTTAAATAAAGTAAGAGAAATGTATCCAAATAGTATTATCATACTTGTTACAAATGGATATTTTACACAACGTGGTGATATAAGTATTATATCTAAAAAAGATAAAACATCATTATGTTTGGATATGGGTATTGATTTAATTATTGAATTACCATTTCCTTTTGCTACGCAAAGTGCTGATATATTTGCACATGGGGCAATTAGTATTTTAAACTATCTAAATGTTAAAAAAGTTATCTTTGGAAGTGAATGTAATGATATTAATTTATTAAATAAAATTGTTGATATTCAACTTTATAATGAAGATTATAAAACAAAAGTTAAAACATATTTAAATAATGGTTTAAACTACCCTACAGCTTTATCTAATGCTCTAAATGATCTTACAAATATAAAAATAAACCTACCTAATGATTTACTTGGTATAAGTTATATAAAAGCCGTAAAAGAATTAAAAGCTAATATAGAGCCTATTTGTATTCAAAGAACAACTGATTATCATACATCTCATATAAATAATAATATTACAAGTGCAAGTAATATTAGAAGAATGATACTAAAGAAAGATAATATTGATAATTTAGTTCCTAATGAATTATTAAAATATCCTTTAATAGACAAAAGTTTTAATGATTTCTTTTCCTTATTAAAATATAAAATAATTAGTGAACAAAAACATATAAATATTTATCAAACAGTTGATGAAGGATTTGAAAATAGAATAATTAAAAATATTTATAATAGTGATTCTATTTATGAATTAATAGAAAAATGTAAAACAAAAAGATATACATATAATAAAATAAATAGAATGTTTGTTCATATATTATGTAGTTTTACTAAAGAAGAAGCAAAGAAATATAAAGATATTCTATATATTAGAGTTTTAGGTTTTAATAAAAAAGGTCAAAATTATTTAAAACAAATAAAAAAAGATATAAATATTCCTATTATTACAAAGGTATCTGATAGTAACAATGAAATGTTATTATTGGAACAAAAAGTTACTAATATTTTTTCATTAATTTTAGATAATGATAATATTACAAAAGAAGAGTATCAAAGTTTTCCTATTATTAAGGATTAACTTTCATACTCTTTTGTTTTGACTTATATATAAGTGTTTGATTACGACCATTTTCTTTTCCAGTATATAATGCTTTATCGGCCTCTTCAATAACTTCATCATATTCTTTTTGGATATTATAACTAGATAAACCAAATGTCATTGTTACATTAAATATATTATCATCAACTTTAATAATAGTATTTTGAATTTTATTTCTAATTCTTTCAACTATTTTATATGCATTATCTATATCATTTTCAAGAAGACATATAATAAATTCTTCTCCACCATATCTTCCAACTATATCCGTGTTTCTTACACTATTATTTAGTATTTTACCAATACTTTTTAATACTTGATCACCTGCTCTATGACCATAAGTATCATTAACCATTTTAAAATTATCGACATCCCCAATAATGATGATAAAGTTAAAATTTTTTTTCAAATAGCCACTCATAACATCCTCAAAATTTTCTCTTGTCATAACACCTGTTAAATAGTCATTTACTTTACAAGGCTTATACATCGTAATTGTATAATAATTATTGTCTTTAGCTAAACGTTTAATATAACTTACTGTATAACAAGTATTTTCATTTAACCTAAATTTCCCTTTAACAATAAGACTTTGCTCAAATGATAAAGGATTATCTATATTAGAGTAAACTATTTTTTCATTTTGATCTTTAACAATAATTTTGTCTTCAATAAATGATAATATTTCACCATCACTTATCATTATTAACCCCCTAAATATTTTATTTATTAGAAATATATTCTTGATAATTTCTACTCATAAAATTATCATATGCTTCTATTTCTAATTTTTGATTAAATTTTTTAAATTTAAAATTTTTATTGTTTTTATTAATAATTTCCTTAACTAAATATTTTAATAATTCTGGATTTCTAACTAGAATTGGCCCAATAACATAAGTACCATAAAAATTCTTATAATGAATACCTTCTTTTTTACTACCAATATAACTACCAATACCTTTTACAACATCAAATAAATTTAAAATATCACTTTTTATATGCCCACTTTGATTTTGAAATCCTAAAATATATTTATTAATTAAGTCTGTTTTAAATAAAACCTCATCAACCATACGTACTTCTTCTTGTTTTACATCAAAGTCAAACATACCAAGTGCTGTATATTTTTTATTATTTACATCCTCTATTACGTTACCAAATAATTCTAAAGCATTACCTGTACATATAAAGTGAACACCTTTTTCGATGGCATCTTCAATATCTTTTTTATATTTTAATAAATGGTTTAAAACTATTTTTTGATTATTTTCTGTTCCAGATCCAATATAAACAATGTCGTAATCTTTAAAATTCAAGTCATCATCAATAGTTAAAAACTTAATTGCTGTTTTAATTCCTTGTCCTTCTAGTTGCATCTTTAAGGCTTTTACATTACCACTTTCTCCATATAAATTCATCAAATCATAATATAGATGTGCTACCTTAATGTTCATCAATTTCACCTTCTATCATTAGTTTATTAAATGGTTCAACATAATCAAAATTTAAAATAGAGAAAATATCACCTTTCGTTTTTTCCTTTAAATATTTAACAGCACTACCTAATTCTTCAAATGTTAATATTTTCTTTTCATCAATACCAGCATATTTAAGTCTAGTTGCAATATCAAAGCGATGAATACCAACGCATATAATTTTTTCAATATTTAAGTTGCTAAGTATTTCAAAATCGATATCATAAAGCCATGATAAATCATCAAAATTATATCTTCTACTTATTTCTTTCCATCCAATAATAACTGTTTTCAATTCTTTAAATCTTTTTGTATATAAAAGAGATTGATTAAATGTTGTACTATTTTCATTTTTATTACTAAGAACATTTACTTTCCTACCATTATAGTCATATACATCATGATTCTTCTTATTACTATCAATTTTAGAGATAATACTACATACCTTATTTTGATCAAGACCTAAAATAGATACAAGACTAAATGCTGCTAGTGTATTATATGCACAATATAATACATCAAATGGTATATGTATAACATATTCATTATTAATTTTAATTTCTGATTTAGAAAAATCAATAGATGTTATTTCATAATCAATATTAGGTCTCTTAAAATCACAACTTGGACAATAAAAATCCCCTATATTTTCAAATTGATAATAATTGTATTCTAGTTTTGAATTACATTTTGGACAATATACTAAATTTAAACTAGCAAATGGATTTTGTTTATAAGAATATTTATTTTTACCAATTCCATAATATGTTACTTTATAATTACCTTCAAGTATAAACTTTTGTAAATATGGATCATCACCATTTAATATTAAATGCATGTCTGGTTTTAATGCTTTTTTTATTTCATTATAAACCAAATCAAAATGGCCTTGTCTAGGTGGTTGATCTCTACATATGTTTGATATAACAACGTGCCCTGGAGTAATATCATCAAATACGTATTTTGCATACCTCTCATCTATTTCATAAACTAAAACATCTTTATCTATTTTACCATTTAATTTACAATTTTCCAAAAGAAGCGTTGTAATTCCTGCTTTTAAATTAGATCCTTTGTAGTTATGAGCAACAGTATAACCACATTTTCTATAAACTTCGGCAATCATACTAGATATACTTCCCTTTCCAGATGATCCCGTTACAGCAATTACTGTCTTTGGAAGTTTAAAATATTTAAGTAAATTTTTATTAATCCTTAAAGCATAATCACCTGGTAATGAACTCCCTTTATGCATTATTTTACCAATAAATATTAAGATTTTTCCAATTATGATTGCTAACAATGATTTCATATATACACCTCTTGCATAAATTATAACATAAATTTGATTAAACTGTTATAAATATTAGGTAAAATTTATAGGAAATTATTAGAAAATCAAGACTATCATTTATAAATATCATACTTATTTTTTCTACTTTTGTCGAATTGATTAAAATTCACTTTAATATGTGATATAGTTTCATTCTAGGAGATGATATTATGTTTAAAACAGATATTGAATTTAGTAAAAACACTCTTTATATTGATATTGAAGGACCAGTTAATAAAAAAAATATTCAAAAATTAAAAAGAAAACTTTATTATATCGTTGAAGAATATAGTATTGGTGATGTTGTTTTAAATGTAGAAAAAGGAAAAGATATAGATGAACAAGCTCTTTATAATTTTTTAGACGAATTTGATGAAATATATGGAGGAAATATAACAATCATGGATAATTGATGATATAATTTATTATAGAGGTGATTTGGATGATAAATTATATTGATAAAAAGAATACATATATAGATGAAAATGTCGAAATTGGAGATAACTGTCTTATTTATCCTGGTGTAACTATAATGGGTAAAACAATTATTGGTAATAATTGTACTATTTATCCAAATAGTTTTATTAAAGATTCTATTATTGGGAATAATACAACTATTTATACTTCTTACATTATAAATAGTCAACTTGGTAATAACAATATAATTGGACCATTTGCTAATATAAGAGAAAATAATTATACTGCCGATAATGTTAAGATTGGTTCTTTTGTTGAAATTAAAAACTGCAACATAAGTATTGATAGTAAAGTACCTCATCTAGCATATTTAGGTGATACGCAGATTGGAAAAAACTGTAATATTGGTTGTGGTGTTATTACGGCTAACTTTGATGGTAAAAGAAAAAATGAAACAAATATTAGTGATAATGTCTTTATTGGATGTAGTTCTACCCTTGTAGCACCCCTTAATATTGGAGAAAATGTTTTTATTGCTGCTGGTTCAACTATTACGGATAACATACCAAATAATAATTTTTCTATTGCAAGATCAAAGCAAGAAACAAAACTTCGAAAACACACTTCAAGTATTTGAAATAGTAATTAAAAAATGGTATAATGTTTAATGATATTTGAGGTGGTAATTTGAAAAACTTTTTGATAAAGACTAAAAATAGTATTATAACTTATTGTAAAACAAATATTTTATTTTTAACATTCATTATAACAAATGTTTTTAATGCATGGCTACTTAGATTTTTTTCCGTTAAAAATGCCCTAGAATTAAAACCAATTCTTGCTGATTTAGCAATCGTTATTATAATTGGAGCTTTTGCTTATTTATTTAAACCTAAAAATAGATTTAAATATTATTTTACATGGTCTATAATTTTTACAATAGTTTGTGTTATTAATTCCATTTATTATAATAACTTTTTATCATATGCATCTTTTTCATTACTTGCAACTTCTCTTCAAGCTGCAAGTGTTGCAGATGCAATTGTTCAAAATGTTATGGAATTAAAAGATTTTATTTATATTTTTGGACCAATGACACTATTAATTATAAATGGTGGTTTAAAAAGAAAAGGTTACTTTAATAAGATTATTCAAAATGGAAAAGTTATGATGCTAAATACTTTAGTTATGGGTGTTATAACAATTGGCTTTTTCATTTCAACGCTAACAAGTTTAGATGTTGGAAGATTTGGTAAGCAATGGAATCGTGAATATGTTGTCATGAAATTTGGTATATATTTATATCAATTTAATGACTTAGTTATAAGTGTTAAACCACAAATTAGTCCTTTATTTGGTTATGATGAACATGCTAGAGATTTTAGAGAATATTATGATAATAAAGATTATACACATGAAAACAATGAATACACTAATATTTTTGAAGGAAAAAATTTACTTGTTATTCACGCTGAAAGTATTCAACAATTTACCATGGAAACATCCTTTAATGATAAAGAAGTTACACCTAATTTAAACAAATTAGCAAGTGAAGGAATGTATTTTACAAATTTCTATGCACAAGAAAGTGTTGGTACAAGTAGTGATACCGAGTTTACTTTTAATACATCTCTAATGCCATCTTCGAATGGAACAGTGTTTGTTAATTATTGGAATCGTGAATATTTAACTATCCCTAAACTAATGAATGAAAAAAATTATTACACCTTTAGTATGCATGGTAATAATTGTACAATGTGGAATCGAAATGTTGTTCATGAAGCTTTTGGATATAATAAGTTTTATTGTTACAACAAAGACTTTAATATTGATGAAGTTTTAGGATTAGGTCTTTCTGATAAATCATTTTTTAAACAAGCTGTTCCTAAAATTAAAGATATAAGTAATAAATATAATAATTTTTATGGGGTTCTTATAATGCTTACTAATCATACTCCATTTGCTGCAGCAAGTACAATCGATTATGATGTTGATTTTAAATATGAAAAATTAAATGAAGAAACTGGAGAAATGGAAACAGTTAGTGCTCCATATATGGAAGGAACCACATTAGGTGATTATTTTAAAACAGTTCATTATGCTGATGAAGCCATTGGACAATTTATAAATGATTTAGATGAAGCTGGATTGCTTGAAAATACAGTTATTGTTATATATGGTGATCATGATGCTAAAATTAAAAAAGCAGAATATAAAAGATTTTATAATTATGATCCATATACTGACACTGTTATAAGTAGTAAGGATGAAAATTATCAAAACGTTGATTCATATTCATATGAATTAAATAGAAAAGTTCCACTTATTATCTGGACTAAAGACAAAGAATTACAAAAGAAAATAAATGTTAAAATTGATAAAGTCATGGGTATGTATGATGTAATGCCTACTCTTGGTAATATGTTTAATTTTTCTAGTAAATATAGTTTAGGTCATGACATATTTAATATTGATGATAATACTGTAGTATTCCCTGATGGTGACTGGCTTACAAATAAGCTATACTATAATAGCCAAAAAGGAGAATGGAAATTACTTAATCCTGAGGAGACTGTAAGTATGGATTATATTGATGATAGAAATGCTTATGCTGAAGAAATAATTAATATATCTGATTCTATAATTACGTACGATTTAATTAAAAAAACAAGGGAATCAAAAGAACTTATTGAAAGTGCAAATTAAAAGAAATAGAAAAAACTATTTCTTTTTTAATATTCATCACTTATATATGTAATTTCAAACGTATTTCCAATTAAATCATATATACTAATATTTTTAGGATTTTGACTAATTATCATACCTTTTTTACTATAATCATATAAAGGATTATTTGGATCAATTTTATTTTCTTTAATTAAAAAACTATAATTATTACTTTTTCTCCAAGTAACAAAATCACTATAATTTTTATTAATAAAATTAGGAACCATACAGATATCTTTATCTTTACTCTCTTCTTTTGAACAATTAATTACCTCTTCTTTTTCTATTTTGTCAATAACTGTTACTTCAAGTGTATCACTTCCAATATATTCTAAATCCATACCACTCATAATACTTTGATTTGTTATCTCACCTACACTTAAATTATTATTTTTTGATGTAACATATTTAATATTTAATTTTATACCATTATTATCACAATACTCTTTTACAGTACTAATATTATCACCTACAAAATTTGGAAAAACATATACGTTTGCTCCACTTCCAACTCTTCCTATTTCATCACTTTCATCAAGGTTACCATCTAGTAATCCTAAATTAATCTTCATAGCCGTTTTTATTGCATCAATACTTTCAGTATAAGGAATATAATTGTATAAAGTTAATTTCGTTCCCGCTTTAGTTATATTATCATAATCATATATATATGCATCATATCCATTAATAAACAGCTTCTTTATCTTAATTATTTCATCTATATTAGAACTATTACTTTTTAAAACTATTTCTTTACCTATATTATATAGTGATAATATTTCATTAGTATTCATGTTTGTTTCCATATTATTACTAATGGTATCTAAAAGATTATATATAGTATTTACACTTTTAATACTTTTTAATTTATTCATTAGACCCTTAACTATTAATTGCTGATTTTCACCACGTTTTATATCATTAATTGTTTTTCTATGTCTTGCAAGGGCAAGGGCTTCTTCTCCATTTAATAATTTAGTACCTTTATCTAAGCATATTTGATTGTCAAAGTTACGATTGCTATCTTGTTCACAAAAAGATATAGGGACATCCACTTCTACACCACCAAGTTCATCTACTAATGACACAATACCTTTAAAGTTTATCTTTAAATAATAATCAATATGAATATCAAAAAAAGATTCGACTGTATTTATCATACAAGTATCACCATTCCATGCAGCGTGTGTTATCTTATTTTTTCGATTATTTTCAAAGCAACTAATAGGCACATATGTATCTCTTGGAATACTTAAAAGAGTTGTAGATAAAGTTTTAGGATTAAATGTTATTAACATTAACGCATCACCATTAAATGAACTATTATTTATACCATCTATCTCAGAATCTACACCCATTAAAAGAATAGTAAATGGTTTATCTATTTTTTGATTATTATTCTCTACTTTTATTTTTTCTTCAAATGTACGAACAATACTTATCTCATCTAAATTTTTATCAATTAAATTATTAAACATAAGTTTATAATTAGTTGGTACAATAGCAAAATCAACCTGACCCTCATATAAATTATTAAGAAGTTCTACATAATTATCATTTAATTTTCTATTATCTAAAGCATTATTGTCAAGTATTTTAAGCGACATAGAAGTATTTATATATCCAATAGTCCCATCATTATAATTAACGTGATGATTTGATAAGGTTACAATACTCATTGATGTAACCATATAATTATTTGTTATTCCACTTAAACTTTTATATACTTTTCCTATATTAAAACTAATAAAATAAAGAACAATAGAATATAAAAGTAGAATAATACTAAAAATAATTATTACTTTATCTTTTTTATTTATAATTTTAAAACTTATATATATAGAAGATATATATATTAAAATTAGGATTATAATAATAATAACACGTAAAGTCGTTTCAACATTTTTAAGTAGTAGCATATTATATATTAAAGATATATTAACAATAGTTAGTATAATATTAATAAATAATATTATAATTAATTTAAATTTTTTATTCATATTTAATCACCTATTATCTTTAATAGTATTAATCAAATATTTTTTTTTAGTAATAAAATTTATAAAATATCTTATGTTAATTGACAAAAAATATATATTAGTGTAAAATTATAAATGTTGAAATAAAATTTTTAAATGGGCCTGTAGCCAAGTGGTAAGGCATGGGACTGCAACTCCCTGATCGCTGGTTCAAATCCGGTCGGGCCCTCCATATAAAAAATATACGGTTCTTTGTCAAGTAGTGTTGGTAGTATCAAAAACCAATGATAAAATGAGCAATCTAGAAGGAAGCAGAAAGGCTTCCTTTTATGATGCCTTAATAGGATTTAGTAATCCTTTAATAAGCATAATTCTAGCTTTTAAATGTGAAAATTTTCTATATCCACAAGCACTATGTTTAACTTGTTTAATTAAATTATTCATACCTTCAGTAATGCCATTTGAATATTCATAATCAAATGAATTTAAAATATATTCTTTAAAATCTAAAAATGTTTTTAATGCTTTAAGCATTTTTAGAGAAATATTTTTGTTTTTTTGATTATTAGTTACAATATTAATAAATGTATTTTTATCTCTATCATTAATAGATTTAACAATACCTTGGTAAATTTGATAATCATTATATAAAGTTTTATTAGTGTTTATTAAATATGTAACAATATCTTTTTCAGTCATTTCTTTTCTAAAACAGGGTGAATAGATTTTTTTAATATCATCTAACTCATTCTCTTTTTTAAGAATAAGTTTCCAATATTTTTTAAATTTTCTATAATTAGGATTGGATTTTTTACATAATTTAATTCGAGTATTATCAAGAGCATTTCTGGGTTGAAGAACAATGTGAAATCTATCAGAAATCAGAATTGCATTTTTAAATAATTTAGTCATTAATTTATAATAAGGTTTATATAAATCCATGGTAATGAATTTAACCTTATTACGTTCTTTTTTAGAATATCTTTTAAAATATTTTTCAATGTCTAAAGATAGTCTACTATTATTAATATCAAAGATATTATGTTTATCTTGATCAACCATGATAAATGCCATTTTTGATATAGTATCTTTAGTAGCATTAAACTCATCAATGCCTATGCATTGAGGCAATTTACCATTATTTTTAATAAGTTTATCTGTAGAAATAGAATCCAGAATCCTATTAACAGAGGAAGATGAAACATTATTATTTTGAGCAATATCTTTTTCTGGTCCTTTCTTCATTAAATCCATAATGATAGACAATTTAGTATTATTAGATATTTGTTTATGAAAATCAACAAGATTAGTGGTAGCAATAAAAGTAGAATGACAGTATTTACATAAGAATCTTTGTTTATCAAGTAATAATATAGTATGAAAATTAGAAACTTTATTAATTTTGATTTTACAATTTTTCTTAAAACCATACTTAATAATAGTTTCTGGATTTGATTCATACAAACAATTACAATTAGGACAAATAGAAGGAGTATAAGTAAGTTTTCCATGAAAAACTTTGATAATTTCATGATTAACAACTTTTTCTTCTAAACAATTTTCATCAAAAATGATATTTTCATCTTTAATATTTAAGATATTTCTAGTATAATCAGAGTGAGACATATAATCAAATCCTTTCAATGTTTTATTTCTCAATTACATTGTACCATAAGTTTTTGATATGTCTCTTTTTATATAAATAAAATAGTGTCAATGAAAGTTAAGTAAAAACCTTCACCAACACTAAATATTATAGAACCAAATATACGAACTCCTAAGGTTCGTTTTTTTGTTAAATTTGAAATTCCATTATCAAAAAAAATCAAATATATTTGACTCTAAATACAATCATGTTAAATAATAACAATATATAATATTAAAGATTGATATTGAAATAATACTAATGAAAAAATCAATACAAGTTAAATTTTTTATACAAAAAACTTAGGTAACTTTAACACTTACATCAAAGCACCTAAGTGATTAATATTGCTTTTTTAATTTTTCAACAAATTGTTTATATACTATAAATTCTTCATTACTTTCATCAATTTGCAAAACATATAAAATTTTTCCATACAACATATTTAAATATTTAATTGAATTAATAGATATTTTACATTTTTCTAGGTGAGATTTTAATCCAAATTTTTTAATATAATATATTTCTTGTCTTATTTTATTACGATATTTTATATTAACTTGTATTTTGTCATTTACCACAATTCCTGTAACGTTTTGACTTGAAGATCTATGAACTATATGTATTTTTTCATCATTTAATTCTAATCCAAGTTTATATAAAAGATTTCTAACTTTAGTTATTAAGATGCTTGGATGAAAACTACCAGAAAAAGTCATATCATCTGAATATCTTGTATACGATATATCATTTAGTTCACACCAAGCTCCTAATTCTTCATCAAATTCTTTCATTACTAAATTTGATATATAAGCTGATGTTGGACAACCTTGCGTTAAATGATCATTATAAGTACATAAATAAGTTAGTATCATTCCCACTGATTTAGGAAAGTATTCTATAGGAAAACAAGAATTATAAATATCTAAAAAGGATATATTTTCAAAAAAATTTCTAATATCTAATTTTAAAATTATTTTTTTATTAACATGTGGAATGGCATTATCTTTCAGCTGAATTCCTTTATGGTACGCCTTTGCATATTTTGATATAACCTTATTGTTAAGTATATTAGTTAAAATTTGTTTTTGAATTTGTTTTAAAATAGAATTTGGTTCATATATAGTTCTATATTTACCATTTCGTTTTTTTATTTTATATATTTTATAATTTTTTTCTATGTTGTTACTGATAGAGTAAATAGTCTTAATATATTTTTTTTCATTTTTACAATTAATTAAATTTAGAGATAATAAAAATTCATTGCATTCTTTTGTGCCTACATATTTCCACATTTTTATTACCTCCCATATATGCAGTACTAACGATATTGTAATATGGAAATGGACTTAAAGCG
>URIY01000011.1 GCA_900547995.1 uncultured Mycoplasmatota bacterium
TAAATGCAACCTTTTTAAAAATAGGGGTTGCGTTTAGAAATAAATTTGAGAATTTTTAATTTTTTTTAGCGAATTTTAAAAACAGTATTGTCAAAGCAATTTTAATATGCTATAATTAATTTGCTTTTGATTTGGCGATGTAGCTCAGTTGGCTAGAGCAACCGGTTCATACCCGGTAGGTCGAGAGTTCGAATCTCCCCGTCGCTACCAATAAGTTAATTAACCATTGAATTTCAATGGTTTTTATTTTATTCTTGTTATGTATAATCATTTATTAAATATAAAACAAGTGCATATAACTTTTTGTATGTCATTAAGTGTATGTCCAAATCTATTTGATTTAATTAAGAAGAATGTGCATGCGTGTAAATTTTTGTAAATAAAGTTGCTATTTTTAAATATATATAGTATACTTGTTCTACAAGGAGAGTAGAAAAAATGACATTAGTTATATTAGCTGCCGGTATGGGTAGTCGTTATGGAGGATTAAAACAAATTGATCCAGTTGGTCCTAATGGTGAATTTATTATTGATTATTCTGTTTATGATGCAGTCAAAGCAGGATTTGATAAAGTAGTATTTATTATTAAGGATGAAATTTTTGATATTTTTAAAGAAACAATAGGCAAGAGGGTTGAAAATCAAATTAAGGTTGAATATACTTTTCAAAAACTAAGTAGTTTTACAGAAAAATATAATATTCCAAGTGATAGAGTAAAACCTCTAGGTACTGTTCAAGCATTACTTACTTGCAAAGATATAGTTGATGATAATTTTGCAATTATAAATGCTGATGATTTCTATGGGTATGATGCCTATGAAACTATTGCAAAATACTTAAAAGAAACTGATAAAAATAGTACTACTGATTGTGCTGTTGTTGGTTATAAAATTGAAAATACTTTAACTGAAAATGGTGCAGTTAAACGCGGTGTTTGTGCAAGTGAAAATGGATATTTAACAAAGCTAATTGAAAGTAGTTGCATTGAAGAAAATGGTGTTATAACAGCAACTCCACTTAGTGGAGATGAACCATTTGTAGTTGATAGAGGTACACCAGTATCTATGAATATGTTTGGTTTTACACCAATGATTTTTAAACACTTAGAAGAATTGTTTTATAAATTTTTAGATAGCAATACTAATAACATGGAAAAATGTGAATATGTTATTTCAGAAGCTGTATATGATTTAATAAAAGAAAATAAGTTAAATGTAAAGGTACTTGACACATCTGCTAAATGGTATGGTGTAACATATCATGAAGATAGAGACATGATAATTAAAGAAATTAATAAGATGGTAGAAAATAAAGAATATCCTATTAATCTTTGGAAATAACTTACTGTGGTAAGTTTTTTTCTTTTCTTTTTCATTATTATTCCAATTTTCGATAATTTATGATAATATTATATAGGAATAAGAATAGATTAGGTGTTGATGTTATGCTACAAATATATAAAAATAAATTTGATAAAAGTATTAAAAATATACTTATAATGATAGGTATCTTACTTGTCTTAGTTCTAGTAACATTATTACTAAATAAAAATGGTAATAAAATATCTAATCTTGAATCCGAACTTGATGAAAATGGAAAATCAAATATCAAAAAACTTGTTATTAATGAAATTATTAATAATAATAGTAGTGTATATGCTGATCCTGAAGGAAATGTATATGATATTGTAGAATTATATAATGGATCTAATAAAGATATAAAACTTGAAAAATATAGTTTATCAGATGATGAAAATAAAGCAAAATGGTTTTTTGGTAATGTAACAATTAAGGCAAAGTCATATATGGTTATATTTTTAAGTGGTGAAAATAGAGATGGATTATATGCTAATTTTAAATTAAGCAAAAATGGTGGGGAAACCTTAGTACTTAAAAATGGTAATGGTAAGATAATTGATGCTGTCGAAACAGTAAAAACAAATAAGAATTGCAGTATGGCACGTGATATGGATGGCAATTTTAAAATTGTAAAAGAAGCAACTCCAGGGTTTGCTAATACAAAGGAAGGTTATAATTCATTTATTAATTCATTAAATAATAATGAAAATGACATTGTTATTAATGAGGTACTTGTTAGAAATGGTGGACAATTCACAGATAATTATAATGATTTTAGTGGTTATATTGAATTAAAAAATACTACCAATAAAAAAATAAATTTAAAAAATTATAGTTTATCTAATAGTGAAAATGAGCCATTTAAATGGCAGTTACCTGATATTAATTTAAATCCTAATGAAATTATTTTAATTTATACATCAGGAAGAGATATAAATGAAGATATTTTACATGCAAGTTTTAAATTAGATTCAAAAAAGGGAAATGTTATTCTTAGTAAAAACGATAAAATTGTTCAAAATGTTCCTTATGATAATTTACCAAATGGTTATGCACTTGCCCTTATTGATGGTAAATACCAAAAAACAGGCGTGTTAACAGGTGGCTTTGAAAATAATAATGATGGCAATTTAGAATTTGCTAAGAAATATCAAAAGAATAAGAATGAACTAATTATTAATGAAGTAATGTCTAGTAATTATAGTTATTTACCTCAAAATAGTTATAATTTTTATGACTGGGTTGAACTTAAAAATAATAGTGATAAAGATATCAATCTTAGCGATTATTATATTACAACATCTTTAAATAATATGGAAATGTATCAATTAGAAGATAAGGTGTTAAAACCTGGAGAATATTATATTTTAATGGCATCAGGTGATGAAAATTTATCAAATAATTCATATAAGCACGCTAATTTCAAAATATCGAGTACAGAGTCACTATATTTAATTAAAGATAATAAAGTAACTGATTCAATGTTTATATGTGATATCAAGACGGGATATAGTTATGGTAGAGATACATCTTTTGGTTTTATATACATGAGTGAGCCAACACCTGGTAAAAATAATAATTCTGGAAAATATGAAATAGCTTATTCTCCAGATTTTTCTATAAATGCAGGTGTATATAATGATGTTAATGATTTAACACTTGAAATAGATGCGCCAGGAACTATATATTATACCTTAAATGGTAGTTATCCAACTTCGTCTTCTTATATATATAACGAACCTATAAAATTAGATAAGACAACAGTAGTTAAGGCAATTAGTGTCGAAGATGGAAAATATGATAGCAATATGATTACTGCATCATATATAATTAATGAAAATCATACACTACCTGTACTATCAGTTTCGCTTAACCCAAATAGTTTTTACTCATTAGAGGCAAATGCTTGGGATGAAGACTTAGAATATGGTGCCAATGCTGAACTATTTGAATTAGATGGAACAGGTTTTGATATAGATTGTGGCCTTAAATTGTTTGGTGGTTCAACAAGAGGAATGGATAAAAAAAGCTTTTCTTTAAAGTTTAGAAAAAAATATGGTTCTTCAGAATTACATTATCAAGTTTTTGAAAATAGAGACAACAGTGTATATAATTCATTAGTATTAAGGTCAGGATCACAAGATAGTATTGCTGCCATGATGCGAGATCCTCTCATGACATCACTTATGGATGATACTAATGTTGATGTACAAGCATATAAATCGGTAATTCTTTATATTAATGGTTCTTACTGGGGTGTTTATAATATAAGGGAAAAAGTTGATGAAAACTTTATTGCTAGTCATTATAATGTTGATCCAGAAAAGACAAATATTGTTAGAATAGATGGAGAGTTAACTGCTGGCTCTAAACAGGGATATCTTGATATAATTAATTATGTTAATAGTCATAATATGGCAAATAATGATAACTATAATTATATTAAAGAAAAAATAGATATAGATAGTTTAATGACTTTTTGGGTAGCAGAGGTTTATACAACAAATAATGATATTATCAATTGTCGCTTTTTCTCGCATCCAGATATTGATAATGGGAAATGGAAACTTATTTTTTATGATTTAGATTATGGATTATATAATTATCGTGTAAATTATTATTTGTTTATGACTGATCCAGCTGGAATGAGTGATTTTAAAGTCTCAACGGATATAATGCGTAATTTAATGAAAAATAAGGAATTTAAAAAGAGATTTGTTGAGATATTATCAAAGATTTTAAAAGAAAATTTATCTAATGAAAGAATATTAAAATATATAGATAATATGTACAATTTATTATTACCAGAGATGCCTAGAAACCAAGAAAGATGGGGACAAACAATGAAAGATTGGAATGATGCCGTCGATGAACTTAAAAACTTTGTAAACATGAGAAGAAGTTATTTACTTACACAAACCAAAAACTATTTTGGTTTAAGTAATGATGAAATGAAAGAATATTTTGGTGAATAAGATGAGTGAAAAGCGTAAATATAGACACGAACTTAAATATACAATAACTAAAAAAGATGCTGAAATATTAAAGCAAAGATTAGCATTATTAATGGATATAGATTCTAATGGAGAAAATGGTTATTTTATTAGAAGTTTATATTTTGATACACCATATTCTAGTGCATACTATGAGAAATTAGATGGTGTTTTATATCGAAAAAAATATCGAATACGTATTTATAATCACAATAATAGTTTTATAAGGCTTGAGAAAAAGTTAAAACATAATAATATGACATCAAAAGATCAAACAAGAATTACAAAAGAATTATGCCAAAATATTATTGAAGGAAAATCTTTTGAATTTAAGTCAAATGATAAACTATTAAATGAATTTTTATTAGAAATAAAAACAAAGGGATTAAAACCATCAATTATAGTTGATTATTATCGTATGGCTTTTACTTATCCGGTATCTGATGTCAGAGTTACTTTTGATTATAATATTAAATCAGGAAGATATAATTATGATATCTTTGATGAAAACATTGTATCTGAGCCTGTGATTGAAAATAACTTACTTGTATTGGAAGTTAAATTCAATGAAGTTTTGCCAGAAGCAATTGCCATAATCTTAAAAACTATTCCAACATGTAGACAAGCTTTTTCTAAGTTTGCTGCTTGTAGGTCAATTAAATAAAGGAGTGAAATTATGAGTTTTGTAGATGTAATTAAAAAAAGTGTTGTAAATCAATTTACAGGAACTATATCCGTTCAAAGTATTTTATTGTCGCTAATTACGGCTTTTATGATTAGTGTCTTTATTATTTGGATATATAAAAAAACTTATACAGGTGTAGTGTATTCAAAATCTTTTTCATTATCAATTTTAATGCTTGCTTTAGTAACAACGTTAATTATTCAAACTATTAGTTCAAATATAGCCTTATCGCTTGGTATGGTAGGTGCCTTATCTATTGTTCGTTTTAGAACAGCGGTAAAAGAACCTGTTGACACAGGATTTATGTTTTGGGCTATAACTGCAGGAATTATGGCTGGAGCTAATTTATATTTAGCATCTATTATAGGGTCATTAATGTTAGGAATTCTTTACTATATTTGTTATATGATGGGTTTAAAAATGAATTCAAAATATTTAGTAATAGTAAAATATGATGATAGTGTAGAAGATGATATAAAAAATATTTTATCTAAACTAAAAAAATACAAATTAAAAAGTAAATCTAAAAGTAAAAATAATGTTGAGATGACTTTTGAAGTAGAATTAAATGATGGTACTCAAAAATTAGTTGATAAAATAAGTAAAATAGATGGTGTTCAAAATTGTAGTTTAATTAGTTATCAAAATGATTTTGGAGATTAATAAATGAATAAAAAATTTAGAATTTTGTTTAATGTACTTAGTATTGTCTTTTTAAGTATATTGTGTCTTTTCTATGGTTATAGATTATTATATTATTATAAAATAGAACACCCTAAAAATGTAAAAGCAGAAATTAAATTATATGAAAAATTAGTCAGTACACAAGGTATTGAAGGAATGAATTATGGTCTTCAAAAAGATGGTGATGAATATTATTATGCTGCAGGATCTAATGATAATTATTTATATTATTTAGGTAGGATGTGGAGAATAGTAGGCATTGATAAAGATGGAAATATAAAATTAATTACTGACGAAGTACAAACTATTTTGCCATATAATATTAATGATAAATTTGATGAGTCAGATATAAATACATGGCTAAATATTAATGATAATGAATATTCTGGTATGTTTGAAAAAAGTTTAAAAGGAACAGTTAATATTGTTAAGCAAAATGATAATGTATCTAGTCTATTAACAAAAAAAGAATATGAAAGACTAGGAAAAAATAGTTTTGTTATTGATAATAATAACTTTTGGATTGTTGATGAAGAAAGTAATAAAATTTTATATGTAAATAATAAAGGCGAAATTAAAGAAGATAATGAGGATTATGATACTTATGCTGTAAAGCCTACAATTGTTATATCAAATCAAATATTGTACACATCAGGAAATGGTACAATTGATAATCCATACATAATAGATAATAGTGTAAAAGAAAAGATAACAGATGCATATGTTGGTGAATACCTAAATTATGGAGGTTATACTTTCCGTATAATTGATGTAAATGATATATCTGTAAAAGTAGCCTTAGATGGATATATTGATACTAATGAATATAGTTATTCTAAATATGATAATACTTTTTCTATTAGAGAAGGAATTGGTTATTATTTAAATAATGAATTTTATAATAGCTTAGCAAACAATAATTATATAGTTGATAGTAAATATTATACTGGCTCATATAGTTACAATGATAATTATAGTTATTTAAATACATACTTAGATAAAGTAGATGCAAAAGTAGGGTTATATAAAATAGGCGATTTCTTTATAACAAGTTATAATGAGTATTCAACTTTAACGCCATCAGAAGCATCTAAACAAACTATATATGTTATTAACAAAAATCGAAAATTATTTGCTGATTTAATAGATAGTGCATATAGAGTTAGACCAGTTCTATCTTTAGCAACCGATTTATTTATTATAGAAGGAAATGGTACGAAAGAAAAACCATTTGAGATAGGAAGATAAATATGAAAGAGAAAAAAATATCAAAATTAAATATTACTTTTATTATATTAGATATACTTGCTTTAGGTGTTATTTTTCTAGCATATGGGCCTATTTCATATTTTAGAAATTTGCTTGTAACAACTGCTATGACAACTATGAGTCATCATTATCTTGCTAGAACTATTTATACTGATAAAATGATATCATATACTTTAAGTAATAATTATGTTTCTGAAGGAAAGCAAAATACTAACACATCAGATATTATTATCGATAATGAAGATGATGGGAATTATGAATCAATATATGAAGAACAAATATTAAAAAGAGATCCAGATAATGATTTATATAAAGTAATACCAATAGATGAAAATGGATATAAAGGTTATTTAGTTGCTATATATGATCCATCAAGAGTATCACTTGCTGTATCTTCAAGAGCAGAACGCGGTGGTCAACAATTGCCTGATATGGCAAATGAAAATGATGCTAAAGTAGCAATTAATGCAAGTGGTCTTTATAATACATCATCTATTGCTATAAGAGCTACAGGTACCGTTATAAAAGATGGAAAAATATATTCTGTTGGTGGTGGTACTGGATGGGGTGGAGGACTAATTGGATTTAATAATGATAATGTTTTAGTCTTAACCCGTGAAAATGCAAGTGTTGCTATTGAAAATGGTATGCGAGATGCCGTAGAATTTGGCCCATTCTTAATTGTTAATGGTGTGGCCTCTACCGTTGTTGGTAATGGTGGATATGGTGTTGCACCTAGAACAGCCATTGGTCAAAGAAAAGATGGTATTGTCCTATTTCTAGTTATAGATGGACGAAATCCTGGATATAGTGTAGGAATTGATATGGCAGGTATGATTAATATTTTTAAACGATATAAGGCTCACAATGCTGCTAACTTAGATGGTGGTGGTTCATCTACCTTAGTAATAAATGGGGAAGTTGTAAACAATCCCAAAGGATACGGTTATGAAGGTGGAAGATATCTAATTAATTCTTGGATTGTAAAATAATTATAAAATTTGACTTTTATTTAAAAATGTATTATTATAACTCCTATAAATTTATTTATAGGAGTTTTTAGGTGATATTATGAATTTTATTAATTTAGAAAGTGAATTTGAAAATAATTCTTATGATTTTTGTGGTGAAGAAGCAAAATTATATATAGTTGGAAATAATTTATATAAATTATATAATAAAAAGAATATTAGTAGTATATATCAGTTATGCTTGTTAATATCAAAACAAAGTTTTCTTAAAGAAACAATATTGCCAAACGGAATTATTTTAAAAGATGATACATTAAAAGGCATATGTATTCCATATTTTAAAGATTATAAGATATTATCCAGTTTAAACGATGAAAGTATAGATTATAAATTAAAAATTTTGCAAATAATAATGAAAAATTTAAAAGAATTAACTGATAATGATATATATCCTATGGATTTTAATAGCGATGGTATTCTAATTAATAATAGTGATGTAAAAATAATCGATTTAGATACGTACACAACACAAATTATTAAGGATGATCAAAAGAAAAAATTAAAATTTGTACTTAACTTATATCGAAATATTATTTTAGAATTAATGTATCAAGACTTTGAACCTATTACGGTGTTACCTCATTTAAATGCTTATTTAGAAAGTAAAAACGTTAATAAAAAGATTATTTATGATATTGATAGCAATATTTCTTATCATAGTTTATCTAATTTTATTGAATCAATGAAAAAATAGATTATAAAAGGTGGTGAATTTGATGGAAATTAAAAATAACGTTTTAATAAAAGTTAAAAAGAGTGATATACCTGAAGATGGAAAATTTATTATTCCAAATGATGTAAAAATTATAGGTGAAGGGGCATTTCAAGGGCTTAAGAAATTAAGAAGCATTGTTATACCTAGTAATGTTAGAGTAATAAAAGAAATGGCATTTGAAAGTTGCAAAAATTTAGAAAAAGTTTCCCTTTCAGATGGGCTTGAAGATATAGAAGCACATGCATTTACAAGTTGCAAGTCATTAAAAGAAATAATAATACCAAATACTGTTAAATCTATAAGTTGGGGATCTTTTTCAGATTGTGAATCTTTAAAGAAAGTTGTTTTGCCAAGTAACATAAAACATATCGACAGTAATGCCTTTTGGGGATGTTCATCATTAGAAGAAATTGTATTACCTGAAGGAATTAAATATATTGACCCATATGCATTTTCATATTGTAAATCATTAAAAAGTATCATTATTCCTAATACTGTAAGGCGCATGGGCTTTTGTGCTTTTTTGGGGTGCTTCAGTTTAAAAAATGTTACTTTATCTAATAATTTATTAATCCTAGCAAATGAAGCCTTTTCTCAATGTGAAAGTTTAGAGGAAATTGTTATTCCTGATAGTGTTGTAAACATTTCATGTGGTGCTTTTAGTGATTGCACTAATTTAAAAAAAATTAAATTTTCTAATAATATAAAGCAAATAGATGGTTTTGCATTTGATAATTGCCCAGAATTAAAACAGATTAATATACCCAAAAGTCTCATTTATATTTCATGTTATGCTTTTAATAACTCTAATATTTCAAATTTAAATATTAGGACAAGTTTATTTAAATTTGAAGATAGTTTTATAGAAAATCTAATGCAAAATAGTATTTATTCATTAACAATTTATAATAAAAAGATAGATTTAGAGAAAAAAGAAAGATATGATCATATAGATTACGAGCGTATAAGGAAAAATTTTGAATTAACAATGTATGATATAAGAAAACAAGAATTACTCGATATAATAAAAGATGAATTAAATAAAAATGGTATTATAAGAAAAAGAAATATAAGTTATAAAGAACACAAAGATATTATTGATGATGTTTTAAGAAATTTACAATATGCAATTAATATGAAACATTATGATTACCGAAGCGTGTTAAATCAATATCTAGAAAAGTATATTGAAGTACATAAACCTAAAAATATGTTAATACAACTAAATGGCAATATAAATATATTTCAAAATAAAAGTATAGATGATGTAATAAAAGATTTAAAAGAAAGGAAAATAGAATTGTTAAGCGATAATGAAAAATATATAGATATTTTTAACTATGGTAAAGGTATGAACGAATATCCCCTTTATATTTCTAGTATTTTTTATGATACAGTATCTAAATATAGTAAAGATATAAAAATCAAACAAATAAAACAAGTCTTTGATAAATTAACATCTTCTGGTAAAAATAATTTATTCAAAAAGATATTTTTTAGAACCAATGATGATAACAATTTAGTTTTAAATAAAGAATTATTAGAACAATTTAACTCTGCTATTGATAATGAAATAATACTTGCAAGTGAAGAAATAAAAATACTAAATAAAATAAAAGAATTAATTAATAATTATATAGGGAAACTTCAAGAATATATTTCATATTTAAATAATTATTCTATAAATGCTGATAACTCTTTAGACACTTTTAGTAAATCAGATGAATTATTAAAGGGAGCAGTAAAAGATTCTAAAATACAAGATTTTAATCATTCAATCACTTCTATTTCTGAAAAGTATGGTCAAATTAATTTAGTTATAAGTAATAATTTAATATATGTGAATAAATTAAATAACATAAAAAATAGTTTATTACCGACATTACTAGAAAGAATAATCATAGGTGATGTAGTTGCGAAAGATATTGAAATAGTTAAAGAAACTATGCAAATTAGTAAAATGTTAGAAGAAATGATTACAAATAAAGAGAATATAAGTAATAATTTAGAAGATAATAATGAATTAGATAAAGATAAACAACTTATTAAAAAGAATAATTAAGATAAATTATGCTTTTTTCTTTACTTTTAATAAATTTTATCTTATTATAACTTATATATATATAAAGGTGAGTAAAATATGAAATTAGAAGTAACAAAATTAGAATTAATTAAACTAAAAAGACTATTAAAAAAATATAAAAAACAAAATTATAAAAAAACTAATGAAACAAAACTAATAACAATGGAATCTTATAGTTCTATTGATATATCTTATCTTGCTATAAATAGATTTATTAATGAAGAATTTTTTTATTCTTTAAACCGTGCAAAAGAAAATATTCAAAGCATTAAACCAATTAAATTAATGCTAGATAAAATAGAATACCACAATATAAATTATGATAAGATAGATAGTGAAATTAGATTAACAATTGATAAACTAGGTGGCATAAGTGGTTTAGAATCCCTTTATCAATTATTAAATGAAATTAATATGTTTAATAAAGAACCGTTTCCTATAAAAAGTGAACTAAGTAATTGGGATAGTATTAGAAAAGTGTTAAAATTTTATAAGCATAATATAAAAGATTATTATACTATATTAAATGGATTAATGTCATATGATCGTATACACTTTAATTTTGGAAGATGTATAGAAGATATTACTTATTATGAACCTATTACAAATAAATATTTTATTAGAATTAGTGATAAAAAAACTATTTTTAGAAATGTTATTTTATCACATGAATTTATGCATGTTGTACTATCAAACAAAAAAGAAAATAGTTTTTCTAGTGAAACAAAACCCATTTTAGCAGAAAAGTTATGTATTAATGAACTAATTAAAGATAATAGTTCTATATATAATAATTTATATTTAAATAGAATTAATGATACATTTGATAAAATATGTAAAATAAAATATATATATGAATTTTTAGAATCTTATAATATTGAAAAGAATAGAATAACAAAAGAAAAAATAGAAGCATATATGATAAAAAATAATATACCAATTTCACAAATGTTAGCTATATTTGAATGGCTTAAATATGATAATTTAGTATCATGCTTAGAATATATTTATGGTGATATTGTTTCTAATATTATGTTTCAAACCTATAATGGAAGTATGTCTGATATAGGAAGATACTATATAAATGGTAATACACCAAAAGATATGATTTCTAAGTTTAAAAGAAATAATTATGCATCAGAATATAATAATTTTACAAAATCTATTAAAGAAAAAATAAAATAATGTTATAATTATATCAAGGATGGTAGTTATGATATATTTATTTTATGGAATTGAAGATTACTTAATACAAAAAGAAATAGATAATATAAAACAAAAAAATAATATTGAAGAAATTAGTATTTCTAGATATGATTTAACAAACACTAATATTGAGAAAATAATAGAAGACTGTGAAATGAATTCAATGTTTACTGATAAAAAGGTTATTATAGTAAATAATAGTTATATTTTTACAGGTCAAAGTAAAAAGGGACAAATTGAGCAAAATCTAGAAGCATTAGAAAAATATATAAATAATTCAAATATTGATACTTTACTTATTTTTATTTCTGATAGTGAAAAATTAGACGAAAGAAAAAAAATAGTCAAATTAATAAAACAAAAAGGTATTGTTAAGGAATTTAATACAACTACTAATATAAATAGCATTGTTAAAAGTTTTTTTAATGATTATAAAATATCTGATAGCAGTATAATTAAGTTAATAAATAGAGTAGGTAATAATTTACCACTCCTTGAGGAAGAAGCCGAAAAATTAAAATTATATAAAGATGATACAAAAGAAATAAATGATGAGGATATTTTAAAAATTACAAATAAAAACGTTGACTTAGATATTTTTAAATTAATTGATAATATTATTATGAAAAATAAAAAAGTTGCTATTGAAACATATAATGAAATGATTAAATATGGGGAAGAACCAATTAAAATACTTATTATGATAGCAAGTCAAATAAGACTTATGTATCAAACAAAATTGCTTTATAAAAAAGGTTATACGGAAAAAGATAGTGCATCATTACTTGGAATTCATCCATACAGAGTAAAACTTGCAACTGAAAAAGGACGTAAATATACAGAAAGTGATCTACTTATGTATCTCGATAATTTAGCCGATTTAGATTCTAAAATTAAGCAAAGTAATGTAGACAAAAAAATGGCTATAGAGTTATTTATACTAAAAATATAGGAATGTTCTCCTATATTTTATTTTTCTTGATTATTAATTTTTTGTATATTATCCATAACTTGTTTTAGATTTTTTTCGTATTTATTGTTACATGGTTTATAGTATTTTCTATTTAATAAATTATTAGGTAAATATTGTTGCACAACATAATGACCTGGATAATTATGAGGATATAAATAATCAAAAGAATTAGTTTTAATATGGTCCGGAACATTTCCTGTATTGCCTTTATGAATATCATTTAGAGCCTCATCTAAGGCTAAATGTCCACTATTAGATTTAGGAGATAAAGCCATTTCAATAATTATATTAGCAAGTGGTATCCTTGCTTCAGGCATACCAATTCTTTCGGCTGCATTAATGGCAGCTTCAACTTTAGGACCAATTGATGGATTGGCAAGCCCAATATCTTCATAAGCAATAACCGTCATTCTACGATATATACTATCAAAGTCATCAGCTTCAATTAATCTTGCAAGATAGTGAAGGGAGGCATTTACATCACTACCACGAATCGATTTCTGAAAAGCACTCAAGACATCATAATGTCCATCTTCATCATTATCATGAAAAAAGATTGGTTTAGTATTAATACTTTTTAAAAAATCAACATTTATAGTATAGTTATCAGAAGAATAGTAAGCCATCTCTAAAAAACTATAAGCATATCTTAGATCACCACTAGACATTGTAGAAATATAATTTATAGAATTGTCATCAATATGAATATTTTCTAAATATTCAGTTTTAATTGCTTTATTTAAAGCCTCTATTATATCTTCTTTTTCTAATTCTTTTAATTCAAATATTTGGCATCTACTTCTAATTGCCGGATTAATTTTATGATATGGATTAGATGTTGTCATACCTATTAGTGTTATTAAACCACTTTCTAAGTATGGAAGAAGTAGGTCTTGCTTATCTTTATTTAAACGATGTATTTCATCCATTATAACAACCATACCCTTATACATTTTTGCTTCTTCAACAACAATATCAAAATCTTTTTTATTATTAATAACGGCATTTAACATTCTATACTTTAAACCAAGTTCATTTACCATAACTGTCGCAAGGGTTGTCTTCCCAGTACCTGGTTTTCCATATAAAATCATAGAAAATAATTTTTTATTTTTAACTAAATTAGACAATATTTTTCCTTCACTAATTAAATGTTTTTGTCCAATTACTTCATTTAAATTCTTGGGTCTAAGTTTTATCGCTAACGGTTCATTCATAATCATCACCATATGTATATTTTAACAAAAATAGTATAAAAATGATAGTATTTTTAGTAGAATCAATGTTTATTTTGAATTATATATTAATACTATTTATTGTAATATATTGACTTTATAATGAGAAAAATATATTATATACTATAAATATAAATATTGAATAAATTGGAGTGATTAACAATGAAAGTAAAAAATGGTGAATTAATTAGGTTTAGAAATATGGATGCAATTAATTATTTTGGGAAAGTTAAACTTTCTAAAAAAATTAAAGTAATAAATCCTTATGCATTTAAAGGTTGTACATCATTAACTGAAATTGAAATTCCTGATAGTGTGACTGAAATATATTTCTGTTCATTTCAAGGTTGTAAATCGTTAACTAAAATTAAAATTCCTAATAGTGTAACCCAGATAGGTTTCTGTTCATTTCAAGATTGTAAATCATTAACTGAAATTGAGATTCCTAATAGTGTAACCAAGATAGGTGACGGTGCATTTTATGGTTGCACATCATTAACTAAAATTAAAATTCCTAATAGTGTAACTGAGATAGGTGACGGTGCATTTCGCGATTGTACATCATTAACTAAAATTGAGATTCCTAATAGTGCAACTAAAATAGGTTCCCATGCATTTCGAGGTTGCATATCATTAATAGAAGTTAAAGGGCTTTATAATGTTAGTGAAGTTGATAATTATTCATTTGAAAATTGTACATCTTTAAAATCATTAAATTTGTCTAAAAATTTAAGATTAATATATACTGATTCATTTATACGGTTTTATAATATTAAATTAATAATAGAAACTAGTTTATTTTTTATTGAAGAATCTCTTTCCCGCATATCTAAAGTAGGTTGTCTTCCTTACAATACTACTATATATGGGATTAAATGTAATTCGACAGAATTAATTCCAACTATTCAAAAGAAAGAACTTGAAGATAAAATAAACGAGTACTTAAAAAATAAAAACATCGTTGATAAAAATGGTGATCATAGCAAGTTCATTAATCATGTTATAAAATTATATAAAGGTAGAAAATATTATGATTATCGAAATGATTTTGAAAAATATATGGAAGACTATATAAAATACTTAAATACAAAGAAGGAAACAGAATCTAAAATTAAATCTTTTAATGATAAGGTTGAAATGAAAGATGATAGTGATGCACATAAAAGTAATGTTGGACAACAAAGGGAATTAATTAAACCAATGAATTATGCTTTGACCGAATTACATGAATATGCAAATAAAATTGGATTAATGCCTTGGGTTGATAGATTAAGGGCAAGACTAAACATATCTTTATTGTGTGGTGATATTCCTAAAACATGTTTTGATGATATTAATCATATTTATTTTATTAAAGAGATGATACAAAGTCTTTCGGAAAATATTGACTATGATTATAATAGTGCAATTAAGGAATATGCAAGATATTATATTGAATCTCATAATTCATTAAATAAAAATAATATAGATAATAAGAAAAAAGTATCCCTTGATAAAAAGCCACTTACATTAAGAAAAAAATAATATTTATAAAACTATTTACTGATAATAGTTTTTTTTGTTTTACATTTGATGTGTATAGTATAATAAAAAAACTAGTAAAATAATAGTGTTTTTGCTATAATTATGATAGGTGATGGTATATGGAACGCCTAAAAGACTTAGAAAATGAATATTTAGAATATTTAAGAATTGATAAAAAATATAGTGAAAACACGATAAATACTTATCAAAATAATTTAAATCATTTTACGCAGTTTTTTAATAATAAAGATATTTCTTCTATCAAAGAAAATGATTTTGATAGTTATAGAAAATATTTATTTGAAAATTTAAAATTAGATTCATCTTCAATATGCAATAATATATCAACACTTAAAAGCTTTTATAAATATTTAATGTTATTTAAAGGATTAAAGAAAAATTCTGTTGATGATATGGAATTGCCTAAAAGAAAAAAAGCATTACCTAAAACTTTAACTATAGATGAGGTTGATAGCCTTTTAGATATTGATATTAAAGACTATTATGATTATCGCAATAAAGCTATGCTAGAACTTATGTATTCAAGTGGTCTTCGTGTTAGTGAGCTTGTAAATATTCAAAATCATGATATTGATTTTGATAACGCTTGTGTTAGAGTTTTTGGTAAGGGTAGTAAAGAGAGAATTTTGCCAATTAGTGATTATGCTCTAGATGCTCTAAAGCTCTATATTATAAATGCTAAAGGATGGCTTTCAAAAGGAAAGACAAGTGAATATTTATTTTTAAATAATCATGGTGATAAAATTACAAGACAAGCCTTTTTTAAAATAATTAAAAAGATTGGCTTTGAAAAAGGTATTAAAACCAATTTTTCGCCCCATACTTTAAGACATTCGTTTGCAACACATCTATTAGAGCGAGGTGCTGATTTGCGCAGTATTCAAGAACTATTAGGGCATTCTAGTATATCAACAACACAAATATATACAAATATATCTAATAATATGATTGATAAAAATTATCATACTTATCATCCACATGGGTAAAATGATAGTAGGAGGATGTTATGAAATATAAACGAATCTTTTTAATAGTTTTAGAATCACTCGGTATAGGGGCCGCAAATGATTCTGATAAATATGGCGATGGTATGTCAAATACTTTGCTTCATGCTACTGAGAATAGTGGTATAGAGTATCCTAATTTAAAAGCAATGGGATTGTTTGAATTGTTAGAAGAATCTGATAATAAAACAGTAGGTTACTATACTAAAGCGACTCCTGCTAGTGATAATAAAAATACTTTTATTAATTATCAAGAAATGATGGGTAATGTTACTATAGGTGAGAAAAAAATCGTCAATTTAGAAAAAATTGATAAAGATTTATACAATTATATCGAATCAGAAATTGATAGAAGACTTATTATTGTACCTAATGATAATGATATGAACATTATAAATAATTATGGTGTTAATCAAATAAAAACAAGTGATATTATTATTACATATGATTATTATGCACTTAAAATTTTTGCACATGAAACCATTATACCAACCAAAGAACTTGCTAGGATTGGTAAAATGATATTAGATATATTTAATGAAAATAACTTTTTAGTTAATAAAATAATTGCTACAGGATTTAGTGGCAAACCAGATAGTTTTACAATTACAAAAAAGATTGATGCTTATGAACATAAACAATATAAAAGCACTTTAGAATTATTAAAAGAACAGGGATATAAAGTAATTACTATTGGAAAAGCCACTAAAATATTTAATAATAATGAAATGACTAATATATGTAAAACAAATAATGATATTGAATCTCTTAAAAAGTTAATTAAGGCAACGTCATTTAATTTTACAGGGCTTTGTATAACAAGTTTAAGTGATTTAAATATAATGGGGCATCAAAGAAATAAAATTGGTTATACTAAAGTATTAAAGGGATTTGATAATAGTATTCCATTAATTGCTGGTAGCCTGAGAAGTGATGATTTACTTATTATAACATCCGATTTAGGTAATGATCCTACATATACAGGTAATGATCATACGAGGGAAAAAGTACCAGTCTTAATATTTAATAGTGCCCTTAGTGGTACGGGCGAAATACCTTATTTGCAATCACTTTGTGATATTGGTGCCACTATATCAGATAATTTTAAACTATCTGATGATGTTTATGGAAAAAGTTTTTTAGAGAGGATAAAATAGGTGATAAAATGAAATTAACAAAAAATATAAACAAAAATATATTTAGAGAATATGATATAAGAGGTGTATATGGAGTTGATTTAAATGAAGATGTTGCTTATACACTTGGTAAAAGTTTTGGATCTTACATAAAGAAAATGGGTGTAACAGAAACAATTATAGGTCATGACAATAGATTGTCATCTCCAATATTATCTAATGCTTTAATTAAAGGTATATTAGAGACAGGTATTAATGTTGTTAATCTTGGTTTAGTTACGACACCAATGTATTACTATGCTAGAAAATTTTATAGTATGAAAACAGGCATTATGATTACTGCAAGTCATAATCCTAAAGATGACAATGGTTTTAAAATGGCTTTTGATGAAGTTGCAAATGCCTATGGACCACTTATTAAAAAATTTATGGATTTTACTTTTGAACAAAATTTTTCAGATGGAATTGGTTTTGAAATTAAAAGAGATATAAAAGAAGATTATTTAAAATTACTTTCTAAATCTGTTAATATGGGAAAGAAAAAAATACGTGCTGTTTTAGATTGTGGAAATGGGACAGGCTCTATAATTATTAAAGATATCTTTGATATGTTTGGAATACCATATTATCCATTATACTGTGATAGTGATGGTAATTTTCCAAATCATCATCCAGATCCATCAGTATCAAAAAATATGAAAGATTTGTCAGAAAAAGTTAAAGAACTTGGCTATGATATTGGTATTGGCATAGATGGTGATGCTGATAGGGTAGGTATTGTTGATGAACAAGGAAATATTATTCCTGCTGACTTATATATGCTAATTGTATGTAGGTATATTGCCCCTAAAATGAAAAATAAGAAATTAATGTTTGATGTTAAATGTTCGAAAACACTTATAGATGAACTTGAAAAACTAAATATTGAACCAGTAATGTATCGTACAGGTAACTCTTATACATGTAGAATGATGCAAGAAGGCGATTTTGATTTTGGGGGGGAATATTCAGGACATATTTATTTCAGAGATAAATTTCCTGGAATTGATGATGGAATTTATGCCGGCCTTCGTATGATCGAAATATTATCTAATACTGATAAAAAATTAAGTGAATTGTTAGATGGAATAAATAAATACTATGCAACAGAGGAAATTAAAGTTGCTGTTCCTGATGAGAAGAAATTTTCTATTATTGAGAAAATTAAAGATTACGCTAAGAAAAAAGAATATCATATTGTTGATATTGATGGTGTAAGAGTTAATTTTGTAGATGGTTGGGCTCTTGTTAGAGCATCTAATACAGGACCAAATATTACTATGCGTTTTGAGGCAAATAAAAAGGGAAGACTAAAGGAAATTCAAAAAGAGTTTACAGATATAGTAAATAATATTATTAAAGATTAGCGAACCATTTGTTCGCTATCTTTATGTATTAAATTAAAGTTGTTGTTTTAAAATAATTTTATGAATTATATTAATGTTATTAAAACAGCCTTTTTATCTTTTCCTTTACTTGCTTTATTAATTACTATTCCTTATATATTATATCAATATCATCATTATGGATCTATTAATAAACTTCGAACTGTTATTATATATTCCTTTATTTTATATCTTTTAGTTATATATTTCCTTGTTATATTACCGCTTCCAACTATAGAAGAGGTATCTAATATGACCGGGAATTTTATGCAACTCATTCCTTTTAATTTTATTAGTGATATTATCAAAAATAGTCATATTGTTTTAAATAATCCTAGTACATATTTAAAAGGAATATGCAATGTTAGTGTTTATACAGTTGTTTTTAATATTTTTATGACTATACCATTTGGTATGTATTTAAGATATTATTTTAAATGTAGTATCAAAAAAACATTTCTTTATAGTTTTTTACTGTCATTATTTTTTGAATTAACACAGCTTTCAGGATTATACTTTATTTATCCAAGGCCTTATCGTTTATTTGATGTAGATGATTTATTAACAAATACCATTGGAGGAGTTATAGGCTATTATATAATGGGATTATTTAATAAAGTATTACCTACTAGGGAAGAGATTGATAATAAATCCATACAAAAAGGAATGATGGTATCTGGTCTTAGACGTATTACTTTATTTTTCTTTGATATCTTAATATTTGGTATAATCTATACTTTTTTATACCTTGTTTCAAGAATAAATTTAAATATAGAACATATGGGTTTTAAATCATTTATTTTTCTTTTTATAATATATTATATAATTATACCCTTTATATCTAAAGGAAGAACATTAGGGGGAATATATTTAAAAGTAAAGATAGAATATAAAAATAAAATCATAGGTACTATTATGAGACCCATATTTTTATTAATATTTTATTTTATCATGCCATATTATTTCGTTATTTTATTAATAAAATTAGTTACATATCTTCGTTTAGATTCTATTTATATCTTAATAATTTTTGGTATATATTTTATCTTTATATTTATTCTTTATTTAACTATTATAATTAAACTTTTACATAAAAAGACTACCTTTTATGATCGATTATTTAAAATTACATATAAAAGTTTAATTATAAATAAAGAGGAAGATAAAATTTAATTTATAAGTCATATATTGTCAAAATTTCTTTTTATAAAGTTAATTTTGTGTTATAATTCTTATAGTAGAGTAGGAGGATTACTTAAATGGGTAAAAGATTAAAAGAAATATTTATTATAATATTTATTATTTTGTTATGTATAGGTCTTTTTATCATTTATAATGGTATAACTAATAATGGAATGAAAGAATTAATTGCAAATAGATATTTTATTATTTATTTAATTATAATGCTTTTATTTATTGTTATTTTTTGGTTATCCAGTTTTGTTTTTGGTAAAAGTAAAACAAAGGAATTACATCATAGAGATAAACTTTTTAATTCTTTAGTACAAAATTCTGATACAATATATGCCATGTATGATGTTAATAAACGTGAGTATATCTATACCACTAATAATGCATATGAAGTGCTTGGTATTAAAGAGAGCGAAAAAGAAACTAACCAAATTATTAATCAGATATTTGAAATACCTGTATTAAAAAATGAATTAGAGGAATGGAATCAAAAAAGTGAATTTGTAAGTCAAATGCTTGCTTTTAAAAACCCAGCATATCAACATACTAGATGGATAAAGGTGAAAATATATCCTTTTAAGGATAAGAAATTAAATTACAATGTTATTTTAATTTCTGATGTAACAAAAGAACATGATCAACAACATTTGTTAGTTACACAAGCAGCTGATATAAAAACAAGAGAAAAACAATTAAATGAGATTACATCAGTATCATATGATATTGAAATTGACGTAAATGTAAGTAATAATGAAATGAGCCTTCATAATTTAAAGCCTGAATTTTCATACTTTGGCAATGAAAAAAATGGTAATTATGAAACCGAAATGAACAATATTATTGATACATATATTTTAAAAAATGATCGTAATAACGTTAAAAATTTATTTTCTAGAAAAAGATTTTTAGATATACTAGAAACCAAAAATTTCGAACCAATTTCTGTTCGATATAGATTGATTGATGATAATGTTATTTGGCTTGAAAGTACGGCTTTTTTTACAACAAACAAAGGCGAATTACATGTAACTATTCTTACCAAAAATGTTACAGAAAATGCTGAATATATGCGTGAACAAAATCAATTGTTACAAAACGCTTTAAAAGATTCTAAAAAAGCTAATAAAGCTAAATCAGAATTTTTAGCTATTATGAGCCATGAAATTAGAACACCAATGAACGCTATTATAGGACTTAGTTCATCAATATTAAATGAAGATTTGCCTAAAGATGTAAGGGAAGATATTGAAAATATTAATAGTGCAAGTATGAATTTACTCGATGTTATAGATGGAATACTTGATATATCTAAAATAGAATCAGGTAAAGAAACATTAGTAGAAAAAGAATATAATGTTCCTAAATTTTTAAAAGATTTAGAAAATATTACCAATGAAAATATAGGAAACAAAGAAATCAAATTAAATTTAGTAATAGATCCTAAAACTCCTGCCAAATTATTTGGTGATAGTTCAAGGATTAGACAAGTTTTAAATAATATTTTGAATAATTCTATTAAATTTACTGATAAAGGTTCAATTACTATTAAAGTAGATAGTAAAAAGAAAAATAATACATGTGATTTAATTATATCAGTTTCCGATACAGGCTGTGGTATTGAAAAAGATAAATTAAGTAGATTATTTGATGAATCTAAAAAAGTTACCAATGATAATAGTAAATATATCGAAGGAATGGGACTTACTATTACCAAAAAATTAATGGATTTATTAAATGGTCAAATAGATGTTGAAAGTACTGTTGGAGTAGGGACAACTTTTACTATTATTGTTAATCAAAAACTTATTGATGATAAAGTAATTGGTGATATTAATGAATATGTGATTTCTAAAAAGAAAAATAGTACTTTTGATACTGAGGGAAAGAAAATATTGGTCGTTGATGACAACAAATTAAATTTAAAAGTGGCTGAGAGGTTATTAAAACCGTATAATGTTGAAATAACAACCGTAGATAGCGGTATTAAAACACTTGAATTAATTAATAATGGTTCAAAGTTTGATTTAATTTTACTAGATCAAATGATGCCAGAAATGGATGGAATAGAAACATTACACAATCTAAAAAATATAAAAGGATTTGATATCCCTGTCATAATGCTAACAGCTGACGCTATAGTTGGAAAAAGGGAAGAATATCTAAAGGCTGGATTTGATGATTACTTATCAAAGCCTATTGATACTAATGAATTAAATAAAGTTTTAAAAAAATTTTTACAGAATTAAGGAGACAAATATGAAAGATATAAATATACTTAAAAATAATGGAATAAATGTGGATCAAGGATTAGAAATACTTGGTGACATGGAAATGTATGATGAAACACTTAATGATTTTCTAACTGAATCAGAAGAACGTTTACCAAAAATAAAAGCATTTAAAGAAGCAGGAGATATGAGTAATTATGCTATTTTAGTTCATGCTATGAAAAGTGATTCTAAATACTTAGGGTTTACTAAACTAGCAGAATTATCTTTAAATCATGAAATGGAAAGTAAAGCAAATAATCTTGAATATATTATTCAAAATTATGATGAATTAATTGCTGAAGCAAATAGAATTATAAAGGTTGTTAAAGAATATTTAGGTTAAATTTCTTAATAACCTTTTTATTTGACATAGTATTGTTTTTATGGTAATATAATGGTCAAAAAGGGGAAATGGATATGAAAAAATATACAACAAGTACGGATATTTATAAAGAAGAAATTGCAAAAAATACTTTAAAAGTAAGTTTAAAGGAAGAACAAAATTTATTAATGGAAGTACAGGCAGGAAATTTAGACTCTAAAGAACATCTTTTTAATAAATATTTAGGATTTATTGTAGCGATTGCTGAAGGATTAGTTGGAAAAGAAAGTGATATTCTTTCAGATTTAATTCAAGAAGGAAATATTATCTTACTTAAATGTATTAATAATTATTCTTTAACACTTAATACAAGATTTCATGGATATGTATATATTAATGTGTTAAGAGGAATGCAAGATTATTTATTAATAAATAAGAATTACTTTAATTTTTCAACTAAAAAACTATATTTAAAAGATAAAATTGATAAATTTATAAATGCATATATTACTAAATACGGCATTAATCCATCTGATGATGAAATAGCTGAATTTTTTGAAATGACAAATAAAGATTATAAAAAAGTTAATAACCTACCATTAACACAAGTTGATATAAATGATATTAAAAATAGAAAAATTTCATACGCTGATGAGATATATGATATAGAAGAAGAGGCAATCAAAAAAATTTCATATGAAAAATTTGTTAAATGGCTTTATCGTTTTTCTGAAATAAGTAGAGATGCACAAATTGTTTTAATGAAATATGGGGTAAACTGTAACAAAGCTTATACATCAAAAGAAATAGGTGAAATATTTGATTTGACTGAAGCAAGAGTTAATTATATTATAAAAACAAAATTACAACAATATTATAAATTGTTAAGTACAAAAGACGATGTTAAAAGTTTAATAAAATAACTATCAAAAAATGATAGTTATTTTCATATATTTAAATGGTGATTCTATGAATAATATATACCCTTTTATACTACCTATAATGGCAGGATTATCTACATTGATTGGAACACTTCCAATATTTATTAAATTTAAAAATAAAGATAAAATTGTCATGAATTCTCTAGCCTTTGCAGCTGGTGTTATGATAACTGTATCATTAACCGATTTATTACCAGAAGCCTTTAATGAATTAAGTAATATATTTAAAATAGTACCAAATATCCTTTTTTGTTTAATTTTCTTTGTAATTGGTATAATTTGTTCTATGACTATTGATGCATTGCTACCAGAGAATAACTCTAAAAATAATAAATTATATAAAATAGGCATTATTAGCATGCTTGCCATAATTTTACATAATATACCGGAAGGAATAGCTACTTTTATGGCAACAACAAGTAATATAAAATTAGGTATTGCTCTGACACTTGCAATTGCCTTCCATAACATACCAGAAGGTATCAGCATTTCAGTTCCTATATATTATTCAAGTAATAGTAAAAAGAAAGCCTTTAATTATACATTAATATCGGCTATATCTGAGCCATTTGGTGCTTTTTTAGCATATATCTTTTTAAGTAAATACATAAACAACTTTATTTTAGGAATCTTATTTGCCTTTATTGCAGGTATTATGATACATATATCTATATATGAATTAATACCTGGATCTCTTAAATATCATGATAAAAAACAAACAATTAAATATTTTATTTTAGGATGTATACTAATGTTTACTAATCATTTACTTTTTTCTTAAAAATTGATAAAATAAATAGAGAAGGGGAGGTAAAAGTAGTAATGGAGTATATATATTATCCTAAAAATGTTTGTTCAACAGAAATGAAATTTGTAATAGAAAATAACGTAATTAAAAATATTGAAATTAAGAATGGATGTCCTGGTAATTTACTAGGAATATCTAAATTATGTATTGGTAAAAATATTGATGAGATTATTAATACTTTAAGCGGCATTAAATGTAGAACTAAAGATACATCTTGCCCAGATCAAATAGCGTCTGCATTAATAGAATATAAAAAAGAGTATAATAATTAAGCATTATACTCTTTAATTTAAATTGGGTTATTTACAATCTCTTAATTCAAAAGAATGTTCTGATTCTTCATCATATTTAAATGATTTAGATTCATCAGTTGTATTAAATCCAACTTTTTCATTTGAATTAGTAGAATGACAACTATTAGTTACTTTGTTATTATTAGTAATTTTGTTGTTCTTATTCATTTTACTTTTTTTCATCATAATCACCCATAAATAGTATTAACTAATATAATTAATATATACATTTATTTAATTATTATTTTATCAAATATAGAAATTAACATAATATACATTATAAATTATTTTATTTAGTCTTAAAAATAAAGAACAAATGGCATGTTCTTTATTTTTTTTCTATAATATTATGTTGTTTTATGATAATACTTTTCTTGATTGTATTTCAGCAATTTTTTCAAATATTTCAGCAGCATTTTGTTCATTAATTTCTGTATAACCAAGTTCTTTTAAAGCTTGTGTCTTAATTGAATTTAATTCCATTGTACGACTCATTTTTTCTTCAATTTTATGTTCAATTTGATTTTCAAATCTCTTATGTGCTTCAGCAAGTTTTGTTTTGGAAGCACCACCATTATTATATAATGTCATTGCTGAGAATAGAATGCTTTCAAATATAAATTGTTCATTTTCATCAAAAGCATATTCTTTTATGGAAATTGCACCACTGGCTTTTGAAAAATATCCAAGTATGTATTTTAATTCTTTTGTTTGATTCATTGCTTGTAAGAAATGATATAAGTATTTATACGTATTATATGATTCATCACTGTCATTATTGTCACTCATATTTTCTTTAATTAATTCTATAATATTGTGTAATATACTTTTTTGCCTTTTATTCAAACCATCGTAAATATCAATATTATCATTAAAATCACATTGTTGTTCATCTTTATCAAATAAGTTATTAAGTTTTGATTCAACATTCATAATATAATCAGTATCAACTTTTATACTAGATATTTCTTCAGAACTTTTAACACCAAGTAAATTAAATAATAAAACTTTTTTATCTTTAGGCCATTTATTTACATCATCTAATTCTAAATAATTATAAATCATTTGTCTAGAAACACCTAAGAATTTAGCCAATTTGACTTTAGATATTCCTAATTCATGTAAGATTTCATTTAATCTGTCCATATCTAAAACCTCCTATACTAATTTTACCACTAATGTGTCAAATGTCAAGTGTAAAGCAATAGTATAGTTATAAATACCAAATTTTTTTATTATCTTTATAAACGTCTTTTATAATACCACTACCTATGCATTCATCATCAAGATATAACACGCATAATTGACCAGGTGTAACGGCTTTTACATGATTATATTTAACAGAAATTACATTATCATACACAATTTCAACAGGTACATCTTTTTGACGATATCTAAATTTTGCTTGACATTTTGTGGGTCTAACATCACTAATAAAATTAACATCTTCAAGCGTTACCATATCACTAAATAAATATTCATTAGCATCTCCCATAGCAACGTATAATATGTTTTTTTCTATATTCTTGCCAACAACAAAATATTTATCACAGTTTCCTCCAAGATCAAGTCCCCTTCTCTGCCCTATTGTATAATACATTAAACCAACATGATTTCCAATTTTTTTATTTGTTTCTATATCAATAATATCACCTGGTATATTAGGTAAATAATTTTCTAAAAATTCTTTAAAATTTCTTTCACCAATAAAACAAATACCTGTTGAATCTTTCTTTTTTGCCGTTATTAAATCATACTCTAAAGCAATTTGACGAACATCAGGTTTAGTAAGTTCTCCAACAGGAAACAATACATTACTTAAATGGTCTTTAGAAACTTGCGCTAAGAAATAAGTTTGATCCTTATTGTCATCTATTCCTTTATAAAGATGCCCATCTTTAATTCTTGCATAATGCCCTGTTGCAATATAATCTGCACCTAGTTTTTTTGCTTCTTTAGCAAACATATCAAATTTAATATATTTATTACACATAACATCAGGATTAGGAGTTCTACCTTTTTTTAATTCGTCTAAAAAATATGCAAAAACATAATCCCAATATTCCTTAATAAAATCAACACGATGTAAGGGGATACCTATTTTATCACATACGCTTTTAGCGTCATTATAATCTTGTTCTTGTGGACATATATTATTATTTAAATTAGGATTCCCAAGAAAATCATTATTAAGAGTACTATCCCAATTTCTCATAAATAACCCTATAACATTATATCCTTGTTTTTTTAAAAGTATGGCAGATACACTACTATCTACTCCACCACTCATACCAACTACTACTGTTTTCATGACATCACCTACATATACATTATATCAATATTATTTTAAAATTGATAGTATAAATTTTAATAAATATGGCATTACAAAACTTTCAAATAGACTACCTATTACTATCAAAATGCATGTTATTAATAAAACAATTAAGTACCTATTCATAATATATTTAAAATCTATACTTTTCTTTTTTATAATAGATATACATAATTTTAACGACAAAGAGACAGAATATATCATAAGTAAAGTATATCCTAAAATAAAGAATATTTGTGACGGTATTATGTATATAATGGCATATAAAACGCCTTTAATATTGTAATTTACAATTAGGCTTGCAATGGTAAAACCAAGTGAAAAAGCCTTAGAAAAATACATAAAAATAGTTATAGGACACCCAATAATAGATATACCAAGAATCCAAATAATTAGTATAAATACAAAATTACTAATAATAGAATTAATAAAACTTGTAACATAATTTATACCATTATTATTAATATTATTAAAAAAAGTATTTATATACTCAGATACAAGTGATTTATCATTTCCTTTAATAATAATACCAAACAGTGAACCAGCTACTATTCCTGTTATAATTAATGTTCCAAAGAATACTATCATTTTTTTATTAACAATTATATTTCTTTTAAGTTTGTCCAAATATTTTTTCATAATTCACCTCACTAAATAATATTACTTTTTTAATTAATTATTCCAAAAATAATAAATATATAGTATAATACTTATAAGTGAGGTGTTTAAATGAAGCCTAGAGTAAAACAAATAGTAGCAATCATTTTATTAGTTGCTACTATAGCGATGTTTGTTAGTTCTTGTTTATTTGTTTGATTAAATAAACAAGAATGCATATTCCTAAAATAACTGGTATAGTTATTTTTTTATTTTGTAGTAAAAAATATATTATTGAAAATTTATATTCATCATTTAAAATAATATCTATATTATTTATATATTCATCATCATAATAAATACCTACTGTTCCCAGTTTTTCACCCTTTTTAATACTTTGATCTATAATATTTACTCCATCATATATAATCTTTATTTTATTTTTATCAAACTCATCTTTTTTAGTATAAAAGCTTACATCTTCTTTAGCATAAAAATTAAGATATTTATTTTTACTATATTTTGTTTTAATTGATACTAATAATTCATTTTCATCCATTAAATTTACATATCCATAATTTTCAAAATAATATGTATAAATATTTGTAGCATCCTTTATATGATATGCATCATCTGTACTTGTATTGGCTCCTGTTGTGACTAGTAAGTATAAAATATCATTATTTTGGTCATATGCAATGCTAGCTAAACATTTGCCAGCATCATCTGTATAACCTGTTTTAGCGCCTAAAATATAGTCATTTTTATAATTATATTTTATAGCTGTATATCTAAAGGTACTATATAATGTTAACTCACCATTACTTGTTTTATAAGATGTACTCTCAAATATAGTTTTAAAAGTCTTGTTATTTAAACAATATTTTAAAAGAAGGGCAATATCATAAACAGTTGAATAATGATTATTAACATCAAGTCCTGATGTGTTTACAAAATGTGTATTTTTCATATCTAATTCTTTGGCCTTCTCGTTCATTAACTCTACAAAACCATTAACTGATCCTGATATATTATTTGCAAGTGCTAGTGAAGCTTCAGCACCACTAGGAAGCATTGTACCATATAAAAGATCTCTATATGTAACTTCATCACCTACTTCAAAACCAGCAAGTGATGCATCATATAATCCATTAAAATCTCTTTCCTTTATTGTAACCTTTGCATCTAAATCTTCTATATTTTCAATGGCTACTATAGTTGTCATAATTTTAGTTAGACTTGCTATACTAGTTATTTCATTACTATTTTTTTCGAATATTATTTTATCCTCATTTAAATTATAAAGGATGGCATGTTTACTATCTATTTCAAGAGCACTTACAAAAAAAGGGAATAACAAAAGAAATGTAAATATAATTTTTTTCATACATTAATCCTCCCAAATAACATAGTATCCATTTAAATTATAATAACGGTTAAACCAAAAATTTACATAATCAGCATCATAAGGCAGTTGAAACCTATAATCGTTATGTGGTAATTTTTTCAAATATATAATTCCATTATTGTTAACTTTATTTTCTAATATATAATTATTATATTTAAAAGCAGGAACATTTTTACGATAATAGTATATTGTCCATAAAAAACGATTACTAAAAATTAAAATAATTATGGTTAAACAGATATATTTTATGTTCAATTTGCGTAAATTGCCTATTTTTTTAAGTAACAATAAAACTATTAATAAAATAAATGCCTTAACATCTAAACAATATATAATACTTAATAATATTATTATTTTTCCTTTTTCATTTCTACACATACAAGAATATATAATAAAAACTATACTAATTATTAAATAAATCAAGTAAAATCTTGTACACCAATATGATACAAGCAAAACGGAAAAGAGACTGGTGAAAATACTTGATGTGATAGCATTCATTAGTATTTTTTCGTTTTTAAGATTTATATAACCTACTATAATTATCATCATAATATATAGTATATAAATTACAAGAAAAACCATATTAAAATTATTTTCAGTTGCAAAGCCAAATAGGATATTTAATCCATTAATAATATTTAGTAAAACTAAAAGATAAAAAAATATTTTTTTATTTTCTAATTTTTGATAGTTAGTTTTTAACAATATAACATTGGAAATAATAAATAAATAATAATTAAATCTACATGAAACTATCATACTCACAAATAAATAAAATCTTTGTAAAAGTGTAATAATAAAATTTTGATCTGTAAAACTACTATTATGAAGTCTTGCTAGATTACCTGGAATAAAAAAACTTAGTATAAATATTGTCATTGTATAAATGAATATGAATAATATTTTTCTCTTTTTCATATATTTTTTATAATTAAAAATAATCAATAAAAACAAAAATATTAAATTAAATACTTGTGTGCTTTCCATTGTAAAATTAATAATGGTACATAATAATATACAAATAATAAATTCAAATATTGTTAATTTTTTATCTTTATAAAAAGCTTTTAAAATTATATATATATTTATAATTAAAGGTACATATCCCCATAAATATAATATAGTACCATCTGCCCAATAAAGACACTCACGGGTTATAAAAAATTCTATTCCAAGAATGGAAATAGTTAACCAAAATATTAACTTTGAAAGACTAATATCTAATTTAAATTTAATAATTTTGGATATAAATAAACAAATAATAAATACCATTATAGGATTTAAAAACCTAAAAAAATTCATTCCAAAAAGACTTAAACCACTAATTACTGTAAAGTGTCCAATAAGTCTTCCGGACCAATGATTAAAGTAGCGATTCATTTCACTTGCTATAATATCTAAATATGTATCAAAGGAATCCAACCTAAAAACAACATCATAATCATCAGCATACATATAAACGCTTTGCATCTGAATAAAAAGTAAAATATATAAAATTATGACAAAAATCCAATATTTATTTTTCTTTAAAAATTTTAACATCTTTTGCATATATATCACCTATTTATCAATAAAGAAACATCTCTTACATAATTCTTCTATTTTTAAATTACTATTAAAGCCATTAATAATATTTTGTACTCTTTTACTATTTAAAATATCATCAAGTTCATCATTATATATGTTTCCTAAATTAATATTACCTTTAGTATCAAGACAACATGGAACAACAGTACCGTCAGAAAGAATAGAAATGTGCTGTTTTAGACCATAGCATGTACCTTTTTCATTATAAAATTCATTATTTAGTGATGGCCAAATAAATGGTTTAGATATACTTAAAAAGATATTTTCCTTTATTGTAATATTTCCTAAAAAATTATTCAAAATAATATTAGTACCAAAATATTCATTTATTTTATCCAAAATTTGATCATTTGTGTTATTATCTACCCACAAACGAAAGGATATTTTTGTACCTTTCTTAGCAAGATTTTCTGCCACATCAAAAATATTTTTTAAATAATCATTAAGAGATAATTTACCCTTATCATCAAAACTATGTAATGAAATATTTAATTGTCTAATATTGTTGTTGTTTTTAATTTTATTAATTAAATACCCATTTGTTGTAATATTAACCTTGAAATTATTACTACTGGCATAATCAATAAATTCATTAATATTAGGATGCAAAAGTGGCTCACCTAATACATGAAAATATAAATAATTAGTATAAGGTTTAATTTTGTTTAAAATAAATTTAAATTCATCAAAACTTAACATTTTAGGTTCTCTACTATTTTTTATACAAAAGGGACATGCTAGATTACAACAATTAGTTATTTCAATATATATTCGTTTAAATCTCATAACAACCTCTACTCTTCTTACAATAATAATTATACAGTATATTCTTTGAAATTTAAATACAAAAAAAGTAAAAGAATGAATAAATCATTCTTTAATTTTCTGCTTCTTCTAACATATTGGTGATAAATATACCATAGCCCTTTGTTGGATTATCAACAACAACATGGGTAACTGCTCCAATAATTAAATCACCTTGAATAATTGGACTACCACTCATTCCTTGAATAATTCCACCTGTTTTTTCTAATAACTCCTTGTCTGTTACTTCAAATAAAATTCCTTTGGTATCTTGTTTTTTATTTAGTTTAATAATATTTATATCATATGTAGAAATGGTTTTGTTTTCAAGTACCGTAAGAATTTCAGCTGGTCCTACTTTAATTTCATCAATTGACGCTACTTTATAAAGTTTTTCATTTGATATATCATCATTATATATACCAAAAACACCTTTATTTGTATTTTCTTTTATTGATCCAAGAATATCATTTTGTTCTAATTTGGCATTTTTTTCTCCAGGATTACCATTTTCACTTTTGATTATTCCTGTTACAGTTGAATCAAATATTTTACCATCTTTTATTTCTAGTATTTTTCCAGTTGCTTTTTCAAGTATTTCATGTCCTAATGCACCAAATATTTTTGTTTTAGGATCTATGAAACTAAGAGTACCAACACCAGAAACACTATCTTTTACATAAAGTCCTGTTTTAAATACGCCATTATTGTCCATACTAAGTTTTAAGGAGGTTACATTTTTTACATTATTTCTTAAATATTCAATTTTAATATCATTTTTGTTAGAACTTTTATCAATTTGATCAACCATCTCATTTATTGATGAAACAGGTTTTTCATTGATGCTAGTTATTATATCTCCAATTTTTAAACCAGCATCACCAGCAGGATAGGAATTATCAACTTTATATAATCCAACTATTATTATGCCTTCAGCATTAAGTTCCATTCCGATATTTTTACCACCTGCAACAATATAATCAGAATAAGCAAATGCATAGCTAGGCATAATATATAATGCAAGAAGAATTGCGATTAATGTTTTTTTAAATTTTTTAAAAAACATATCTTCATCTCCTTTTTTCATATAAGCTACATTATTATTATGTTTTCAAAAAAGATATTTATAAAACAAAAATAATGTCAAAAAGACATTATTTAACATAAACTATTCAGTTATTTCAAAATCCTTTAATTCATTATTCTCATTAACAATTTTATTGACATTTTCTTTTACATTTTTAAGCTCAGCATCACATTCTTTAATTAAATTCATGGCTTTAGTATACATATTAAATGATTCATCAAGCGTTGATTCTCCATTTTCAAGTTTACTAACAATTTCTTCAAGTTCTTTTACTTTATCTTCAAATTTCATCTTTTTCCTCCACTATTTTTTTAATTGTTGCATCAATTATTCCATCTTTTAATTTAATTTGAATATTATTTCCTTCTGACAAATCAGTTATTGATTTAACTATTTGTTTATTAATATAAGTAACACTATATCCTCTTTTTAAAACATTAAGTGGATTAAGTAAGGTAAGTTTATCAATAATTATTTGCAACTCTTTATTATATGGTTCAAATATTTTATTTGGATTTATGAATATTTGTTTATTTTTTAAATTACTTACTTTTTCGTTTAAAAGATCTAATTTATGATTAAATAATCTATTAATATTTTCATTTAAGATATCTAATTTTTGTTCTTTATTTTCATATATTAATAGAGGATTTTTAATAACAAATGAATTTTTTATAGAATCTAAATATAAATCACAATAATTAATTTTTTTATTAATACTCTCTGTTATACGTATTTTATATTGCCTTATTAAATTTAAAACATCAATCATATTTGGGACAGCAAGTTCCGCTGCAGCCGTTGGTGTTGGTGCCCTTAAATCAGATACAAAATCGGCAATTGTAAAATCAATTTCATGTCCTACAGCGCTAATTACAGGTATAGTAGATGCAAAGATAGCACGTGCAACGATTTCTTCATTGAAAGGCCATAAATCTTCAATAGATCCACCACCACGTCCAACAATTAAAACATCAATATCGTAATTTTGTGCCATATTTATTTTTTTAACGATATCTTCTTTAGCATTTTCACCTTGAACAAGACTTGGAAAAAGAATTGTTTCACATATAGGATATCTTCTTTTTATAGTAGTTAAAATATCTCTAATAGCAGCACCTGTTGGGGCTGTTACTATTCCAACTCTTTTAGGATATTTTGGTATTTGCTTTTTATATTTTTTATCAAATAATCCCTCTTTAGATAATTGCTCTTTTAATTTTTCAAAGGCAATATATAAATTACCAACACCATCTTCTAACATTTCCTCAACATATATTTGGTAATTCCCAGTTGCCTCATATACAGTTACTCTCCCAACAACGAGTATCTTCATGCCATCTGTCGGTGTAAATTTTAAGTTTTTAGCATTCGTGCTAAACATTATAGCATTTATTTTGCTTGTTTCATCTTTAATAGAAAAATACAAATGTCCCGTTGAATGTGATTTAAAATTAGATATTTCTCCTTTTAAAAAAACTGTTTGTAAATTTATATCTCTATCAAATTTTACTTTAAGATATCTAGTTAGAGCGCCTACTGTTAAATATTTATTTTGATTCATTATTCTCTATATCATGATAAAGTTTATCTAAAGAAGCATTTATCATCTTTCTAACATCATCATCACTATATGATTTAGCAAGTTCAACAGCCTCATTTATACATACAATTTTAGGTGTATCAGTATATTCTAATTCATATATAGCCATACGCATAATTGCTTGATCTGTATATCCTAATCTATCTATAGTCCAATTATTTAAATATTTGTTAGCAATTTCATCAATATCTTTTTCATTTGTAATAACACCATATACTATTTCTTTAACAAATTCATTATCTATTTCAATATTTTCTTTAATTACATCATCAACATTGTATGTAATATTTTTAATTTTATAAATGGATATTTGATATAAAATATTCATTATTTGTACTCTAAGTTCACTTCTTGTCTTTTGTTCCATATCTCTTCAACTCCTACTATATATTTTATCATATCTAAAATAAAAAAGAAATGATTAATCATTTCAATTTTGAATTTAATAATTTTCTAAGTGTATCTATTTCAACAAAATCATTATGCATTTCAACATTATTATATTCTTTATAAAATTTGGTAAGTGATATAATAATGGATACAAAACTTAATAATGAAATAATAGTACCAAGAATTTTATAATCAATACAAATAAAGAATATACCTAAACATAAAATAACAAAATTAATTAAAACAATTAAAGTAAGTAAAGCCTTTGATTTAATATTAGTTTCTAAAAAATTTATCCTAGATTTTAAATAATCTATTTGTTTATCTTTAGATATATCTGTACTATCCATATTATTAAGTAAATTATTATATACTATTTCACTTTTATTTTTTTCATTACCATTAATAACAATTTTTAATTTTTTATTATCTTTCTTCATAGATATCCCCCTAAACTTACATATTATATTAGTATATATAATATTAAAAGTCAATAAATTAGATAATAAAACTTATTTTTTACATTTATTTTTATAATAAATGAGCAAAGTTTATTATCATAATAGATAGCATAAAATTAAAAAAACTGTCATCTATTAATCACGGCTAAATAAGCCTTTTCTAAATCATAATTATAATATTCACGTTTTATTGTATTTAAGTCACTGGTATAATTTTCTAATGCTTCTATAACAATAACACAAGCCTTTTCATATTTAATTTGATTATACTTTTTAGCATACCAGTCACTACTTAATCTGCCTGTTACACTACTAAAAGTAAATCCTGATATTGTTTCTGCCATATATTCAGAACTGGTTCCGTCATTACCTTCACCAGCCTCTTCATCAGCCTTTGACATAACCATATAATCAGTAATATTACCGACAATATTTGCACATTCATGAGAATTATCATTATAAGTATCTGATAAATAAGGTTTTCCATTATATACAACTCTGCCAGCTGTATGAAGAGCAACATACGATTTTAAATGTGATACAAATTTATTTTGCCAATATATAATGGCTCTTGTTTCTGGTTCAGATCCAAGGGTATCACCAGGATAATATGATAGTCTATCAATACTTTTATTTAAACTAACGGTGTAGTGTAAATCATACATATTATAGTATAATCCTGCAGTTTGTGATGGGAAATTACGATTTAAATCTACTCCATTAGCGTTAGTTTTGATGTATTCAAGACTTTCTTCATCGGCTTTTTTGGCAATATATAAACTTTTATTATTTAAAGCATCTTTACCCCACATTGCTGTTTCATATCCATCAGGATTAGCAGATGGTAAAACAACAATTTTATGACTATTTAATAATTTACTAGTATCTTCATCGCCATTTTCATATTTATTTACTAAATCTACCATAAAATTAGTTATGAAAAGAGGACTAGCCGTTTCCGCAGCATGAATACCTGCTTCAAACATCGTAACATCTTCACCTTTACCAATTTCAATAGAATACATATTACGATTATCAACACTCTTACCGATAATTTCTATTTTAACAATATCAGATAAAGCAAGTGATTTATATATTTCTTCTAAATCTGCATAATGATACTTCTTATTAAAGTCAAAGATTACTTTAGTATATTTGCCTGATATATCCAAATAATCATCTATTTTTTCAATGGACTTTTTATAATCTTCCGTGCTCATGCCATCAACAAAGTATTCTTCAACAATATTACTATTTTTTTCACTATTACTTGTAACAACAGCTTTATAATTAGATACTACTTCTTTTTTTTCGGTCATCTTATCAATTAAATTATGTAAAAAATTTACACCTAAACTTAATGATTTAATAATTCCCCATGAAATGAGAAATAAAAAGACAATAAGTATAAATAATCTACCCTTTCTTATTCTTCTTTTTTTCTTTCTCATTATTTACCTTCTATATATTTTTCACCATTACCATTTTTTAGCATTATAATAGGCCATATACTCAAATAAACAAGAAGAACAACAAATAATATCCATCCAAATATTGGAACAATAATTAGTGATAACCATATATATGGAGATAAATATAATTCACTACCAGGTGTTTTTAATTTGGCATTTACTTTGCACATAATTTCTATTTGAAAAACAATTATCATGATAAAAAAGGGAAAAATGAAACATAAAAAGCCAAGAAGCCAATTTTTAGGCTTTACATACCAAGCATTTTTATCATATACATCTAAAAGAGCACCAAGTACAATATTACTTGTCCCATAACTAAATAATAATAGTAATAACCAAACCCACCAGTTTTCTTTTTTTATTATCTTCATTTATATTCCTCCTAACTCTTAATTTTAGAATCTACTTTACTTTTTAATTTATATAAAATATTAATGGCATCGATTGGACTTGTTTGCAAAATATCAATATCTTTAATTACTTTTACTATTTCATCGTCTTCTTTAGGAATTAAATCGTCAAGTGGTAAAGCCTCCTGAACTTTGACATCACGCATTTTTTCTTTATTTTCATAAACGTTAAGTATTTTATCTGCTCTATCAATTAATTCACTAGGAAGACCCGCAAGTTTAGCTACATGGATACCATAACTTTTATCAACACTGCCATTTTCGATTTTATGTAAGAAAACAACATTACCATTTTCTTCATATGCACTTACATGAATATTTTTAAGTGATTTAAGTGTCTTATCCAAATCTGTAAGTTCATGATAATGAGTCGAAAAACATGTTTTAGCACCAATTTTATCATGAATATATTCAATTATAGATTGAGCAAGAGCCATACCATCAAATGTTGCGGTACCACGTCCTAATTCATCAAATAGCAATAAACTATTTTTAGTAGCATTCTGGATAGCATTATTAGCTTCATTCATTTCAACCATAAATGTTGATTCACCACTTACCAAATCATCACTGGCCCCAATTCTTGTAAATATAGCATCAAATATAGGCATTTTAGCACTCTTAGCAGGCACAAAACAGCCTATTTGAGCCATAATAACGGTAATAGCAAGTTGTCTCATATATGTTGATTTACCAGCCATATTAGGTCCTGTTATAAGTAAAATATTTGTTTTTTCATCCATTATAATATCATTAGGAACATATTCATTATTAATAACTTTTTCAATAACTGGATGACGATCATCAATAATACATACATCTCTTTCAGAAACAAGTTTTGGTCGCACATAATTATTTTCTTCTGAAACGGTAGCAAAAGATTGAAGAACATCTATTTCACTTAATGTTTTTGCCAAGATTTGTAATGATGGAATATATCTTTTTATTTCATCACGAATTTGAATAAACAAATTATATTCAAGCTCAATAATTTTTTCCTCAGCATTTAGTATTAAAGCCTCTTTTTCTTTTAAAATAGGACTAATATATCTTTCACAATTAGAAAGTGTTTGCCTTCTTTCATAACCATATTCTTCTTTTATCATGGAAGTATTACCTTTTGATACTTCAATATAATAACCAAAAACACGATTATATCCTACTCTTAAGTTTTTAATGCCTGTCCTTAATTTTTCTTCTGCCTCAAAATTAGCAACAAAATCTTTACCACCCTTACGAAGACTTTTTAATTCATCAAGTTCTTGATTATATCCCTCTTTTATTAAATATCCTTCTTTTATAGATATAGGAGGATTTTCATAAACGCCTTTCTCAAGTAAATCATATAAATCATTAAAAGTATCTATTGTTTTATAATAATTAATTTTTTCTAAAATATCTTTAATATTAGGTAAAACCTTAAGAGAATTTTTAAGTTGTAATAAATCCCTAGCATTTGCACTACCAAAGGCAATACGGCCCGATAATCTCTCCAAATCATAAACTTCATTTAAATATTCTTGTAAATCACTTTTTAAAATAAATTCTTTTAATAAAGTTTCTATAATATCATATCGATGATTTAATTCATTAATATCTAATATAGGATTTTCTATATATTGTTTTAAAAGTCTTGAACCCATTGCTGTTTTAGTTTTATCTAAAAGCCATATAAGAGAAAAATTACGCTGTTTTAATCTAAGAGTTTCTGTAAGTTCCAAATTTCTTTTAGTGTGAATATCCATTTTAAGATAATTTTTATTTTCTTTAATAACAGCTTTTTGAAAATGTGATAATTCACGTTTTTGCGTTTTAGATATATAAGTTAATAATAATTTAATTGCTTCTATATATCTTATATCATTTAAATCGTTATAAATATATTTATAATTTTCTTCTTCGCTTATTTCATCATTAATAGAAACAGTTATTTTAAATTGTTTAGATAATAAATCGGTAATTGTTTTATCAACTTTACTTGTAACAACTATTTCTTTCATTCCAATACTAACAATTTCACTAACTGCTTTAGAAATATTATGTGAAATAGTAGTAACATTTATTTCTCCTGTTGTAATATCAGCATAACACAAAGAATATGCATGATCAAAATCAATTAAACTACCTATATAGTTATTCTCATATTCAACTAATGAATCATTATCAATAACAGTACCCGATGTAATAATTTGAATAATATCACGTTTAACTATTCCTTTAGCACTTTTTGGATCTTCAAGTTGTTCACAAATACCAACCTTATAACCTTTTTCAATTAATTTTTCTATATAAATATTGGCTGCGTGATGAGGTATACCACACATAGGAATTTTCTCATCAAGCCCAGCATTTTTACCAGTTAAAGTAAGTTCTAACTCTCTTGATACATTAATTGCATCTTCAAAAAACATTTCATAGAAATCACCTAATCTAAAGAATAAAATAACATCTGGATTTGCTTCTTTTACTTCCAAATATTGTTTCATCATGGGTGTTACTTTATTTAAGTCTACATCACTACGTTTCATTATATCACCATGTATAATTGTACCAAAAAATAGGAATCTATTCAATTCCTATTATTGTTTTTATACATCATAATCTAATATTTCATCTAAATATCTTAAATCATTACCAATGATATAAATATATCTATCACCTAATTTCTCATGAAGAAAATTAATTTTTTCTTCTACATCATCTTCATCCATATCAAATATTTCTAAATATTTAAGTACAATATCATCAATAAAATAAAACTTATATTTTTTAAA
>URIY01000012.1 GCA_900547995.1 uncultured Mycoplasmatota bacterium
ATCCATTCATTTCTAGTATTATTTTATTATCATTATCTATCTTAATGATAATATCGCATACTTTTCCTTTTTCAAATAGTTTATTTTTAACTAGTTCTCCTGAATTATATTCAGCATATATACGTTTTTCTTTATCAATACCAAGTAATATACTAATTACATTAGCAATTATATCTCTTGCTTCTTCACTTCTAAATAATGCTAAACAAAAGCATCATTTAATAAATTAATTTCTTTTTTGTTCATTCAAACTCCTTCTAGTAAAGCCTTACAAAAAGAAATTTATCATATATTTTAAAGAAGTACAAACCCGTGATTTAGGAAATTAGTATTATAAAAATACTCAAATATTTGAAATCTGTATAACAGATTTTCCATATCTGAGTATTCTTTATATCAAATTTATTAATTTATATATTTTTTAATTTTTCTATATTTTGCTCATATTTTTTTATAAAGAAATTATCTGTCATACCTGCTAAATAATCAATAACGATTCTAGCACTTGTATTATTATTTTTATAATTATCACTCATATCATTTAAATAAATATCATTTATATCTGAGTTTATATTATTATCAAGGGCATTTAAATAGAAATCAAACAACGAGCGAAACATCATTTCATAATTTTCTAAGTCTTCTTTAGTATGTGCTTTATAGTAAATATTTTCATAATTAAATTTTTGTAAATCATTTAAAGATTTAAATACTCTATCGGATAGTTTAATATAATTATGTCCTACACTATTTTCAATAATATCCATAACAAGCGTATCTATCATATTATTATTATGTTGTCCAAGTACATTAGTAATATCTTTTGGTATATCACTTTCTTTTATAAGTCCAAGTCTAATTCCATCTTCGATATCTCTACCAATGTATGCAATAACATCACTAATTCTAACAACACATCCTTCTAAAGTCATTGGAGATAGTTTTAAAGAATTTTTCTCATCTTTATAACAATCGTAGTATTCTTTTAATACTTGTTTTGAATCCTTCCTTATAGGAGCATATTTTCCAGATAAAATTTCACCATTGTGACATAATATACCATCAAGAGTTTGAACAGTTAAATTAAGACCTTTACCATTTTTTTCTAAAAAGGCTAGATTTCTTACACTTTGAACATTATGCATAAAACAACCTTCATTATGCTCTAAACTTATTTTATTTAAAATGGATTCTCCAGTATGACCAAATGGTACATGTCCAACATCATGTCCTAAAGCAATAGCTTCTATTAAATCTTCATTTAAATTAAGAGCCCTTCCTATAGTTCTAGCAATTTTACTAACAAGTTGTACATGTAACACTCTTTTAGTTATATTATCATTTTGAGCCTTAATAAATACTTGTGTTTTATCTATATATCTAGCATATAATAAACAAAACATAATAGCATCAGCATCTTTAAAAAATGGTGTTCTTATATCATTAGATGCATCATAATTTATTAATCTAATCGCTTCATCATCTTTAGTAGCAAATGGAGATAAATAGTCATTTTTATGAGCCATATTCTGTTTAATTAAATCAACATCAATCATTATAATTCATTAACCTTACTTTCAATCATATTGGTAATAATAGATAAATCTTCTAATGTCTGTCCTCCACCTTGAGCATATTTCTTACTTCCGCCACCTTTTCCATCACATAAATTAGTAGCCTCTTTTACAAGCAATCCACAGTCAATTTTGTCATTTGTACCATTATACTTACAAACAAAATTTAGTTTATCATTATTTTTATTAATAGCAAACATTAAACAATCATATCTATTTACAATTTCATCAACAACAGTCTTTAAAATATCTAAGTCATAATTTTCGGTAATTGTTACAAGTAAATCAATACCATTTAGTACTTTAATGTTACTTGCAAAATTATCTATGTTTGCTAAAGCCTTTTCTGTCTTTTTTTGTTTGTATTCTTTTTCTAATTTAGCAACGCCTTCTTTTATCTTTGTAACTTCTTCTAAGTTAAATAAAACATCACTATAATTATGAGGTGCATCATTATTTATTTCAAAATTAAAGTCAACCTCTAAGCCTTCTTTCATGGCATCTTCAGCAATTTTCTTAGCCTTACCTAATAATTTTATCATATCATCATTGTATGGCTTTATAGCCGAAAATAATTCTTTTTCAATATTAGTATCAGTTGCAGCCTCTATTCGATAAATATTATTTCCTTTTGATTCTATCGATTTAATAGCAAATCTTCTAATATCTTTTACATTTTTTACATGCGTTCCACCACAAAATTCTTTTGAATCAGCAATTGTTACAACTCTAACTGTATCACCATATTTTTCATCAAATAATGATATAGCACCAGTTTTCTTTGCTTCTTCTATTGGTAATATTTCTGTTTTAGTTTCACCAAAGTTTTTAATTTTTTCATTTACTTTTGTTTCAACGTTTATTAAATCATCTTTAGTTATTTTTCCTTCATAAAATATATCAAAGCGAAGATTGTTTTCATCAATTCTAGAACCGGCTTGATGTACGTCACCACTTAATACTTCTTGCATAGCTTTTTGTAATAAATGGGCAGCAGAGTGATTTTTCATAATACTTGTTCGCATTTGTTCATCTACTTTAGCAACTACTCTATCGCCTTTATGAACTACACCATCAAATTTACAATAATGGAAATGTTGTTTATTAACAGCTTTAGTTACATCAATTACATCAATACTAATATTTCCATCCATAATAATTCCATTATCAGCAACTTGTCCACCTGCTTCAGCATAAAATGGTGTTTCTTTTAAAACAATATATCCTTCATTTTCTAATGATGAAACAAAATGATTTCCATCAAATAATCCTATTATTTCTGTTTCAACTTCTAATTTTTCATATCCAACAAAAATACTATTTTCTTTATATGCGATTAATTCTTCATTTTGAATATTCATTGTATTAATTTTATTACGAGAATTTCTAGCAAGTTCTTTTTGTTTTTTCATAGCATCCTCAAAAGCATCTTTAGAAACAGTAAAACCAAATTCACTTGCATATTCTAAAGTAAGTTCAAATGGGAATCCATATGTATCATATAATTTAAAAGCGTCTTCTCCACTAATTTCTTTATTTTTACTTATTTCAAATATTTCTTGTAATTTTTTCTCACCATTTAATAAAGTTTTACTAAATAATTTTTCTTCAGCATCGACTTTTCCCATAATCATATCCATTTTATCATTTAAATATGGATAATGGAAATTCATAATATCAACTACTACAGGTACTAAATCTTTCATAAATGTATTTTCAATACCTAATTTCTTACCATGTCTTACAGCTCTTCTAAGTAATCTTCTAAGAACATAATCACGTCCATTATTTCCAAAATTAGCACCATCAGCAAGAGCAAATGTAATGGCTCTTATATGGTCAGCAATAATTTTAAATGATGGTTCATGGTTATAAGTTATGCCACTTATTTCTTCTATTTTGTGAATAATTGGCATAAAGATATCCGTATCGAAATTAGTATCAACTTCTTGCAGAATAGCAAGCATTCTCTCTAGTCCCATTCCTGTATCAATATTCTTACTTGGTAACTCTGGATAATCTTTTCTATCTAATCCAGGAGTGGCATTATACTGACTAAAAACATTATTCCAAATTTCAATATATCGATCATTTTCAATATCGTCTTGTAATAATTTAATACCTAAATGTTCTGGATCATATTTTTCTCCACGATCAAAGAATATTTCACTATCTGGTCCACTTGGTCCTTGTCCAATTTCCCAAAAATTATCTTCTAATAAAATAATATGTTCCTTTGGTACACCAAGTGATAGCCATTTATTAAAAGTTTCTTTATCATCAGGATAAACAGTAAAATATAATTTATCTAATTCAATATTTAACCATTTTTCATCTGTTAAGAATTCAAAAGCCCAAGATATAGCCTCATCTCGAAAATAATCCCCTATGGAAAAATTACCTAACATTTCAAATAAAGTTTGATGTCTTGCTGTTACACCAACGTTTTCAATATCATTTGTTCTAATACATTTTTGACTACTAGCCATTCTTCTATTCTTAGGTATAACACTTCCATCAAAATATTTTTTTAGTGGTGTAACTCCAGCATTTATAAATAAAATACTAGGGTCATTTATAGGAACTAAAGATGCACTTGGTATAATTTCATGATCTTTCGTTGTCCAAAAATCAAACCACATTTGTCTTAATTCATTTGCACTTAATTTTTTCATAAAACATCCTCCTTTAAGATTTCATAAACCTTATACTTTAAATCACTAAGACTACCATCATTTATTATTTTTATATCATAATTACTATAATTATCAAGAGCTGTTTCTGTAACGTGTTTTTTCTCTTCACTAGTTAAACTATTATTAAATAATGGCCTATCAATAAATACATTTACAACGTCATCAAATTCTTTATCTACAAGTTCAAATTCAAGAGGTAATCTAACATCAGAAACAACTATACAATCGGCATAATTAAATAAAACTTTTATATCATCAATTAATCTTTTAATTAAAAAGTCTTCACCCATTTTTTCTCTTATAACACTTATACCAAGATGTTGTAAAAAATCTCTTGGTTTACTTGTTTCTTCGCCATCCCATCCTAAAATCTTTTCTGCATAAAATTTAAGTGGTGATGATATTTGTAATATTACCGTTTTTATATTTTTATTTTCTAAATATTCTTTAATAAAACAAGCTGTTGTATCTTTTCCATGCCTTGCTTTTCCGGCAATCATATATACTCTTTTCATTCTTCTTCCTCAAATCCACGTGTAATATGATATTTTTCATCAAAGAAAGTAAAGATTACTTTTATGGCTGCAATAGCTGGTGTTGCTACAACCATTCCAACGATACCAAAGAAATATCCAAATATAAGTAACCCAAGCATTATTGTTACAGGGTGCAACTTTAATTGTTTACTCATAATAAGTGGTTGTAACAAATTGCCCTCAATAAACTGAACAATTACAATAGCAATCAGTGTAATTATACCTGTAATTGGTGATTGAGAAAAGCCTACCACAACAGCTGGAATACCACCAATATATGGTCCTAAATAAGGTATAATGTCCGTTATTCCACAAAATAAACCAAATAATAATGGGGCCTTTAATCCTGAAATAAAGAAACCTATTGTGGATACCACAAATACTAAACTAGCAAGCATTAATGTTCCCTGAACATATTTTCTTAAAGATGTATTTACTTCATTAACTAAATCTCTTGTAGTATCTTGAAATTTTTTAGGTAAAAAACCAAAAATAGTATCATTGGCACTATCAAAACTAACAAGTAAATAAAAACCTATTATTAATCCAACAACAAATGTTCCAAGCCCAGAAAAGAAAGATTTAACTAGACTAACTGTCATTGATGGAAGAGAATTTGTTAAATTAACACCAATATTTTGAATCTTACTATATACTTCTGTTTTCATATTTTCAACATCAAAGTTAGCAATATCTCCTAATTTTCCTAAAACATTATCAATCATTCCTGTAACAGAATTTATTATTGATGGTATCGTTTTAGCAAAATCATTAATTTGACTTGATAATACTGGTATTAATGAACCAAGTACCAAAAGAATAATTAAGATAAGCAATATATACACTATACCTGCCCCAAGTCCTCTTTTAATACCTTTCTTCTTAAAGAAAGATACAAGAGGATCAAAAAGCCAAGCAACAACTATGCCTATAAATAATGGAGTAAGTATTTTTATTATACTATATATAAAATTAAAAACTTTCCATTCTTTAAGTAACATCGTAATAGCGTATATCCCAACAACAATAATTAAGAAAAAAGCAATTTTAAGAATCTTCTTTGAAAGAAGAATTACTTCATTTAAGTTTTTATAATCAACATTTTTATCATTATTTTTTCTACCAAACATAAAGATTCCTCCACTAAAAAATTATATCATGATAATAATACATTTACAATTAATAATACTTAAAATTTTAAAGAAAATAAAGCAAATTCCCATAGAAATTGCTTTAATATCTTAAATATCGACTAGTAAAATATATGCCTTCATTAGGTAAATTTACTAGTGTAAAGGGATTTATCGTTGATGGCTGTCTAAAAAGATAAAAATCTTTTCCATATATACCTTGTGCTATAGAGAAATCCAAATGTGCTCCTGTTGAGCATCTATCATATGTTTCTCCTCCACCTACTGCTCCAATTATATCATTTGATGTAACTGTTTGATTTTCTGTTACATATATTTTACTTAAATGCATATATCTTGATGCATAATATGTATTTCCTATTTTATGTTGAATAACAACAAAATTACCGCCGCATGAACTATTTGGAACATCAGGATTTTTTACATAAGATGTAAGAACTACTCTACCTGATGCAGTCGCATAAACACTTGTTCCTGTAGGATTTCCACCAATATCGACAGCTGCATGAAAATGATACCCACCACTTACAGGATTTTCTCTTGTACCATAACCACTTGTAATAACACCTTGAGTAAGTGGTCTTAAAAAGTCAGAATCAGTTGGTATTTGTGAACAAGATTCTAAACTATCAGTTGGTAAACATCCCATTTTTTTATAATTATTGATTGTCTTTTTCGCATCAGCTAAATCTTCAAGAACATCTCTTGAATCCTCATCAAGCATAGTAACTTTTAAACCAAGTTCATCTTGTTGTTTTTTTAATTCTATATTTTTTTCGTTTAATGCTTCTTTTTCATCATCTAACTTTATTTTTAATTCTTTACTATCTTCAATCATTTTATTTAAGTCATCTACTAATTTATCATTATATGCTGTAATTTGTTCAATTATTTGTTTTCGATATATAAAGTCTTTTAAATCACTAGAGCCAAATAATAATTCTAAATAAATATTTTCTCCATTATTTTTTTGCATTAAATTAATAAGTTTCTTAATTTGTTTTTCTTTTTTCTTGATTTCTATTTTATTATCTTCTATTTTATTATTAAGTTCAATCATCTTATTTTCTACTTCATTTATTTCTAACCCAACATTAATAATACTACTAGTTATTTCATTAAGTTTTTCTTGTGTTAAATTTTTCTCATCACTTATTTCTTTTAATTGTAATTCTTTAGCATTTAATTCATCTATTAACTCTTGTAATGTTTTACTACTAGTTGCTTTTGAACTAGGAATAATAGACATTAATATGACAGGTATTAAAGTTAAAAATATATATTTTTTCATATCCTAGTCCTTTCTTATAAAGATTCCATCATCATACTGATAAATTTTTATATTTATATTATCACTTAATTCATAATAACTATCTCTTTTAAAGATTAAAAAATCATTATACCTACTTTTATTTATCTCATCTAATATATTTGTACTTAAACTAATAGATTCCATATTAAATAAATACTCGTATAACATGTTCTCTGTAGTATTTATTTTTTCTTTCCAAAATAAAGCATCAATCCAAATTTTTTGATACCTAATATTATTAGTTGTAATAACATTAGTAGGATTTAATTCTTCCAAATTATTTAATAATTTTAATTCATTACTAGTTAAAATATAATCATTTTTACTATTATTAATTTTTTCAAAATTATAATTATAAATATCTAAAATATGTGATTTTTCTCTTTTATTTATATCCATTTTATTTTTATTTATAACCATTCTTTCAAAATTAAAGATAGAATTTAAACATAATAAGATAAAACAAATAAGAAAACAATTTACCAATAATCTATTATTTATAATTAATTTATCAAAAACTAAACTCATAATATAAAACATTAAAAACCATATTAAATAATACATTTTAGATAAATAATATAAGGATGCGACATCAAGGCAAACAAATATGAATAAACCAAATATAAAAACAAATGATATTATTATTAAATTAAGTAAAAAAGAATTTGTTTTATTTTTTAACTTATCGGTAATGTAATAAATAACAAATGGTAAAAAAAGAGCAAAATTAGATATCACATCAGAATAATAATAACCATCTAATCCTATTTGTGTTATTACATTGGTATCATTATTACCAATATTGGGAACAACAAAATAGAATATTCCTATAATAGTTGGAATAACAAAAACTAAAATAATATTTAAAAAGAATTTTTTATTAAGATTTTTTTTATTTTCATAAATTAAATAAATAAATTCTGAAGCATAGACTACCGGAACATAGAAATAGTATGTAAAAAATAGTATTATATTAATAATAGTTAAAATTACTACAAAACATTTACTAGAAAAGTATTCTTTTTGATATAATTTAAACATAATTAGTAAGGAAATTATTATATTTACCGCATGCCCAGAATAGAAGAAACCAAAAATAATATTATTTAAAGGATATCCAAGCATATATAATATAGATAATATAAAGATAAAGGTTTTATTTGTTTTCTTAGTGCTAATGTTAACTAAAATATAAAATAATATTAAAGAGATAAAGATAGTTATTAAATCACAAATAACATATATGTTACACAAACTTGCTTTGCCAATAAAAGGAGTAAATACTTTAAATAATATTCCTACATTTGTATAAGAGGCAAACTGCCTAGTGGAAAAATCAACTGATGTATTTGTTACATGATTTAATAATTTACTTTGTTGCATAAAATCCAAAGATGTCCAAAAGTGGATACCTGGATCTGATGTTTCATATACAACGTTAAGTGGAAAACCAAATCGCAAATATCCTATTATCAAAACAATTATTATAGATATTATACAAATAATTAAATCTTTTATATCAAAATAATACTTTTGTATTTTTTTAGTAGTTTTTATCTTATAACAGATAAAAATACTTATTAACATATTAACAACACTTAAAGGAATTAAATTAATTTTAATAAAGAGAAAATTTAATAAATATGATGTAATCGCATTATAACAAAAGATAAAAACAAATCCTAATATAATTGTATAAATAATATTTAATTTCTTATTACTCTTTTTAAATAAAAGAAAAGAAATAAATAAAAATATAAATGATACTATATATATTATACTTTCCAACATATTTATCATACTCCTACTATTTTGATTATAGCATCTTATCCTTAAGAAAAGCAATCAAAAAAAGGATTATTTTTTTAATCCTTTTAAACCTTTTGCTCCTTTTACTCCTGTAAAGTTGCTTAAAATATTAGTATCAAATGAACGAATTTTTTTAGCTTTTTCTTTATAATTTTTAATAGCCATGGTAATTAATTCATCTAAAAGTTCACTATACTTTTTACCAACAGGTTCCCATAAATAGAAAGCAAGTGATCCAGGAATAGTATTTGGCTCATTTACATAAACCTTATTTGTGTCTTTATCAATTAAATAGTCAATACGACATACACCACTAAAATTAAAACATTTAAATAATTCGCGAGATAAATCTTTTATTTCATTTGCTTTGCTTTCATCAATTCTGGCAGGAATTATACGACTAGCAGATACCATACCTTTACTTTTAGCACCCTTGCCATTTCCAATATACTTATCATTATAGGTAAGGAAATCATCTTTAGATCCAACTTCCTCTAAGGCGGATATTTCTTGATATGAATAATTACCAATAACACTACAATTAATTTCTGTCATATTTGTAACAACTTTTTCAACAACTATTTTTTGATCATACTTAATTGCATCAACAATAGCTTTTGACAAATCTTTTTCCTCTTTTACAACTGTAATACCTACACTGCTTCCAAGCGTCGCTGGTTTTACAATAACAGGATATCCTAATTTACCTATAGCCTTAACAATTTCTGATTCCTCATTTAAAAATTCTGTATCAAAGAACCAAGTATATGGAACAACTGGGAAGCCACAAGATTCCATAACCTGTTTCATAATTACTTTATCTTGGCCAAGACTAGATCCCATAACGCCACTTCCTACATAAGGTACACCTACTGTCTCAAGATATCCTTGAAGTGTTCCATCTTCAACACCATTACCATGTACAATTGGGAAAACGATATCAATATCTGTTACTAGTCTTTTTAAACCCTTACATGATTGTAAATAAAAGATTCCATCTTTATTTACCAAATTAACTTTCTTGGCGTATCTTTTTAAACTATTAAAATCCTTATAAACTTCAATATCAGTAAGCATTTGACCACTATACCAAGTTCTATCCTTACTTATATAGATAGGAATAACGTCATACTTTTCCCTATCCATAGACTCCATTGCTTGAACTGCAGATATAATACTTACCTCATGTTCAACTGTAGGTCCACCATATATAACTCCAACTTTAATTTTCATCTTTTATCACTCCTATTTTTCATTAAATATATCTGGTAAATCATTTTCTAATAAAACGTAAGTTTCACCATCACTTAATTGTTGCATTAATGGAAAAGCTTTCTTTACATCATTTAATATATGTATTTTCTTTTTATCATAGTTTTTATTCATTAAACCTTCATATATTGGTTTTGTCTGTTCCTCACCAATAAGAATTACTTCATCACAAGAAGCTGCTATATATTCACCAAATTTCATATTAAGTTCATGTTGCATATCAGCAAGTTCAATCATACCAGGTGTTACAATTATTTTCTTACCTGGCATCATTTTTAAAACATCAAGTGCCATTTTTGAACCAACTGGATTTGAATTATATGCATCATCTATTATATTAATATTACCATATTTTTTAAGTTCTAAACGGTGTTCAACACTATTTACACGTTTTACTCCCATAATAAGCATATCTTTAGAAATACCAAGTTCATTACCAAGAGCAATTCCTGCTAAAATATTATATATATTAGCTTGTCCCAATAATCTTGTTTCAAAATGATATATATTATTATCTCCATTAAAAATACAATCAAAAGTTGTACCTTTATTTGTAAGTTTTATATTAGTTGCTCTTACATCAACATCACTATTATCAATACCAATAAAAACAATTTTACAATTATTTTTTAATTTGTAATTTACTTGGAACTCATCATCTCCATTTAATATTCCAATTCCATTACTTGGAAGAGATTCAATAAGTTCAAATTTACCCTTTTGAATATTTTCTTGGCTACCGAAACTATCTAGATGAGCAGTTCCTATTTTAGTTAATATTCCATATGTTGGCTTAACGAAATCACATAATTTTTTTATTTCTCCTTGTCTAAAAGCTCCCATTTCGGCTATAAAATAATCATTAAATTTATCTAAATAATTATTTATGGAAATCATAAGACCATAAGTTGTATTAAAGTTCTTAGGTGTTGCAAACGCATTAAATTTAACATTAAGAATATCATTTAAAATATTTTTACTACTTGTTTTTCCATAACTACCAGTAATACCTATTACTTTTAAATTACTAAGTCCAGATAACTTCTTTTTTGCTTTATTTAAATAATAATAATAGACAAATTTTTCAATAGGTTTATTAATTATATTAACAATATAAACAATAAAATATTGTATATAAACCATTAATCCTAAAATAAGATAATAAAGCCATAAATATTTTTCATTAAATAGTAAATACATAATTATAAGGACTACTAGATAAATGATAGATAATGTATAAGTTAATCTTCTTACTCTTTTAGTAAAAACAAGTGGTTTCTTAACTTGCTCTTTTTTTATATTTTTAGAGTATATATAAGCAATAATTAAATATATACATGCAAATAAAATGCAACTTATTTTATTATCTATAAACATAAAAATAGCAAACAATACAAAACATATATCAAAATTTACAAATACTTTTGATTTATTATCAAAAATCCATTTTATATATCTATTTCCATCATTATACCAATTTTGTTGTAGTACATGAAAACTTTTTTTGGTTTTCATAACTATGTAAATAATTAGTGGTAATAATGATAATAAAAAATAATTACTCATGTGTACCTCCTATAAAGTTCTGTAAAATACTAATAGTTTGATTAATTCTTTCAAGATAGGCATAATGTGTGCAACCTTCATATACAATAACCGCTGAATCCGGAATTAATTTTTCAAGTTCATATGCCCTTTCAAGTGGCACAGCCTCATCTAAATCACCCCATATAATAATAGTAGGACAAGTTATTTTAGAAACTTCTTTTTCAATATCTAAATTAACTGTTCCAACAAGAATTTCTCTCATTGTTGGTGATGCATTACGATAATCAGTTGATCCAATATGTTTTTTAGCAAACCCTTCTAATTTGTTTAATCCAGGAACTTTTTTTAATGTTTTTAAAATTTTTACTTTTAAAGACATCTTTTTTACTTCCTTTTTAAATGGGCTTCCAAATAAAACTAATTTTTTTACATCATACATACTTGCATATAATAAACTTATCTTACCGCCAAAGGAATGACCTATTAAAATAGGATTTGTTACTTTTAATTTATCAAGTAATTTCTTTAACATTTGCACATAGTCATAAACACTCCATGCATATGTTGGTTCATCACTTAAACCATATCCTGGTAAATCAATTATGATAACATTACAAAAACTACTTATATTATCCCCTATTGGTTTCATCATTTGTATATTTTGACCCCAACCATGAAGTAAAACAACAGTTTCCCCATTTTTTTTACCATAATTTATATAATTAATATTTATACCATCTATTAGCATCTTATCACCATAAATATTATAGCATTTTATAATAAGTATGTAAATTAAACCATTTGATTTTATAACAAAAAAATGGAAACAAATATGTTACCATTTTTTTAAATATTATTTAGTTAAAACTTTTGAAGGTTCATTAGTATTTTCTTTTGAAATTGTACATCCTTCAAATAATCTTATAATATCACTTCTATCATTAATTACTTCACTAAGAGCATTTCCTACAGTCCATGTTGCTGCACCTTTTTCAACACTTAAGTCCTTAATAGCTTCGGTTGCAAAACTTAATGTATATATAGAACCTACTGACAATTGAGATCTATCTGATGTATAAATACTTTTACTATAATCGTAATTTGAAACTGGTAATTCTACACCTGCTGCAAAATAAGCATATGTATCTACGAAATTACTTGATAATTTATTACTATCTACTGTATTCATTTCATTTAATACAGTATTCATTGTTTCAAATGTTTTTTCAGCCTTTTTATCATTTACAAATAGCATTGATAAATCTATTAAATTTGCCTTTTTATTTCTTACCTTGTAAAGTGTATCCCCTTGATAAAAAGATAAGAAATTCCATGAATTTTCACAAATTGAGTAAATATTATCATTAATAATACCATTTTCTATCAAACGTTCTGTTTCTTCGGCAGTAAAACATTCTATATTTGAAAGATATACTGTTGAATATAAATCTTTTGCTTCAAACTCATTGTAAGTATAATTTTCAGTAGTTAATACGCCTACTTTATTAACATACTCAGCATATGATTTACTTAACTTAACTAAATCCTCAGCAGTCATATATACAACAGCTGGAACTATTTCATCTGATTCTTCTTTAACATCTTCACTATCAATTGTTACCTCGATTGTTTCAACTTCATTTGCATCAATAGTAACATTAGAATTACTTTCATTGTTGCTACTTGTAGTTGTTGTGGTAGATGGTTTTACATTATTAGAATTATTTTTATCTAAATTTGTATCATCAGTTACAATAGATGAATTATTAACATTTTGATTATTATTGTTACAAGATACTAGTGCAATAGTACCACCAATTAATGTTGCTGCACTACCAAATATAAACAACTTCTTTTTATTTACTGTTTTAATATTACTTATTACTTTTTTCATATCGATTTTCTTCATATTAATTCCCCCTTTTTAAGAATTGATTTATATACTATCACTTACTTTATATTTTGTCAACTATTTTTTTGATTTTTTTTATTTTTTTCATTTATAGTTATATTTATAATAAAATTATATTGTTTTTAATAGATTTTTATTATAAAAATATTGCAAATTATAAAATAATATGTTATTATTATTTAGCAAGTGGACCTTTAGCTCAGTTGGTTAGAGCATCCGGCTCATAACCGGGCGGTCGTAGGTTCGAGTCCTACAAGGTCCACCACTTGCGAGTATGGCGAAATTGGCAGACGCGCTAGACTTAGGATCTAGTGCCTTACGGCGTGGGGGTTCAAGTCCCTTTACTCGCACCAATATTGATAGATAAACCTGGATATTATTCCAGGTTTTATTTTAGGAGATAAATATGAACAGTAATTTATTAATACACATTCCTCACTCATCAACCAAATTACCATACTTTTTTTGGAAAAATACCGTAATTTCTAAAAAAGAGATACAAAAAGAAAATATCTTTATATCTGATTACCTAGTTCATAAATTTATACCTAAGAAAAATTATAAAGTTTTAACTTTTAGGTATTCTAGATTATTCTGTGATGTCGAGAGATTTAAAGATAACAATAAAGAGAAAATGTCCAATTATGGTATGGGTGCTATATATACACACGATTCTAATAAAAATAACTTTATTAAATATAATTCTAATTACAGAAATTATGTGTTAAAAAATTACTATAATAAACATCATAATAAACTTAATAATATGGTTACTAATATTTTAAGACATCATAAATACTGCTATATTATAGATCTACATAGTTTTTCTGATTCACTAGTCAAAAAATTATTTAACTATGATAATTGTCCTGATATATGTATAGGTACCGAAGATGGTTTTTCAGATGAAAATCCTGTTAATTTTACAATAAATTATTTCACTAATAATGGTTATACTGTAAAATTAAATTATCCATACCAAGGAAGTATCATTCCAAATAAGTATCTAAAACAAAATAATTGTAGGATTAAAACAATGATGATTGAAATAAATAAAAGAATTTATTTAAAAAATGATTCTAAACTTGATATAAAAAAATATAGAAAATTAAAAAAATGTATGCTTAATTTTTATAATATATTAAACATACAAGTGCAAAATAAGGATTAATAATACACATTATTAATCCTTATTTATTAAGTTAAGTAAATTTATCTTAAACAAATCTTTATCTGAATGTTGCTTTGATACCATAACACCCTTGTATGTTTCAAGTTCTGACTGATGACCTTCCGATAATATTTCATATGGTTCTAGGGTATCTAACATTACCAACTTTTCTGAAGCATAAACATGATATATTAATTTTATATCACCATGAACTTTAGAAAACATAACATCAGTAGGTAATTTTAATTCATAAGTTACAGAGTCTTTTTCTTTATTGGTAGCAACCACTTCTCCTAAAAACTTACCATCTTTTAGTGAAGGATAATAATCAAAATATAGTTTCTTAAAAGCAAGTGTATTATACTTTTTTAATGAACGCTCTAACTTTTTAAATTCATTTTCATTGATATATTCAAATAAATACATATCTTTCATATTATCCTCCTATCCTAATTTATAATATCACATATAGTTTCTAAAGTCAAACGTATAAAAAGTGCTTTTCGCACTTTTTATATTTTTCTAGAATTACCAGTAAGTGTATATCTTTGAGATATTAGTGATTGATCATTTTGACTAGTACTCCATTTAGTATCAGTTGTACCAGAAATAAATTCACGAGTCTTACTTCTATAATAAGTTACTTTTGTAACTACTGGTACTGTTACTTCTTCTTTTTCCTCTTTTGTTCCAATTTGAACTTTTATTGTACTATATACTGGTACTGTTTTATATTTTGTTACATTTACAGTTTCCTTATATGCCTCTTGTTTTACACCAGTTTGTACTTGTTTTGTTTCATATACCGGTACTGTTCTATATTTTGTTACTTCTTCTGTAGTTGTATATGCTTCTTGTTTTGTTCCTGTTTGTACTTTAGTTGTTTTATACACTGGTACTGTTCTATATTTTGTTACTTCTTCTGTAGTTTCATAAGGAACTTGTTTTGTACCGTATACTGGCTTTAATATTGTTTTGCAAGAATTTGTACAATCCCAACTATACTCATTTTTTATAACATAAGATTCTGTTTTATATTTTGTTACCGTTACTGTTTCAGTATACTTTTCTTGTTTTGTTCCTGTTTGTACTTTTTTAGTTTCATATACTGGTACTGTTCTATATTTTGTTACATTAACTTTTTCAGTATACGCTTCTTGTTTTGTTCCTGTTTGTATTTGTTTTGTTTCATATACTGGTACTGTTCTATATTTTGTTACTTCTTCTGTATCTGTATATGCTTCTTGCTTTGTTCCTGTTTGTACTGTTTTTGTTCCATATACTGGTACTGTTGTTGTCTTAATTTCAGTCTTATATGTAGTTTCATTTTCTGTTTTTGTTTCAACTACACGGTAATCTGTAGATGTAATAACATTCTTTGTCCAATCAGACCAATTAGACCAATCTCCCCATTTACCATCTGTTACCTTTATATATTCATATTCATACTTATCATTAACAACTGGTTTTGGTGTTGGAGTTGGTGTTGGTGTAGGATTAACTACTGGAGTTTCTTCCTTCTTCTCACAAATTCCACCATCACAATAATTATAGCATCCTAAGTGAACTAATATATAATCTTCTTGTTCTGAACATTTTAAATTTACCTTTAAAATGTATTCGTCACTCATTTTAGTAATAGATACATATGATTCTAATAAATCACATTGTTTACCTTTACTATCAGAAAATGATAAAACTAAATTATTCTTTAACATGTCAGATAAAGTCATTTTCTTTTCATCACCAATTTTTTCTGGTAATCTTGGTGTAGTATAATAACTAATAGCTGCTTCTTTCATTGTTTGAACATTATTATTAAATATTTGATCATACAATGGTTGTAAATTTGGATTTTCAATATTTAAATTTTTTAATGCATTCTTTACATCCTTTTTCATTGGAAATAACCACATTAATAAAAATATAAATATTGCTACAAATAATACTTGAATTAAAATATCTTTTATTGAGAATTTATCTCGTCTTTCTTCGTACATATTTCTTCCCCCTTTGAATTTATGACATATATTATCACAACACTTTTTACTTGTCAACACTTTTTGACATTTTTTTTAATTTTAATTATTTTTGCATAAATTTACTATAGTACAGCCTATGTTGTAGGGATAAATCTTATACTCAATTACGTATTTATTTTTTCTTAATGTATCATGAACCGCATTCCTAACAATATTTTGACCTCTACCATGTATAATAACAATTATCTCATTTTTCATTTTCATATTATCATTTATAAAATCATTGGTTGCAACCCTAGCAGTATCTCGATCATAACCATGTAAATCGATTGTTGGAAAATTATCAATAAAAATTACTTCATTTAAAGTCATACTATCACCTTAATTAATTCCTGTATATATTGCATAAGAATAATATATAACAAACAATATTAAGAAGATAATCCCCTCTTTTTTAGATATTCTTTTATCCTTAAATGAAAAAACAAATAATAAAAGTGCACTTAGTAACATAACAATTAAATCTATATAGTTAAATGTTATATCAGAAATTCCTCCAAATATGGCAACTGGTAAACCTATTACCATTCCGATATTAAAAATATTGCTGCCAACTACATTACCAATAGCTATATCATATTCTCCCTTTTTAGTAGCGGTAACTGATGTAACAAGTTCTGGAAGTGATGTACCAAAAGCAATTACAGTTAAAGATATCATTTTTTCACTTATTCCTATTATAGCTGCTAATGACGAAGCACTATCAACAACAAAATTACTACCAACAATAATACAAATTAAACCAATAATTGTATATATAATTGATTTAACTATAGGCATATATTTTTCATTCTGATCATCATCTATTTTATTTCTAGCCATACTTATTAAATAGTAAATAAATACTAAAAAGAATAATAAAAGTACAATACCATCACTTCTTGTAAAAGCATTTGTAATATTACTATCAAATAAATGATCAGATAATAATACAGCAAACAATGTTGTAATTAATAAAGTAATTGGTAATTCTTTTTTTACAGTATTATTTTTTACATTTAAGAAGTGAAAAAGTGAACTAATCCCTAGTATAAGTAAAATATTTAATATATTACTTCCTATAACATTTCCTAGAACAATATCACCATTTCCTGATATTAATGACTTAACACTAACCGCAAATTCAGGAGCACTTGTTCCAAAAGCAACAATTGTTAATCCAATTAACATTTTGGAAATTTTAAAATTACCAGCAATACTTGAAGCACCATCTACAAATATATCAGCACCTTTTATTAAAACAATAAAACCTACAACTAATAATATTATATCTAATATCATCATCACACCTCATTTCACACAAATAAGTATAACATATAGAAAAAATTGGAGCAACTTGTTTAATATAAATTCTCTATTTTCTACAATATTAAAAATATGCAACCGAAATTGCATATTCTTACTCTATTTTACTATTGTTATAACGGGACGGACACCATACGCATTCTCACTAAGGTTGTCATTAAAATATCCGTTTCCTACTACATAGCGAGCAAACCTAACATAGCTAGCGAAAGTGGCGGAAGAATGGGGGTGCATTATCCACCACCAGCCATCTGAATTTCCACAGTTATTTGAACTACAATATAACCATGATGTATAATTTCCTGTCGCTTTGGTTATATTTCCCACTTTTGGATAATTGGCATCTTCGCTTGTATAATATGGACTCATATTATAATATTCTGAGGAACTTATTAATCTTACTTTATAACTTTTATAATTAGTGCATTCATTTTCTTTTCCTAAAGCATGTAATTCACTTTTTAAATATCCACCATATGTTGCAACATTATCACCTCTCGATGGATCTACACATATTAGTGTCGAAATTATTTCATTACCTATTTTACTTTCTAAGTTTGTTAAGAATTCTCCATTTAAATATGTTCCTATTAATGATTTATCCCAACTATATACATAATATTTTCCTGTAGAATCAACTCCACAATCTGTTGATGCATCTGTATCATATGTACAATGTTTCATACTACTATTATCTCCTAGTTGGTTAGCATCCATTAATAATGTTAAATTAATTCCATCATCACTTATAACATGCCACTTATATCCACCTAATTCATATGGATCTCCAGTTTTATATTTTTGTTCTGTTACTTTTATTGTTTTAGATGTTTCTGAATTGTTTCCTGCTCCTGTTGTTACTGTACATGTTATAGTATGTTCTCCTATACTTAATGTATTTGTATTTGTTATTACTTTTTTATTTTCATCAGTACATTTTACACTTCCACCTGATAAGTCATTATTTACTGTATATGTTGTTGGTAATGCATAACTATCTCCTACCATTATTTCATCTAGTAATCCTTCTAATGAAACATTTGGAATAGTCGCATCTATTTTCATTATCTTCATACTAGGTTTTGTTTTTAATATTGATGTATTATTCTCTCTTTTTTGTACATCTATTATTATATCTACATTGGTTGTTAATTCTACTTCTGCTGTATATTCTATAAAATTACTTCCATTATCTATACTATATACTACTTTATATATATTCTTATCTATTTCTTCATCATTAATTTTTAATGTTTTACTTACTGACCATTTTGTATCATCTGGTATTAATTCTACTTTTGGTGCATCCATTAATGATGTCATTATTGGATTTGATTCTATTTGTTCTACTTCTTTATTCTTGTTTGTTACTCTCATTAATACCTTATATTCTTTTCCTAACTCTAGTCCTGTAAATGTATATGTATTACTTTCGGCTTTTTCCCATGTTGTTCCGTTATCTATACTAAATTCAAAGGATTCTATTTCAGCTAGTTTATTACTTACACTTCCTACTACAGTTATTTCTCCTGCTTTTTCTGTCTTATATGTTATTTTTAAATCTGTTGGTTTATTTATAACTATTTCTCCACATTTTTTCTCTGTTATAGTTATTTTATCACTATCTTCTTCTTTTTCGGCACAATATGTTCCATTTCCTAATTCAAATGATATTTTTCCATCACTTGTTATTTTTACATTTCCTTCTCCCATGCTTCCATCTACATCTAATTTTATATTACTTTCTGTTACACATGTTTTATTATCACATGTAAATTCTTGTTCTTTTGGAGTTACTTCTTCCATTAAACTAGATGCATAATATATTTTTGATGCCTGTAGCACTCCTTCAGCACTTCTTACAAAAGCTCCCTTTCTTGATGTTTTTATTATATTCAATACTATTGGGGTTGCGATTAAAGCTATAATTGCTAGTATTACTATTACTGCAAGTAGTTCTATTAAAGTAAATCCTTTTTTCTTTTTCATCTTCTTACACCTTCTATTTTTTACTATCAATTATATTATACCCCCCCCCCTAGAACATTTGTCAATAAAAAAATATATTAATTGTTAGTTAATATATTTAATACTTCTTTTGCTTTTGCTCTTGCAGCTGAAAGTCTTGCTGCTGGTACCCTAAATGGTGAACAAGAAACATATGTTAAGCCTACTTTATGGCAGAATTCAATGCTCTTTTCTTCTCCAGCGTGTTCTCCACATATACCAAGTTCAATATTTGGTCTTACTCTTTTAGCTTTTGTTACAGCAGTATAAACTAACTTACCAACGCCATGAGTATCTAATGAAGCGAATGGATCTTTTGTAAAGATGTCTTTTTGATAATAATCAGTTAGAAATTTACCTGCATCATCTCTCGAAAATCCATAAGTAAGTTGTGTTAAATCATTTGTTCCAAAGCTGAAGAAAGAAGAAACCTCAGCAAGTTCATCGGCAATTAAACATGCTCTAGGTGTTTCAATCATAACACCTATTTCATAATCTACTTTATCATTATGTTCCTCAAATAATTTATCAATTGTATCTAAAATGATTTCTTTTACATAATTAGTTTCATTAATATCACCAACAAGTGGAATCATAATTTCTGGTTTTACTTTAATACCCAAATCTTGAACATTAATAGCAGCACATATAACAGCCGTTGTTTGCATAATAGCAATTTCAGGATAAGTTATGTCTAATCTACATCCTCTATGTCCCATCATTGGATTAAATTCTTTTAAAGAATCAACTCTCGATTTCAAAGATTCAAAGCTCATATTTAAGCAACTTGCAAGTTCTTTTATTTCATCATCAGTATGTGGTAAAAATTCATGAAGTGGTGGATCTAAATATCTAACGGTTACTACTCTTCCATCTGCAGCTTTAAACATCTCTTCAAAATCGCTTTGTTGATATTGTAATAATTCATACAAAGCTTTTTGTCTTTGTTCATCAGTTTCAGCAACAATCATTTTACGTATGGCTAAAATCCTATCTTTTTCGAAGAACATGTGTTCAGTTCTGCATAAACCAATTCCTTCTGCGCCAAAACTTATGGCTTGTTTAACATCTTTTGGTGTATCAGCATTTGCTCTTACACCTAAAACTTTTATAGAATCAACTAGTTCCATAAATTCAGAGAAATCTCCACTAATTTCCGGAGCAACCGTTTTAATTTTTCCATCATAAACTTTTCCTGTTGTACCGTCTAATGATATAAAATCACCTTCATGATATACCTTACCATTTGGCATTATAAGCGTTTTTTGTTCTTCACTAATTTGAATATCAGAACATCCACTTATACAGCATCTTCCCATTCCACGGGCAACAACAGCTGCATGGCTTGTCATACCACCACGAACAGTTAATATACCTTCAGCATCTTTCATACCTTGGATATCTTCTGGTGATGTTTCTAATCTAACAAGTATTGATTTAATATTTTTTTCTTTTGCTTTAGCCACATCTTCAGCATTAAAATAAATTTGTCCTGTTGCTGCTCCTGGTGATGCTGCAAGACCTGTTGTCATAACCGTTGCACCAGCTAAATCTGTCTCATCAAATGCCTCATGTAATAATTGATCTAATTGACTAGGTTCAACTCTCATTACAGCCTCTTCTTTAGTAATTAAACCTTCTTTATATAAATCAAGTGCAATTTTCAAAGCAGCTTGAGCTGTTCTCTTTCCATTACGAGTTTGAAGCATATATAATTTACCATTCTCAATTGTAAATTCCATATCTTGCATATCTTTATAATGTAACTCTAGTTTTCTAGCATTCTCACAAAATTCATTATAAATATCAGGCATAATATTTTTAAGTGTTTCAATTGATTCTGGCGTTCTAATACCAGCAACAACATCTTCACCTTGTGCATTTATTAAATATTCACCATAAATTTTATTTTCTCCAGTAGCAGGATTTCTAGTGAAAGCAACACCTGTCCCAGAATTTTCCCCTAAATTACCATATACCATTTCTTGAACATTTACAGCTGTTCCCCAACTATCAGGTATATTATTCATTTGTCTATATATTATAGCACGTTCATTTTTCCATGACCTAAATACAGCCTTTATAGCCTCAAGCAATTGAACTTTTGGATTTTGTGGGAAATCTTCACCAGATAATTCTTTATAAATATTTTTAAATTTTAAAGTAATGTCATATAAATCTTGTTCATTTAATTCAATATCACTTTTTATATTTTTACTTAACTTTATATCATCTAAAACTCTTTCAAAAGAAGATTTTGGATATCCTTTTACAACATCTGCAAACATTTGAATAAGTCTTCTATATGAGTCATATATAAAACGTGGATTATTAATTTTCTTGCTATAATTACTTGCGATTTCATCATTTAATCCAAGATTCAAAATAGTATCCATCATACCTGGCATACTTGCACGTGCACCACTTCTTACCGATAAAAGAAGTGGATTATCTATAGAACCAAATTTTTTACCTGTTTTATTTTCTAATTCCTCTAATTTTGTATAGATTTCATCTTCAATAGTCTTATCTAAAACTTCATTATTTTTATAGTATAAATTACAGCATTCGGTAGTTACTGTAAAACCACTTGGTACAGGAAGACCAATACTTATCATTTCAGCAAGGTTGGCTCCCTTTCCACCAAGTAATTCTTTCATATCTTTATTTCCTTGTTCAAAAGAATATACGTATTTTGTCATAAATCCTCCCTTTTATTCTTATAAAATTATATCATTTATTTTTTATTCTTTCAATATTATTTTTTAGCTCTAGGATGACAATTAATATATACTTTTTTTAATCTTTCATTCGTAACGTGAGTATATATTTCCGTTGTTTTTAAATTTTCATGTCCTAGTAACTCTTGGACTGTTCTTAAATCTGCACCATTATTAAGAAGATCAGTTGCAAATGTATGTCTTAAAACATGGGGCGTTAATTTAATATTTAAACCACTTTTTTTCAAAACATCTTTTATAACTAATCTAATACTATTTTCATCTAATTTTTTACCCTTTTTATTAACAAATAAATAAGGTATATTATCTTTAACTAATTTGTTTCTACTTTTATTTTCATATTTTTGTAATAATTTATTACACTTTTCCCCATATAAAACAATTCTTTCTTTACTACCTTTTCCAAGTACTCTTATTTTTTTATTAGAGTATTCAATATCCTCTATTTTTAAATTAGAAAGTTCACTAACTCTTATTCCTGTTGAATAAAACATTTCAAGTATAAGTGCATCTCTTAATCCAATAATATCATCTTGATCTGGAATATTTAAAATTTGTTCTAATTCATTTTCATATAAAAATTTAGGTAATGTTTTATCAAGTTTTGGATTAGATATTAGTATCATAGGATTATCTTTAATAATATCTTTTTTCATCATATACTTAAAAAAAGAACGAAGTGTACTAATATTTCTACATACAGTTTTTTTAGAATATTTATGTTTATGTAAAAAAGTAAGATATTCTCTTATTAATACATAATCTATTTTATTAATATCATTTACTTTTTTGGTAACAAGAAAATCATTAAATCTTTTTAAGTCTTCTTCATAATTAATAACAGTATAATGAGAAAACATCTTTTCACATTTTAAATAATCTAAGAATAAAGATACATATTTATTCATTTTTACCACTTACCTTAATACATTCAATATCATTATCATAACCCCATTTTAATTTTTGAATAAATTTAGGTGTACTATTAGATATTTTAGTTACACCGCTAGATACTATTAAGAAAATATCGTTATTAATTTTTTTATGAACCATACCTCTTGCATACCTAGGAAAAGGTGTCTTATGCGGGCTTATTAAACCTATACTTGTTGGCAACCATTTTAGGAATTTAGGTAATACTCCATCATGCATATGGCCACATAAAACCAAATCAATATTACTTAATAAAGGAATATTATCTATGGCCTTTTTTGTTAATATTCTTCTTGGTGAATGTAACAATAAAATATTATATTTTTTACTCGATACTTTATATTTATCTTTCTTTAATTCATTTATAATTAAAGAAACATTTTCATATGGCTTTTTTCGATAATATTCATAATCAAGGGTTATACCAATAATATTAACATTATTATCAGTATAAATATCATTATCTAACAAATAAATATTTTCTTTATTATCAAATATCTTATGCCATATCTTTTTATATTTTTCATAATTTTGTTCTTTTTTATCTTCTAAATCATGGCCACCTAAGATAAGAAAGGTTTTTGTTATAAAAGATAATTTTTTAATAAAATTTACTAATTTATCTTTATTAAACTCTTCATCTAAAAAACATGCTTTATCAATAATATCTCCCGTTATAATAATATAATTAGGTACCATTAATTTTACTTTTTCTATAATTTGCTTTTCTAAATTTATATCAAAATTCTCATCGTAATGAATATCGGATAAAAAAGCAATGGTTATATTATTTATCTTTTTACTCTTTATATTAAACTTGTTAACTTTTAACACTCTATCATCATCTTTCTATATATTATTATACTAATATATATAGAAAAAATCTACACACAAATGTGTATAGATTTTTATTTATTTGGTCTTTATAAATAGATTGTTATTATCATAGTCTACAATAATATTATCATTATATTTAATTTGTCCCATTATGATAGAATGAGCTAGAAGTGTTTCAACATTTCTACTTACAAAACGTTTAATTGGTCTTGCACCATATTTTTCATCATATGATGAGTCAATAATATATTTTTTAGCACTATCTGTAAGACTAATTTTAATCTTTTTATCAGATAATCTTTGTTCAATTTCTGAAATTATTTTATCTAAGATACTATAAATAACTTCTTTAGTTAAGCTCTTAAAGATAATTATTTCGTCAATACGATTAATAAATTCTGGTTTAAAAGTATGGTGTAATTCACTCATTACTTCTTCTTTAGCATTTTCTTTATTTTCAAGTATATATTCACTACCTAAGTTAGATGTCATAATAATAATAGTATTTTTAAAGTCAACCGTTCTACCTTGTGAATCCGTAATACGACCATCATCTAATATTTGAAGTAAAATATTAAAAACATCTTTATGTGCTTTTTCTATTTCATCAAATAAAACAATACTATATGGATTTCGACGAACAGCCTCTGTTAATTGACCACCTTCATCATATCCAACATATCCTGGAGGCGCTCCTACTAATCTAGATACAGAATGACTTTCCATATATTCACTCATATCAATACGTACCATATGTCTTTCATCATCAAATAACTCATATGCAAGAGCTTTGGCAACCTCTGTTTTACCAACACCAGTTGGTCCTAAGAAGATAAATGAGCCAATTGGTCTATTAGGGTCTTTAATACCTGCTCTTGCTCTTATAATAGCTTCACTAACAAGTGTTAAAGCCTCATCTTGTCCCTTTACTCTTTTAGCCAAATTAGCCTTTAAATTAAGAAGTTTTTCTCTCTCTTCACTAACTAATTTACTAATTGGAATATTTGTCCATTTTGATACAATGGCAGCAATATCTTCATCATCAACAGTATCACTTAATATTTTTGAGTCACATTTACTTTTTAGTTCATTTAATTCTTTTTCAAGTGTTGGAATAGTGCCATGTCTTAACCTTGCAGCAAGCTCAAGATCATATGAATTTTCTGCTTGTTCCAATTTAAAGTTGGCTTTATCAAGTTCTTCTTTTTTCTTATTAATATCATCATTAAGATGTTTTTCTTGTTCCCAGTCTTTTCTTAACACTGATTCCTTTTCCTTTAATGCATCTATTTGTTTATTTATTTCAATTGTCCTATTTTTAGAAATATCATCTTTTTCCTTTTTTAAGGCTTCTTTTTCAATTTCAAGACTCATTATTTTTCTTGTTAAAGTATCAAGTTCTGTTGGAACAGAATCCATTTGTACCTTTATAGTAGCACATGCTTCATCTACAAGGTCAATAGCCTTATCTGGTAAAAATCTATTTTGAATATATCTATCAGAAAGAGTTGCGGCAGCAATTAAAGCTTTGTCTTTAATTGTAACACCATGATAAAGTTCAAATCTTGATTTTAAACCTCTTAAAATAGTAATGGTATCCATGACATTAGGCTCTTTTACAAGTACTTTTTGAAAACGACGTTCCAGAGCACCATCCTTTTCAATGTATTTGCGATATTCGTTAAGAGTAGTTGCTCCTATACAATGTATTTCACCTCTTGCAAGCATTGGTTTTAACATATTACCCGCATCCATAGCACCTTCTAAGGCACCAGCACCTACTATCATGTGGATTTCATCAATAAACATGATGATTTCACCATTTGATTCTTTAACTTTTTTAAGTACAGCTTTTAATCTTTCTTCAAATTCACCACGGTATTTAGCACCTGCTATTAAAGAACCCATATCTAGTTCCCAAATGGTTTTATTTTTTAAACTATTTGGTACATCGCCTTTTACAATTCGAAGAGCAAGACCTTCAACAATAGCTGTTTTACCTACACCCGGTTCACCAATTAAAACAGGGTTATTTTTGGTTTTTCTAGATAGAATTCTTGTTATACTACGAATTTCATCATCCCTACCTATAACAGGGTCTATCTTACCTGCTTTAACGCTTTGTACTATATCTCGTCCATATTTTTCAAGAACGTTTTCTTCTACTTCATTTTGATTCATATTATAACCTCCTTTTTATTTATATTAAAAAGCAAGTGGTATCCCACTCACTATTAATTATATCACTTTATTAGCACTTGTCAAGTAAGAGTGCTAATTATTTTAATTTTTCTCCAACTTTATTTTCTTCTAGTTCATGAAGTTTTAATGGATTTAATAATATTATTGTTTCAGACTTATTATCACTTGGTAAAACCATACCCTTTACATCAAATTGTTTCATTATATGTTCAACTACTTCAATAACAGTAATGTGATCACTCATGTTTTTATTCAAAATAAACGCATAAAATTCTTTAAACCATTTTTGAACTTCTGCATTAATTTCAGCTTTTCGATCATCTTGAATTTGAAAATATTCATTCTTAAATAGTTCTTTATCACTATAATTTAATTGATCATATTTAATTTGTTCATTAAAGAAATCATTAAGTATCTTATTAACAGCACTATCATCAATATTTTTAAAATAGCCATGTTTTTTCATTTCTAATTTATAATATTTAATGGTATTACAAATAATTTCATAATTAGTTGCACATATAAGATAGTTAAGTGTTGATACATCTCTTGAAAGCATATCATTTGGTAAAAGGACAGAATGTATTTGTTCTTTTTCTATTCTATCAAAAACGTATTTTTCATCAGAGTATTCACCCTTATTTTGAACATCAGCATAAATATAATCTGTATCACGATTAACCTTAAACTTTGGTACAAAACAATAAAAACTAATACCTGATTGAATGTATTTTTGAAGTGCAGCACCATTTTTAGAAACTAGTGAGGAATCAACAACTGAAATCCAAAGACTACCATTACTTCCATTAAAATTACTACTTGTTTCTAAATTTTGTTTTTTTCTTGAATAAGATGATAAAATACCATTTGTTAAAATACTTTCTAGTTTAAAAAAGTCGGCACCTATTCCATGAAAACATGATTGTTCATTAAGAATTTCTTCTTTTTTACCATATATAGAATTAAACTTAGGATATGCTTCATTAATTTCTCTTTCACGATATAAGCCATTTATGTATTTGGCAAAACCAACTAATTTTTTAGCACTTTCATTTCGTAAGAAACTTTCTTTTAGAGCAGCAGGATTTACTGATGCAAATCTTGTTCTATCTAGAGCATCAGCATCTTTTAAAATATCTGATAATTTATGAAATTGTTCATATTCAATCTTTTCTTCCTCATAATTATAATTATCAAATATACGCTTTTCCTTGTCATCTGGCATAGAATGGGCATCACAAATAGCTTTTAAATAAGTAAAAGTCACGTTATCTTCATAAATAGTATTTGATAATATCCTACCTTTTTCAGAATCTAATCTACAACTAGATGCAAATCCATGAGCTGTGTCCTCATTTTCATTATTTCTACCAATATCATGATAAATAGCCGCATCCATTATAATCTCCATCTCGACATCATTTAACTTTTCTGCCTTACCTATTAAATAACTAAATAATAATACCTTTTCTGAATGATATAATCCATGAAAATTACTTTTAAAGAGAAATTCCTTTTTGATACTATTAATCTTATTAATAAGAATTTCCATATCTCTTTCATTTATTTCAATATCATTAAATATATTATCTGTTTGTCCATTAAACTGTATTAAAAAATCTTTCATTTATTTACTCCTATACTTCTTTGCTAAAACTGGTAATTCATGTGTCTTACTGAACTCGTCTAAACCCTTCATAAAATAAATCAAGTTAGAAGGGTCAGTCTCTAATTGACTATCACAATAATACCATTTATTATCTATTTTTACCTTACTTGCAACATGGTCATAAAACACAAAAGGTCTATTATCATTCTTAATAAAACATTTTACATTTCTGGCCTCTATGCCTACAATATTTAATAAAAATTTAAATAAATTAGCATATCCTTCACATACAACCTTTTTATCTTTTAATGCCTTATAACTGGTATTAATATCCTTAAATGTATTATCATAGATTTTTATTTCATTTGTTTTTACATATTCATTTCTCTTATTTAAATTTTCATAATCATATGATAAATTAGAAACTATATATTTATATATAACCATTGTCTTTTCTAAATCATTCATATCTTGCTTTATCAATGAATTAATGATACTCGTAGCATTATTATATAACTCCTGCATCATAGATTGATTTAATATATATAATTCCCCAACACTTACCTTTTCAGCAAAATTAATATTAGAATTACTTACATCAAATTTTTCTCTATGAAAATAATGATACATATTAACATCTAATATATTCATTTGACTTTTTTTAGTATTGTAAGCATAACTATTAATATCATCTACTTCTTTGATATTATTTCCAACTATAATAATTTTATTCAAATGTCTTAATTCCGATAAACCATTTATTTCACTTAAATTTTTGTTGTCCACAATAATTAAATTTTCTAAATTTTGCAAATTAGAAATATTTAATTTTTTAATATTATTATTATGTGTAATTATTAATGTTTTTAATTTAGTATAACCATTTATTCCAGAATAATCAACCTCACTACTGTTGGTTAATTCATTAAAATTAGATATATATATTGATTCTATATTATTAACCCATGGTGAATAATATATAGGAACACTTACATCAAATACAACATCTTTTAATTTTTGAACATAATCTTTAAAATTATCATCTGTAATATCTATATCTTGGGCAATTTGACTAATAATGATATTTTGTTTTAAAGCATTAATAAATCTATTCATCAATCCACACTCCTAATGCAATGTTAACAATTTTTATTGTCAATATCAAAATTTATTTTACTACTTACTGCTACTCCATCTCCTACATTATAAAATATAGTTTTAAATTCTTTATTATTTTGTAAAAAATCAATATAAAGTCTTAATTTTCTAACAAGCCCTTTTACATTACGACTAAGATTATCATCATTTCCATCAACAAGTCCATGAAATTTTAAATTATCTGATACAATAACACCATTTTCATCTAAATTATTTTTAAATTTTTCAAAAAACTTTATATACTGAGCCTTAGCGGCATCAATAAATATCAAATCATATTTTTCCTTTAAATTAACATTAAAAGCATCATCATTAATAATATTAATCCTACTATTTAAGTTAAATTCACTTATATTTTTTACTGCTACATCATATCTTTCTTTATCTCTTTCTATCGTTGTAACGGTTATATCATTATCAACTAAAGCACATTTTATAGCTGAGTATCCAATCGCACTACCTATTTCCAATATTCTTTTAATACTATGTTCTTTAATATAATTAATTAAAAAATCTATTCCTTCTTTTTCCATTATAGGTATATTATTTTCATGGGCATATTTTTCTATTTTTTCGATCATTTGAAGAAAAACGAGTACTACTCGTTTTCTCCTTCTTGTAAAGTATCAATCATTTCTTCAACAAAAGCCCACTCATTATCATCTTCAATTGGAATAAGTTTTTTCTCTTCATCAATTGGATTATATATAGCAGCATATATACATAAATTTCCTTCATCATCATAAGAATTATCTGTATATACCATATAATTTTTACCTAATTTTTCATTTTTAAATGAATATAATTCTTCACATTCAATATCTAAGCCATTTTCGTCTTTAATTTTAAAAGTTAATTTTTTATCTTCCATATTTTCTCCTAACTATCGCACCAATTATTATCTCTAATTAACTTATTGATAGTTGCTTCATGTCCACTTGAATTCTTATTCAAATATGTCTTTCCAGAGCAATCGGCAACGAAATAGTAATAATCATGTACTGTTGGATTAATTGTTGCCTCAATCGATTCTACACCAGGATTACAAACAGGTCCTACAGGAAGTCCAAGAACACAAGTACCTCTTGTATTATAACCGTTACAATCATTAATGTGTGCTCCAAGACCATTTGACCAATCATCCATTTTTGCCCCATAATAACCAGTAATATCACTACCAAGCGTCCATCCAGCATTTAATCTATTATAAAATACACCAGCAACACTTGCTCTATCATCACTACTAGCACCTTCTAATTCTACAATAGATGCTAGTGTTAATATTTCATGAACAGTATAACCACTTGCTTCAATCTCTTGTTTTAAAGATTCTAATTTTGTTTCCGTATTATCTAACATTTTTTCAAATATTTCCTCAACAGTTACATTTTTATTTAAAAATTCATATGTATCTGGGAATAAATATCCTTCAAGAGGATAATATATCTTCGTATTTTTTATTTCATCAGTTAAAAACCAATATTTTTGAATTAAACTATCAATATAATTTTCATCTGATAACAAATCAAAACAATCTTCTTCAGTATTATTAGTGTTTTCAGCAATCACAGATGCGATATAACGCATATTTTTACCTTCAACAAAAGTAATTTTTATTATATCTTGATTATAGTTACTACCATTACTAATTTCTTCAACAATTTTTTTAACACCCATATTTTCACTTAACTGATATACACCTGCTTCAAAGGTATCAGGTTTAAATAATTTTACATATAGTTTATAAAAAAATTCTGATTTAATTAAATTATTTTCTTTTAAAGTAGGGGCAATTGTTAAGAAAGTCTCTCCTTCTTTAATTACAACCTCTTTAAGTTCCTTATCTCTACTAACTGGTCCTATATTAATATTATATAAAGTACAGCCTACCACAACAATAGTTGCAAAAAATATTAGTAAGATAAGGGCTATATTTGCAAACTTCTTCATAATATATCCTACTCTTCTTCTGAATCTTTAGCCATTTGTTCTTTAACACTTGTTTGTAATTCTTCAAGAATCTTATCAATAATCTTCCATTCTTTATCACTTTCAATTGGCTCAAGTGCTGTCATACCTTCTTCACTCTTTTTATAAGTTGAAGCATATACTCTAGTATTGCCAGCATCATCTTTTGTATTATCAGTATAAACAATATAACTTTTTCCAGTCTCTTCAGAATCAAATGTAAATAATACTTCACATTCTACTTCCTTACCTTCATTATTAGTTATTTTAAAAACCATTCTTTCATCACTATACATTATTATTTCTTCCTTTCATTGTATCTAAATATGTTTGTAAAATAATATTGGCCGCTAAACTATCAACTTTTTTCTTTCTTTTTTTTCTAGAAATATCAGCCTCTAACATATAATTAGTTGCTTGTACAGTAGTTAATCTTTCATCTTGCATAATTACTTCTATATTTAGATTGTCTTCTAATCTTTTCTTAAATTCTAATGTTTCTAATCCTCTATCACCAATAGAGTTATTCATATTCTTGGGTAATCCTAATACTATTTTTTGTACATTAAATTCATGAACAATATTTTTTATTTCAGGAATAATAGAATCATATTCTCTGTCATTAAATCTAATTGTTTTATATGTAGTTGCAATAGTATTAGTATAATCACTAATTGATATACCAAGTGTTCTTGTTCCTAAATCAAATCCTAAAATGCGCATTATTTATTTAAATAATTTTTAAGTATTGTCTCTAATAATTTCGTTCTATCAAATTTAATTATTTTAGAACGTGCTTCTTTATGACTTGATATATATCCAGGGTCCCCACTAATTAAGTAACCAACAATTTGATTGATAGGATTATATCCTCTTTCTTCTAGAATTGTAATTACCTCTTTTAATGTTTGTTCAATTAATGCTTCTTCAAATTCATCATAATTATAAATTTTAGTTTCTTCCATATATAATCACCTACTTTTATGAATACATCTTTATTTTAACATTTATTTTACATTTTGACAATCTAATTTTTTTCCTCATTATAACTATTTAAAAATTCTTTTAATTCTTTGGCAACACCTATTGGTAAAATTTGTGATAACTCTTCTATATCAACACTTTTTAATTTATTTATACTTTTATATTTCTTTAATAATTCGTTTTTTCTCTTTTCACCTATACCATCAATACTGTCAAGTAAACTTGCTACAGCACCTTTACTTCTTAAGGTTTTATGGTAATTAATTGTAAAGTTATGTACTTCATCTTGCATACGTTCTAGTAGATAAAAAAGACTACTCTTTTTATCAATTGGAAGTTCTATTAAAGGATTGAAGGCTAAAAGAGCATTCGTAGAATGGTGATTATCTTTTTTTAAACCCACGACAGGTATATTTAAATTTAAACTAGATACAACACTTCTTGCCACATTAATTTGACCTACGCCACCATCAACAATTATTAAATCTGGTCTTTCTAGGTTATCTTTTAATACTCTAAAGTATCTTCGATATATAACTTCTCGCATTGTTCCATAGTCATCATTTTTATCAATACTAATTTTAAATTTACGATAATCTTTTTTACTTGGCTTACCATCCTTAAAAACAACCATACCTGATACATTAAATGTCCCAAAAAGATGAGCATTATCAAATATTTCTATACGATCAAGTCTTTCTAGTTTTAGCATTTTTCTAAGTTCTTCATTAGCATCAACGGTCTTTTCTTCATCACGTTTTATTAATTCAAATTGTGTTGTAAGAGCCACTTTAGCATTCTCATTTGCCATATCAACTAATTGTTTTTTTACTCCTTTTATAGGAATTTTTACAGGTATATTTAAATATTGTTCTATAGTATCTGTTGATACAATATTTGGAACAAGTATTTCTTTAGGTGGAATTAAATCTTTTTCATAAAATCTAGCAATATAATTATTTAACTCTTCATTTATTTCATCAACAAGAGGTACTATTTTAGAATGCCTTTCAAGTATTTTCCCACCTCTTATGAATAAGACTTGAAAAGATATATATCCATTTTGAACATAGTAACCAAAAACATCTCGATCAATATAATCATTTATTTCTACCTTTTGTTTAGTAAGTGTTATTTCAATGTCATCAATTATATCTTTTAATTCTTTGGCTTTTTCATAATTCATTTTTGAACTTTCTAGTAACATTTCTTCTTTTAACCTCTTTTTGATGATTTCATCATCACCTTTTAAAAACTGAATTATTTCATTTTTCATCATAGTTATTTTATCTTTAGAAACATTATTTTGACAATATCCAAGGCATTGTCCTATATGATAATATAAACATGGTACTTTATTATAAGTATTACATTTCCTAAGAGGATATAATCTATTTAATAAATTAACTGTTTTTCTAGCCGCTGTAACATTTGGGTATGGACCATACATATATTTATGATGTCCTTTTTTTCTATTTAAATTTCTAACGACTAACAAACGTGGTACTTCTTCATCAGTTAGTTCTATATATGGATAACTTTTATCATCTCTAAGAAGAATATTATATTTAGGATCATATTTTTTTATTAAATTAATTTCAAGTATTAATGACTCTATTTCACTACCAACTACAACATATTCAAAATCAGCAATTTCACTTACAAGTTTGGCTGTTTTACCAGTATGAGAACTATGAAAATAAGAATTTAGTCTATTCTTTAAATTTTTAGCCTTACCAACATATATAATAACTCCATCTTTATTTTTCATTAAATAACATCCTGGATTGGTTGGTACAAGTAATAACTTTTGAAGAATCATATAAACATCACCTTTATTTATTATAGCATGTTGTTAAATTGTTATCTATATTATATAATTAGTTTGGTGATAAAAATGTTTACTATCAAAGAAAAAACAGTTAATGAAATAGTAATTCAAAAATCAAGATTTATATGTGTGCTAGATAAATTAGAAAATAAAGATGATCTAGAAAATATATTAAAAGAAATAAAAAATACATATAAAGGGGCTACGCATTATTGTTATGCCTATATTATAAATAGTAGTCAAAAATATGATGATGATGGTGAACCAAGTGGTACAGCAGGAAACCCTATCTTAAACGTTTTAAAGTTTAATAATTTAAATAATGTAGTAGCAATTGTTATAAGATATTTTGGTGGTATAAAATTAGGAGCTGGTGGTCTTGTTAGAGCTTATACCAAATCCGTAACAGAATGTTTAAAACTTTGTAACACAGAAGAAGAAAGACATTGGATAACTTTTCAAATAAATGTGAATTACGATAATCTTAAATATATATATAAATATATTAATGAAACATACATTAAAGAAAAAAGTTTTGATAACCTTATAACTCTTTCTATTAAAATGCCATATGATGAATATTTAAGTATTAAAGAAAGTATTAATAGTATATCGCAAATATTATAATTATACAGCAAAAAGGAAATGGCAACCATTCCCTTTTTAATTATTTATTATTAATTTGATTCATAACTTCAGCAGCAAAGTCTTCTTCTTTCTTTTCGATTCCTTCACCAACTTCAAAACGAATAACTTTTGCTATTGAACAATTATTTTCACTAACATATTTTGCAACAGTTTGTTTATCATTTTTTATAAATGCTTGTTCTTCTAAGCAAATTTCTCTAAAGAATAATTTATTTAATTTTCCAGTTACGATTTGATCTACTCTTTCAGCAGGAGTACCATCATTCATAACTTGTTCTCTAATAACTTCTGTTTCATGTTCAACTTCTGATGCTGGAACATCTTCTCTTTTTACATATTTTGGTCTCATTGCAGCTGCTTGCATACATACATCCTTAGCAACCTCTTCGTTATTACCATTTATAACTGATAATACGGCAATTCTTCCACCCATATGAATATAAGAACCAAAAGTTTGATTATCTTCTTTTGTAATCTTTTCAAAACGTCTAAAACTTAATTTTTCACCTATAGTTGCTGTTTTACTAATTAATAAATTTTCAATTGTTCCTTCTGATGTTTCAAGTTTATTAGCTTCTTCTACAGTTTTAGCATCACTATCTATTAAAGTTTCTAATACTGTATTTAATAGAGATTTAAACTCTTCATTTTTAGCAACAAAGTCTGTTTCTGAATTTATTTCAACAATAACAGCATTATTACCTTTTACTAGTACACCTGCTAAACCTTCAGCAGCAATACGGTCTGCCTTTTTAGCAGCCTTTGATATACCTTTTTCTCTTAACCAGTCAATTGCAGCATTTAAATCTGCACTAGTAGCCTCTAATGCTTTTTTACAGTCAAGCATTCCAGCACCAGTTTTTTCTCTTAATTCCTTAACTAAACTAGCAGTAATCATTTAAATTTTCCTCCTTAGAATTAAAGATGATTTTTATAAATCATCTTTTTTTATTTATTTTAAAGCATCAATTAATTCAGCTTTTTTCATTGTTGAGTAACCTTTGATATCTTTATCTTTAGCAGCTTCACGAAGTTCAGCAACAGTCATTTTTGAAAAATCTACAGTTGCTTTTGGTTCAGCTTTGATTTCTTCTTTCTTAGGTTCAGCTTTTTCATTCTTGTTTTCTACTTTTTCATTTTTATTTTCTTTTTTTTCAAATCTTTCTTTTTTAACAAACTTATTATTTCTATTATCTCTTCTGTCATTTTGACGGTATGGTCTATCTTCTTTTCTTTTTACAGAATCTACAGCTTTTTGCATTATTTCTTTAGCATTATCACTCTTTTGTTCATCTCTTGTATAATCTACAATTTTTCCACCATTTGCTTCAACAATAGCATTTGCCATAACTCCAGTAATTAATTTAACTGCACGTACAGCATCATCATTACCTGGAATTACATAATCTACCATATCAGGATCACAGTTTGTATCAACAATTCCAAATACAGGAATGTTTAATTTACGTGCTTCTCTAATTGCGATTTCTTCTTTTGATGGATCAACAATAAATAATGCATCTGGTAATTTGTGCATATCACGAATACCACATAATAAATTATTTAATTTATCGTATTCTTTCTTAAGACCAATAACTTCTTTCTTTGGAAGTAATTCAAATGTACCTTCTTTTTCCATTTTTTCAATTTCTTCCATACGTTTAACACGTCTTCTAATAGTTCTAAAGTTTGTTAAAGTTCCTCCAAGCCATCTTTCAGTAACATAATAAGAATTTGAACGAATTGCCTCTTCCTTAATTGCTTCTTGAGCTTGTTTTCTAGTTCCTACAAATAAAGTTTTTCCACCATTTGCAGCAATCTTATTTAATGCAGCATATGCTTCCTCAATCTTTTTTGCAGTTGTTTGTAAATCGATAATATAAATGTCATCTCTTGATGTAAAGATATATTCTTTCATCTTTGGATTCCATCTCTTTGTTTGATGTCCAAAATGAACACCAGCTTCAAGTAAATAACTCATTGACACTACAGCCATTTAAAATTCCTCCTTTTGTTATTTTCCTCCAACATATCTTCTTTAAACACCACCATAAGGCACTAGGCATTTAAATCCATGTTGTGTGTTTTCGAAAAAGCCAAGGCTATTATACCATTAAATATATTCAAATTACAAGGGTTTTATTAAATTTTTTGCACGAACCTGAATTTTAATTTGAAATTCCGTTTTTAATTAACAAACTGAAATAAGTCTTGCTATAATATATTTTATGTTTCCTTGCAATAAGGAGGTTTTTAAAATGAAAAATTGGAAACATTTAACATTTGAACAAAGAAAGACTATTTCTTCTGGAATATCACATGGATATAAATTAAAAGTCATAGGTGAAAATTTGATGGTTGACCCAACTAGTATATCAAAAGAAGTTAAAAGAAATAGAATCGAAATTTCTATTGGGTTAAAAAATGATTGTGAAAAAACTCAAAGATGGCCTTATGTTTGTACAGGATGCAAAGAAAGATATAATAATTGTCCGTTTACAAAATATAAATATGATGCTAGTACTGCACAAAAAAATGCTGATAATAATT
>URIY01000013.1 GCA_900547995.1 uncultured Mycoplasmatota bacterium
TATTATAGCAAGACTTATTTCAGTTTGTTAATTAAAAACGGAATTTCAAATTAAATTTCAGGTTGTGAAATTTTTATTAAATTTAAAGGTGGCAAACTCCGGAATTCTATGATATAATAGTATTAGGTTATTCCTTTGTGATTTATGAGAGGTGATATTAATGGAAGAATCAAGATATAGTTGGAAACAAATGCCAGATGATTATTATGCTAGTTATTATAATGCTAAAGATGATGAATAAGGCAAGAAATTTGTCATTATAGATAATAGAACTGGTAGGAAATACATATATCCACGATTTGAGCAAAGAAGAAATTCTGAAGGAAGAATATATAATCAAAGAGTTATTGATAGTAATTTATGGAATGATGAATTTATGGCTTGGGCAATTAGTACTTCCAAAGATTTTGTACATTGTACAAGCGAAGAATGGTTTAATCCAAATGTCTTAAATTATGTTGTTGAACATTTTGAATTTCCAGAAATATTTGATTATCATTTGAATAGTAAATTTAGAGATGCTTTGACAAGAGATTTGTGGAATAAGGCATTTCAAAGAAATAAAGAAGTGGCAAGATATGTTCCTAAAGAGTATATGACTTCAGAAATGGTAAATAGTTTAGGAGAATTGAAAAATTTATCACTTAGAAATGTTGAATATAAGAAATTAACACCAGAGTTATTTAAAAAAATATATTTCAATTGTGATGAAGAACATAAATTAAATTTATTAAGACCAGCACATACTTATAGAACTAATGTTAAGGCTTTGATGACACAAGAAGTTGTTGATGATATACTTGGAATAAATATAAGGGCAATTTGGAACATACCTCACAAACTTATAACAAAAGAAATTGCTAATAAAGTTATGGATGCTGATCCATCATTAATACAATGTATTCCTGCAGAATATCAAACACCAGAATATCAAAAAAAGGCAATTGATGCAAAACCAGAATATCTATCATTGATTGATCCAAGTGTTGTTACTGATGAAATGATTTATTATGCATTAAGTAAAAGAGGTTCAGTACTTTGCTGTGTTCCTAAAGAAAAAAGAACATTCGAAGTATGTGAATATGCAATTAGTAGTTATGGTGGAGCATTAAGAAATACACCTGATAATGTAATAAATGCAGAATTATGTTTTAAAGCTGTAGTAAAAGATCCAAGTATTATAAAGTATGTGCCAGTAGAATTTTTAACTCAAGAATTTATAGATTCACTTAATAATGCAGGTGTTTTTATTCCTATGAGAAATCGTGAATATGTAAATGAGTGTTTAACTGCACATAAAAAGCTTGAACAACAACAACTTGATTTTGAGGAAGTTGTTTCTGCAACACCTAAACTAGAATTTAATCCTGATTATTCTAGTTTAAGGTTAGAATCAATAGCAGGATTACTTACAGAAGCATCATTAAAAGTATTAGCAGAACAAAATATTTTAACAGTTGGAGATTTATTAAGTGTTTCAGATAATAATGCTTTTTATGGTATGATTTTAAATAATCCTAAAGCAACTTATAAAGAAATTCGTGGTGCAATAAGATTATTAAAATGTAAATATTTAGATATAGATCCAATGATAACTTTTGAAGATACAGGAGATGCATATAAAGATATGCGAAATTTTGGAAAAGAAATTGGATTTAGCACAAGATCAGAAAATGTTCTTTGGAGAGCTGGAATATCTCCAAAGAAATTATATGAATTAATGGGTGATCCTAATATAGAGTCCAGATTATATCATATAAGAAATGCTGGAAACAATGCAGTTCAAGAAATATTATTGAAAATGACTATATTAACTGAATTTTATGATAAAAAAGAAAAGAAAGAAGCAACTGCTACTGAAGATGAAACTATTGAGGCATTAAATGAAGAATTAGCACAAGTTCGAGCTGAAATTCAAAGATTAAATACAAGAACTGATGAAATACTAGCAAAAATTCAAGAAAAAATGTTAGAAAAAGGTAAAGGTGGTGTTTTAAAATAATGGATAAGCAACAACAAATAGAAGAATTGAAAAAAGAAATAGAAATTTTAAAACAGCAATTAGCAGATAAAAAAGCATTATTAAATGGTTTATTAGATATGCTTTATAAAGATTCAGATGAAAGTGATGAGGTTGAATAATATGAATGAAGATTTAATTAAAAACTTTATGAATAAAGTAAGTGAAACCACAAAAAGGAAGATTTAGACAATTTGTTCAATGTGATATTGATATTTTTGGAGAAAAGACGGATTTAGCGGAAATTGAGTTGATATCTGCAACAACTTCTTTTCTTGATAAAATAGGCTTGAATAATTATAAAATAGTAATTAATGATAGAAGAATTTTAAAGGCAATGGCCCTTTATGCTGGTTTTAAAGAAGAGGAATGTGATTCTGTATTTATTTCATTAGATAAAATGGATAAAATAGGAATTGAAGGGGTAAGAAAAGAATTAATTGCTAATGAGTTTAATGAACTATGTATTAATAAATATCTTAGTTTGTATTCTATGGATGATTGTAGTAATCTTACAAAGTTTTGTGAGCAGATAGAAAATAGTTTTTTAGATCAAAAAATAGTAGAAAACTTAAAAGATATTATTACAAGTGTAACAAATATGAAAGATACTAATATTGAATTTGACCCAACATTAGTAAGAGGGATGTCTTATTATACTGGTTCAATATTTGAAATAAAAGTTTGCGGATATAATGGAAGTATTGGTGGTGGAGGAAGATATGATGAAATGGTATCTAAATATGCCAATGTATCTGTACCTGCATGTGGATTCTCAATTGGATTTGAAAGATTAATAAATATATTAATGGAACTAAATTATCAAATTCCTAATTTAAAAACTAAATATGCTTTTATAATTGATAGTGATGAATTTATTTCAAATAAAAAAGAATATTTATCTCAAATTTTTAAATTAAGAGAAAACAATATAATCGTAAATGTTCAATTAAAATCAAAAAATTTTAAACATCAAAGAGAAGTATTAGAAAACCAAGGATATGTAATATATTTAAATGGTAAACAAATATAATTTATATATTAAATAGAAAAAGATTAATAGATAAAAAACTGCAATTAAGCAGTTTTTTTGTATATATGTTCTAATTAAATAGAAGATTGATGTTAATGAATTATTAATTAGTAACATAGAAATAGAAAGTGGATAGTTTATGTACAGTGTTTTATAAAATTTTTGATTAGGTTGTGTTAATAATGTTCAAAATTAATGAAAAATTAATTGTATAAGAGGGTCAAAAAGGCCCTTTATTAATTTGGTTTTAAAGAATTTAATAACAATTTAATAAACATAATTCTATTTTTTTAGTGATTCAATTTTCTATTTATTTAAAAATTCCAAACAGTCTTTGAACATCATGTAATGTCCCTTGTTAAATTCACCATTATTCATTAAATTATTAATTTCATCAATAGAAGCCCATTTTATGGTTTCAACTTCTTCTTTTTGAATTGTCATCTTTGATATGTCTATATCATCCTTTATATAGTATAAATCACAAATAGTGTTTTTCCCATTTGCTTGTTTGAATAAGGTTGGGTTATTAATTTTTATTCCTAATTCTTCTTCGACTTCGGTTATAATACCTTGCAAACTTGATTCTCCAGATTTAGGATGCCCACCTGTAGTAGCCCATTTCCCCCCTTTATCTAATGATCTTTTTTGGATTAAAAAGTCATTATTATTATTTTGAATAAAAATCACGACCATCATTATGTAAGTATTATCTGGGATTTTATCATCTTTTTTTATTGTTTTACCAATTAAATTGCGGTGAATATCATATAGATCTCTTGTTTCCATAAAATCATCCTTTCTAAAAATATTATATCAGCATATAAAATAAAAAGAAACTCATAAGTTATTGTGTGAAAAAATTGCAGGATAGATTTTTTTGTTGCGATAGATTTTTTTTTGTTGCAAAACGATAGATTTTTTTTGTTGCAAAACAATTGACAAACTAAAGAAATGATTGTATAATAGAGCACAGTTTTGATGGGTGTTTGCCCTTAATAATTGCAATATAAGATACCGAATATGGGATATGGCAAGCACTTGCGCTTTCATGTCCTATTTTTTTGGTGAAATAAGAGGTGTATTATGAAAAATACAAAAATATTTAAGGCAAATATAATTTTCAACAAAGAATTCGATACATGTAAAGATGATAAAATAGAAATTAATTATTATAAAACTTATGTAGGTAGATATTCACAAGTTTATAAAAATGGTATGTTTTTGTCTTCAAAAGAAAATACACCAGAAGTTTTAAAATGTATAAAAAAATATAAAATAAACAAAATGGATAAAATTTTAGATTTAGGTTGTGGAGAAGGAGGAGATTCAATTTATTTACTTGATTTGTGTATTAAATGATGTTAAGTATGAACATGTTTCAGATATAGATGAAGCATCTAGAAAAGTAAAATAATAATAACAAATTAGAAATTGCTGCAACATCCCGTAAAATAGTGAATTGGGAAAATTTAAAAAATCAAATAAAGAATAATAATTTAAGTATCAAAGAAAAATGGTTTTCTAAAGATATACTTAAATTTGAATATTCAATGTGTATTATAGTTAAAAAGAATTAAGAAGGGGGAAACTAATTATGGAAAAATTTAAATCATTAGAAAGAGTAATTGAAAAGAATCCAGTATTAAAATCCTTTGTTAGGGGATTGCCTAATTTAGGGGGGAGAGAAGATGGAAAAACATTTTCTCCAGAAGTTTTAAAAATTTATAATGCTTTTGAATTGTACGGTAATGATTTATATGTTTTGGAAAATGATAGGATAAAAAATTTAAGTTCTAGATCTTTAGGTGGAGGAAGTCCAATGAGAACTCCTGCGTTTCCATTGTGTAAAGAAGCATTAATAGAAGAAATACAATTAGATAAACTGTCTGATTATCCTATGGCTGCTGGCGATGAAAAATCGAGAAAAATAATAGCTGAGTATTTAATAAAAGAAGGATTTAAGAGTAATAATGGTATTAATCATGATAATATTATTTTTACTATATCAACAACGCAGGCATTTAATATTATTATGAAAATTATTGCAAGACCTTATGATGTTATTTTAATGACAGGCCCTAACTATGGATTGTTTACATTTGTTCCTGAGAGAACAGTTGGAGCAACTGTAGAAATTTTACCTTTGTCGGAAGATGATAATTGGTATGTAAATCCTCAGAAATTATCTGAAAAAATTGATGAGATTAATTTGAAATTAAAAAGACAATATAATGGTAAATTATCTTATATTCCACAAGTTGTTGCCTTTTTAAATGAGAATCCACATAATCCATTAGGTAAAGTTATGAGTGAAAAAAATTCTCAATTATTAGAACAAATAGGTAATGCATGTTTAGAAAAAGGTGTGTTTGTAATAGACGACATTATTTATAGAGATTTAACATATGATAGAAATAATTTATCAAAGCCTATGGGAACATATAAAAAATATTTTGATAATACAATAACTATAACTGGATTATCAAAAAGTTACGGAATGGCTTCAATACGTTCCGGCATGGTAGTAGCAAATGAAATAATAATAAGAGGAATAAGAAATTATATTTTTCAAACGATGGATTCTTCTCCCGTTCTACAAGGAAAAGCATTAGCAGGTGCTTTTAATGCAACAGAAAAAAGAAATATAGAATATGAAAAATATTTTAATCCAATTATTGGTGAATATAAATATAGATTAGAATTATTAAAATCTTTAATACAAGGTTTGGACACAATTGAAGATTCACAAATTAGACATCAAATAGAATTAGATATTATAAAATATGCAAAAAATGATTTTAATGTAAAAGAAATTATGGAAGGTATTCCTGGAGTTCAATTTGTAAACGGAACAATACCAGAATCAGGATTTTTTGCAATGTTAGATTATACGAGATTAAAAAATAAAAAAAGTGATTATGGAAGAATAATTTCAAATGAAAGTGAATTATTAAAATATATGTATGAACAAGAAAAAATAAAAATAATATTAGGGCAATCTATTTCATGGCCCAATTCAGAGCAATTAGTAGGAAGAGTTACTACAGCTTTATCACGTGAAGATTTAGTTGAACATTTTGGAGCAATGAATAGATGTTTAAGGAAGTTGAAATGAATTATGAAAAAAGTAGGGATTGTATCTTGTGATAAATGGAAGAATAAAATTAAAGAAGATTTATTACTTCAAAAAGAATTAATTAAACATGGAATAGATGCTGAAATAATTTCATGGCAAAATAGCAAAATTAATTATAATGAATATAATTGTTTAATTTTAAGATCTGTTTGGGGCTATCAAGATTGTTACGAAAAATTTAAAGAATGGTTATTGTTTGTTAAAGCAATTAATTTAACTTTATTTAATGATGTGAATATAATAATGGATAATATAAGGAAAGATGTACAATTTGAAATATTAAGAAAATACAGTATTTCATATATTCCTACAACAATAATTAAAGAATCAATTGATTGGAATAAGCTAGACTTTTATGGAAAAAAATTTGTTGTAAAGCCCATAATATCGGGAAGTGGAAATAACACATATAAGTTTGATTTAAATGAGGAAGTAGATGAAATAATTAGAAAAAAATATGAAATAATACTTCAACAATCTGATAATGGTTTAATGATACAGCCTTTTGTTTCTGGAATTAATAATGGTGAATATTCTTGTATTTTTATAGATGGAATTAATACACATAATATATTAAGATTTCCTGGAGTTTTAGGAGAAAAAAAACGGGCTGAATATTTAACGACAGTTCCCAAAAGTGTATTAAATTTGGCAACACAAGTTTCAAATATTCCTGAGTTTTCTGGATATTTATATGCAAGAATTGATATTGTTTTAGAAAACAATAGACCATATATAATGGAAGTGGAACTAACAGAACCAGATTTACTTATAAAATATATTTCTGACGAAGAAATTCAAGGGCAGGTTTTAAATAAATTGGTAAAAAAAGTAGAAAGAAGAATATAGATGAAGAAAACTTTATTATATTTTGAGGAAATGGAATGTCCTCTATCGAAGACTTTGTTTGCAAGAGAAGATTTAAATATAATAATTTTAAGAACAACTAAAAATTTAAAATTTTTCTCAAAAGAATATTTAGAACAAACAAAAGAATATAATGTATTTGTTGCTAATTATGAAAATGACATCATTCAAGAAGTTGGTAAATTAAAAAAATGGTGTGATGAAAAAAAACTTAATCCAACTAATTTTTTGAATGATTCAGAGTATTATTTAGAATATGCTAATAATTTTGCTAGATTATTAAATTTACCATCCTTAACAGAACAACAAGTATTGTGGGTAAGAGATAAAGTTAATATGAAAGAAAGATTTAATGAAATAGGATTAAATACTGTCACTTTTTCTGCAATAGAAAATAAACAAGATATAGTGAATTTTTTTAATAATCATGGTGAAAAAAGAATTGTTTTCAAGCCAAGAAGAGGAATGAATAGTGTAGATACATATATTATAAATTCTTTAGAAGATATTGAAAATTTATCAGTATCAATAAAACCTAATAAGTATATGGTAGAATCATTTTGTGATGATCATGAATGGTCTATTGAAAGTATTGTGCAAGATGGTAAAGTCCTGGATTCTTATGTTACATATATTCCTAATGCTACTATATGGGCTTCAATTGCCAATAATTTAAATTGCCATATGACAGTTCCTAAAATCCCTGAATATTTTCAGTTTGTTCCTAAAGATTTAATTCAAACGATAGTTTCTGGAATGAACTTAAAAAACGGTGTTATGACAATTGAAGTTTTTATAAGTGAAGATGGAAAAGTAATGCCTAGCGAATTAGGTTGGAGATTACCTGGGTGTCAAGCAACTACTAATCATAGTTTATCCTATGGAATAAATCTTTACGAATTGTTAATAGATATTATGATGGATAAAAAAGTTGAACTAAATTATCGTGATAAGATAATTAGTGTAGGAGATTTATATTTACCTAATAAGGAAGGTATTATAACAAATGTAACATCATTAGATGAATTATTAAGAATGGATGGTGTTATACAAGGTGAAATGTTTGCAAAAATAGGTGAGTATCAAGTTAAAAGAAGAGTAGGAAACGACGCTTCTGGTTGGGTTCAAGTAATGGGAAGAAATGAAACAGAAACTTTAACAAAAATGCAATCCATATTTGATAAATTTGTCATTGAAACAGATAAAGATATAAAGGAAAGAAGTGTAAAACATGTTAAAAAAATTTAGTTGTATAGTATTAATAATATTTTGTTTGTTAATTTCTGGATGCAGCAATAATGTAAAATCTATAAATAGTCGTGAAGATTTGTCAAATGCTAAAATAGGTGTATATACAGGTTCAGAATATGATATTATACTAAAAAATAATATAAAAAGTGCAACCACAGCTTATTATAATAGTTATAGTGATGAAATATCAGCTCTAAAATCTGGAAAGATAGATGCTTTTTTAACAGATGAACCACTTGCCAAAGAAATTTTAAGAAATAATGAAGGTTTAAAAATTTTAGATGAAAAGATGACAATAGATAGTTATGCTTTTGCTATAAATCCGCAAAAAACGACTTTAAAAGAAGAAGTGGATGAAATTATTTTAGAAATGAAAAATGATGGTACATTAACAAAATTAGAAGAGAAATGGTTTGGAGATATTGAAGAAAAAAAAGAATTAGAAAAATATGATTATAAATATACTGATACCATAAAATTCGCAACAGTATCTGGATCTGCACCATTTGCATATATGAAAAATAATAGAATTGTTGGATATGATATTGATGTAATCAATTATATTGGTTACAAGTTAGGATATAAAATAGAAATAGTTGAAATGGCTTTTGAAGGTATGATAACGGCTCTAGTATCTGGTAAAGTGGATATAGCTGGTTGTTCTATAATTGTTACAGAAGAAAGACAAAAAGTAGTTTTATTCTCAGAACCAAATTATACAGGTGGAATAGTATTAGTTACAAGACAATAATAATGGGTAAAATATGAAGAAGAAATTAAAGATATTATTAATAATATTGTTATTGAGTATTTTGATTATTATTTTTAAAAGTGAAATAAATGTTTTAATAAATAATATAGTAGTTAGTTTTTTTAGAACAGTAATAGAAGAACAAAGATACAAATTATTGTTGCAAGGATTTATATCAACTACAATTATTTCTATAGCATCTATTATTTTAGGAACATTGTTAGGGATAATAATTTATTGTATAAACAAAAATAAATTGAAAATATTAAGAAAAATAGGAAAATTTTACGTGCAAGTTATGCAAGGTGTGCCAATTACTGTATTACTTTTAACTTCTTATTATGTTGTTTTTGGAAAAATAAATATTGAACCTATATTGGTTGCTGTTATTACATTTTCTATTTATTTTTCTGCATATGTTTCTGAAACTGTTAAAGGTGCTATGGATTCTATTAACATTTCACAAATTCATTCAGCTTATGCTCTTGGATTTAGTAAATTTCAAACTATTAAATATATTATTTTGCCACAGGCTTTAACATATACAATTCCAGTATATAAGAATGAAGTTGTATCATTAGTGAAGTTAACTTCTATAGCTGGTTATATATCTATTATGGATCTCACAAAGGCAAGTGATATAATTAGAAATAGGACTTATGAAGCATTTTTCCCTTTGATAATAACTGCAATAATTTATTTTATATTATGTTATTTCATAGGTAAAATTTTAGATTTATTATATAAAAAAATAAACCCACGAAATTATGCAAGGGGTGATAAATAATGTTGAGATTGGTTAATGTTTCAAAAAAGTATAATAACAATAAGGTTTTAAAGAATATCAATTTTGAAATAAACCAAGGTGAAGTTGTTTCCATAATTGGAAAATCAGGGTGTGGCAAAAGTACATTGTTAAAATGTATAAATAGATTAGAGTCTATTGATAATGGTAATATTTATTTTGATAGTATCGATATTACTGAAATGAATATATTAGATTTAAGACAAAAAGTTGGGATAGTTTTTCAAGAATATAATTTATTTGAACATTTAACAGTTTTGCAAAATTTAACTATTGGTCTAACAAAAATTAAGAAATATTCTGATATATATGCAAAAAAAGAAGCTATGAAAATTTTGAAAAAAATTGGATTAGAAGATAAAATAAATAGTTATCCTAATGAATTATCAGGAGGTCAAAAGCAAAGAGTTGCGATAGCACGAACTTTAGTAATGAAACCAAAATTGATTTTATTAGATGAACCAACTAGTGCATTAGATAAAGAAATGAAAAAAGAAGTAATAAATTTAATTATGAGAATGGTTAAAGATGATATGACTTTATTAATTGTTTCTCACGAAGAAGAATTTGTTAATAAAATATCTGATAAGATAATTTATATACAAAAAGGCAAAGCAATTATATATGATAATATAAAAAAGAAAGAAATAGAATAAATGAGTTTTGAAGATTATCTGGTATTAAAAAAATAATTCTGGAACTTCATCTGTCGAAAAATATAAATTATATAAAGATGATAAGTATTATTTGTTAAGAATTTTGATGCAGTATTTATAAGTAGTAGATATAAAGCTTTTGTAAATGTGGAAAAGTAGTTGAAAAATTGTATATTTGTACCTAAAATATATTCAAAGGAATTATTAAATCAAGAAAAAGAATATGCTTTATTATAACGGATAGATGGTATAAGTTTAAAAAATTAACTGATATTGAAATAGAAATTCAGTATGGTGAAGTAGTTGCAAGTGAATTATTAAAAATGCAAAATATTAATATGTCTAGTAAAATAATAATTTATGATAGATTTATAGAATCATTTTCAAAAAAATTAACAAAACTGGTAGATTTGAAAATAGAAAAAGAAAGTGTGATGTTATTACGTGATTTTGTAATGAAACATTAAAATATAATTTAAAAATTAAAAGATAATAGTATAATTCATGGTGATTTTTGTCCTGCAAATATTATAGTTGATAATAAGTTAACATTTATTGATATGGATGTTTGTAATATTTTACACCATTGGTATAATTTAACTATTAATGCTTGTAATATGGGATTTCCTAATTTTTATTCAGGCGTTATTGAATTTTATTTCCAAAATAATATATATAGAGATTTTTAGAAAGTATATAATTTATTTTTATTCTTTACATATATTAGATTGTATTTTGTACGCGTTAAGGCCTAGCGGAAGTCCGTTAACAAACGATGAACAGAAATTAAATGAATCTTTAAATTATACTAATTATTTTTAAAATGATATACCTAATTGGTTTAATAAAGATATAAGGGTAAGGAGGAAGATATAAATGTGTGAATTAAAAAAATATGAATGAAATAAAGTTATTTTAATGGCTTGTTCAAAATGTAATGTGGCCTGTAAACATTGTTATATTGGTCATACAGGTAATAGAACTTATGAAGAGTTAAAAGGATTAGCTATGTTTTTTACTCCGAAAAATATAAAATAGTAGGATAAGACTGGATTATGACTAGTAGGTTAAGAATATTTAAAAAAAGAAATTATTGATATGCTAAAAGGTGTTGGAATAAAAATATTTTTATGTCTTATCATTTTTGTATTCAAGATAGTTTGAATGGCATTACTAATTAAATTCTTAATAATGTAATAAAAAATTTAAGAGATAGAGATATGAGAGTTGTTTTAATGACTACAATAACAAGTCAAAATGCTAAAGATACTTTAAATATATGTGATACAACATATGAAATTGGAGTATCTGAAATTGAGTTTAATAAAATATTTATTCAAGGAAGAGCCAAAAATTTAACTAATATAGGTTTAAATTTAAATGATTATAATACTTTTTTGCTTAGATATTATTAATGAACTAGATAGATTTTATTGTAGTGCAGGGGGTGAAAAAAGTATGTGTAACTCCTGATAACAAAGTATATTGGTATACTTGCATATGTAAACATTGATATGAAGTGGGAAAAATTAATGATAGATGAATCTTCTTATATAAAGATTTTTATAATGATTGTTAATGGCGTTTAGGTAATAAGATAGAGGAGTTAGATGTTGCAAGAACTTAATGATTCAAATATAAAAAAATTAATAAAAACAATTAGATAAAAGGAATTGTATAAGTTATGGGGGGTTAAACAATGAATAATGAAGAAGCATTGATTAATTATGTTGTAGAAATATGTTATAAGAATGGTCTTGGAAAAGTTTGGAGTTGCAAACGACAAAATATAGGGTTTAATAGAATAGTATATAATGTAAATGATATGTTTGTAATTAAAATATGTATAAATTATGAAAAAGAATCTGGAATAATAAATGAAATTCAATATTATGTAGATAATCCAAATTATTTTACCCCAAGATTAATTACATATGATATTTCAAAAGAAGCAATCCCGTTTATCTACACTATTGAAGAAAAAATAAACGGAAATAATTTATTTAATGTGTGGGGTAATTTAGATGAAACACAGAGAGAACATTGTTTAAATGAATTAGTTCAAATACTAAAAAAAATACATAAACCAACAAAACAAAAAAATGAAGCTATTGCAAATATACTTTTAAAATATGATGAGTATTTAAGTAGACTTAAATTATCTGGTTTATTATTACCTGACCAAGTTGGTTATTTAAATGAATTAAGAAATGTTTTGACATTTTATTTTGAAAATGCCAGTTTTGGGTTTACCCATGGGGATATTCATTTTAATAATATCATATACTCAGAGGAAGGTTTGAGATTAATAGATTTTGAATGTTATGATATTGCTCCGTTAGATAAAGATTTTGACTCTATAAATAGGATGGTTAGAAATCCAAATAGTTTACTAAAAAAAGGATTGCAATCATCTGTAAATCCAAAAGATTATGAAAGAATTATACCCTATTTAATTAAGAATTATCCTGAAGTTTGTAAAAAGGATAATTTTGAAAATAGATTATTAATTTATGATTGTATAAATTCATTAAAATGGTTAAAATTTTATCCAGAATATAAACCATATCGTGATATTTTATTTGTTAAAAGCAAAAAACTTATTAAATAAACCAATTTATGTTATAATGTAGATGATTATTATAATTTTCTATATGGGAGGGTGATTATGTGCTAGTAAGTGTTGAAGGATTAGATGGTGTAGGAAAGACTTCGGTTACAAATTATTTATCATCTTCATTAAATATGACAATAATAGAGAAACCAATAAAAAAATTATTGTATTTAGATGATGAACAATCAAAAAAAATAACAGGAAAAATTTATGGCCGTTATTCAAGTAATATTCAAGCAATGTATTATTTAATGGGATTTCTATCCGTATTAGAGGATGCTAAAAAAGATGATATATTAATGGATCGAGGATTTTTATCAACATATTATTTTTCATACAATAAAGAAAATTCAGTCTTATTTGATATGTTTGTTATGAATTATGGAGTACCAGATTTAACAATTGTATTGTATGCTTCAGTTGAAGAACGTATAAAAAGAATTAAAAATAGAAATATTTCAGATGATGATCTTAAAAAGAAAAGATTATATGTTGATGGTTATGATAAATATTTTGAAGCGTTAAAAAAATATAATATGCCTTATTTATTAATAAATAATGAAAACTTATTATTGGAAGAAACTTTATCTTTAGTTTTAACTTTATTAGAATTAGTTCTTGAAAAAAGAGAAAATTTGGATATTTTAAAAGATTTATTTTCTATTGAAAATTTATTTTTAAATAACCAATACTCTTTTCAAAGAATTACTGAATTAATCAGCAGTAGAATAAATAGTGATGTTTCAATTAACAAAACGAAAGTTTTAAAAAAAGGGAGTGATAATAATGAAACAATTAATTACTAACAAGTATAATTTAATAGATTCAGATATGACAGAGGTTGTAAAAAGAGTAAAGGTATTATTGGTAAATTCTAATAATGATGTGTTATTGGGATACTCGCATAACAATTATCAATTTCCCGGAGGACATGTGGAGGATAATGAAACACTTATTCAAGCAGTTAATAGAGAAGTATTAGAAGAAACAGGAATAGAATTAAGAATAACTAACATTGAACCTTTCGCATGTGCAATTGGTTATTATAAAGATTGGCCTGCAGAAGGTAAAAATAGGAAAATTGAAATCTATTATTATGAAGTAAAAACAGATGAAAAACCTAATTTAGAAAATACTGAATATACAGAAAATGAAAAAGAAGGTAATTTTGAATTGAGATATATACCATTATCAAATGTTGAAAATATATTAAGCGCAAATGCAGAAGAATATGGTGATAAAAAAGGGATTGCAAGAGAAATGATTGATTTGTTTGATGTATATAAAACAATAATAAATGAATAATTTACAAGTTAATATCAGTTCTCTTTGAACTGATATTTTAGTATACAGAGGTGAGTGTAATGAAATATATAATTGCTATTGATAGTGATGGTACGCTTAGAAAAACAGATGGTACAATATCAGAATTTACTAAAATGGTAATAAAAAAACAAATAGAAAAAGAAAACGTAGTAGTAATTTGTACAGCAAGGCCACGATACCATACACAAAAAATAAGCAACGAGGTTGGTGCTAATAATTTTATAATTTCCTCGAATGGTTCAGAAATATATGATGTTCAGAAGAAAAAAGTTATTTGGGCTAAGTATATTGATAAAAAAAGTTGTAAATTACTATATGATTACGCAATATTAAACAATATAAGAATAATGTATGTATTGGAAAATACCGAATATGTAACTCAATTTACGAGAAATGATAATCAAGTATTGTTAACTGAAGATAATTTTGATGAAGTTATTAACAATAAAGTTAAACAAGTAATGGTGATAGGTAAAGAAAAGGACAAAATAAATATGTTTAAGGAAATAGTTCAAAATGAATATAAAATGAATATTCTTGATTCTTCTAAGGAAAATAGCGAAGAAAATTGGTTTAGTGTTGTGAGTAATGAAGCATCTAAGGGGATTGCTGTCTTAAAATTGTCTAAATATATAAATGTATCCAAAGAAAATATAATTGCCATTGGGAATGACAATAACGATATATCAATGTTTAAAGTTGCTAAAATAAGTGCAGCAGTTAGTAATTCAACAAAAAAAGCATTAGAAAATGCAAAATACAAAATTAAGAGTAATGACGAAGATGGAGTGGCAATTTTTTTAAATGAATTGAATTTATAAAAAAATGAGCTCTTTGTCAAATAGTGTTGGTAGACAATAAATCTGATAAATGAGTTGATTATAGGGGCAGTTCAAAATCACCCTTTTTTAATACCTTTAATAAAAAATACACGAGCTATAAAATAATCGAATTTTCCATATCCAAAAGCAATTATCTTGCTAAATTTAATTAAATTATTAGTACCTTAATATCATATTTAAATGAGTTTTCAATATATTTAATATTTTCTCTGTATAATTTTCATTCATTTCCATTGTTCACAATCGTTTAATACTTTTTTAAAATTGTTAATATTGAACTTATAATATTCTTCAAAATTATATAAGTATTATCATAAAAATGATTGTTTAAGATATCAAAAACTATCTAAACTCCTTGTAAATCATAAAAAAAAATATTATAATGATTATGTATTATAAGGAGACAAATTATGACAATATTTTCAGTAGTATTAATTTGTGTAATTATTCTTTCCGTTTTTCAAATTGTACTAGCAATTATTTTTTATGATTTTGCTATTAACACAAGAAAAGATAGAACAAAACAATTTGAAAAAGGAAGAAATCAGGTAATTATCCCTGAACTTACTGTAGAAGAAAAAGAACTTTTAAAAACTGCTAAGGATGTATATATCAAATCAAATGATAATTTAAAGTTACATGCTTTAGAATTAAAAAGTGAATTAAATAAAGATTGGATAATTATAACACATGGTTATTTTAGTAAAGCTGAACATTTAATGCCATATGCCATAGAATTGATAAAAAATCATAACTTATTGTTGATTGAATTAAGAGGACATGGTAAAAGTGAAGGGAAGTATATAGATTTTGGTATTAAGTCTAGATATGATATATTAAATTGGATAGACTATATAAATTATTCGTACAATAATCCTAAAATTGGTTTATATGGATTATCTATGGGAGCATCATCAATTATGATGACTACCAATTTCACATTGCCTAAAAATATTAAATTTATAATAGAAGATAGTGGTTTTACATCTGCTAAAGAAGAACTACAATATCAATTGAGAAAAGTGTTTCATTTCCCAACGTTTCCAACCTTAATGCTTGCAAATTCATATATAAAAATGAAACATGGATTTACTATAAATGATGGAAGTGCAATAAACGCATTGCGATATAATAATGTGCCAATTTTATTTATACATGGTGATGATGATAAACTTGTTCCAACATATATGATTAATAAATTATACGAAGCTAATGCTGGCATAAAAGATAAATTAATAATAAAAAATGCAGGTCATATTGGATCAATGTTTAAATCAAAAGAAGAATATTGGGATAAAATAAATAAATTTATAATAAAAAATGAGGAGATTTAGATGACTGAGGATAGAGAAAAAATAATTGAACAATTAAAAGAGTATAGAGTGCATGTCGCTAGTTTAACAGAAGAAGAAAAAAAACAAAGAGATTTATATTTGAAGAGAATTAGTAATGGAGAAATACAGGGACCAAGTACAGGTTTTTCTAGTTTAGATAAGCCTTGGCTGAAAAATTATTCAGATCAGGCTATATTGGCTGATATTCCTGAAATGACTGCGTATCAGTATCTCAGATTATGCAATAAAGATAATAAAAAGTTATGTGCATTAAATTTTTTTGGTCTAAAAACAAGTTATGAAAAATTGTTTCAAAAAATAGAACAAACTTCAAAATCTTTGACAGCACTTGGGGTAAAAAAAGGGGATGTTGTTTTAATTAATTCTGTTACTTTACCACAAACTGTTTATTTGCTTTATGCACTTAATAAAATAGGTGCAATTGCTAATTTAACTGATTTAAGAACAGATGCAAGCGGCATGAAACATTATATTAATGAAGCTAATTCAAAATTTATATTTACATTAGATTCTTGCTATGAGGGGTTTAAGGATATAATTAGTGAGACAAATTTAGAAAAAATAATTTTCTTAAATCCAACGGATGAAGTTCCATTGATTGCAAAAAAAATATCAGAGCATCAAGAACAAAAGAAAATGTCATCATCTGAAAAAGAGAAAGTAAAACAGGAACATATAAGAATAGAAAATTATTTAAAAACAAATCCTATGATTATAAAATGGAATGACTTTTACAAGATTGGAGATTTGATGCAACAGGTCATAGAAAGTGAATATGAAAAAGATCAGCCAATAGTCATAGTTCATACCAGTGGAACAACAAGTATGCCTAAGTCAGTCGTTTTAACAAACGAAAATTTTAATGCAATGGCATTACAATATGGCATGTCTGGGTTTGATTATCAAAAAGGTGATAGTGTATTAAATATTATTCCTATTTTTGTTGCATATGGGGTTGTTAATTCTCTACATATGCCACTTTGCCTTGGAATGACTGATATCGTATATCCAAAAGTTGTAAATGATGATTTTACTGATATTATTAGAAAGTTTAAACCAAATCATGTGATAGCAATACCAATGCATTGGGAATTTTTATTGAAAGATGAAAAGATGAAAAAATTTGATTTAAGTTTTTTGAAAACATCAGCATGTGGTGGAGATAGTTTCAATGTTGAGTTAGAAAAACAATTAAATAAATTTTTGGAAGAACATAATGCTAAAAGTAAAATTGTAAAGGGATATGGAATGACAGAAGTTTCAGCTTGTGCTGTTACAAATACTAATAAATCAAGCAAGGTTGGTACAGTTGGAATACCAATGGTAAAAAATAATATTGCTATAGTTGACCCTGAGACTGGATTAGAATTAAGATATGGTGAAAAAGGTGAAATATGCATATCTACTCCTACAATGATGAAGGAATATTTAAATAATGAACATGAAACATCTAAAACAATAAAAATTAATAATTATGGGGAGAGATGGTTATATAGTGGTGATATGGGTCATTATGATACTTCATTAAGCATAGATGGAAGATACAAACGATTAATAATTAGGAGGGGTTTTAAGGTTTCTGCAAAGGCTATTGAAAATGTTATCATGAAAAATGCTAAAATTGAAAATTGTGCTGTAGTAAAGGCACCAGATATAGATGATGGTGAAATACCATTTGTATATCTTGTATTAAAAGAAAAAAATGTTGATGTTAATAGTATAATTGTTGAAGTTAAGTCCTTATGTCAAAAAGAATTACCTGAATACTATTTGCCAAGTCAATTTATTGTAGTAAATACCTTACCTTATACAAAAAATAATAAGTTAGATTTAGTTCGTTTGGAATCAGAAGCAATTAGACTAATAAATGAAAATTGCGAAGATTTAATTAAGAATAATATGATTAAAAGGGGATGATTAAATGGATAGTGCAATATCTTTTACTGTTTGCAGTTTATTTTTTAGTTTACTTCTAACAATAGTATACTTTTCAAAAAAAAGGTTAAATATAATTGAAAATAAATTATATGCTTTGCTTATTATAACTAATTTAATTGGTTTAATAATACACATTTCTTGTGGAATTGTTACTCCTATGATTGATGGTGATATGATGAGTATAGTTTTTAGTAAACTATACTTAGGTTACTTAATAACTTGGATTATGTTGTTTATGATATACATTTTTGTTATTTCAAGAAAGGGAAAATTTGAGCAAAAAAAACAATTTGTTGAATTAAAAAAGTATTTAAAAAAAGTTTTCATTTTTATGGCTTTAATTTACATAATATTTATTATTATAATGATTTTATTACCTATAGTAATTTATAATAATGGAAATGGTGTAGTTTATACTGCCGGTCCAAGTGTAAAATTTTTATATATAATTTCAGGATTTTGCATATTTGTTATGTTAAGTTGCATGATTATGAATTTTAAAAATATCAAAACAAAGAAATATTTGCCAATATTTATGTATTTACCAATAAGTGGAGCTGTCATTTTAATTCAATCACTCCATCCAGAATTGTTATTAATGACAGCAATGGAAACATTTATAACTTTTCTTATGTATTTTACAATAGAAAATCCTGATATGAAATTAATGAATGAATTAGAACTTGCAAAAGATCATGCTGAAAAGGCTAATAGAGCAAAATCTGAATTTTTAAGTAGTATGAGTCATGAAATAAGAACTCCTCTAAATGCAATAGTTGGTTTTAGTGAATGTATTAAGACAGAGGAAACTCTTGAAGATGCTAAAAAAGATGCTGAAGATATTATTATGGCAAGTAGCAACTTACTTGAAATAGTTAATGGCATTCTTGATATTAGTAAAATTGAAGCAAATAAAATGGAAATAGTAAATACTAATTATCGATTACTTCCTAATTTAGAAAATCTTGCTAAATTAATGATACCTAGAATTGGTGATAAACCAATTGAATTAAATACATCATTTGCTCCTGATATTCCAAGTGTTTTATTTGGAGATATTGGCAAAATTAAACAAATTATAACTAATATTTTAACTAATGCTGTTAAATATACAGAAAAAGGATATATTAATTTCAATGTTAGTTGTGTAAATCAAGGTGATAAATCATCTCTTGTTATATCAGTTGAAGATACAGGAAGAGGTATAAAAGAAGATAAGATCAATTCGTTATTTACAAAATTTAATAGACTAGAAGAAGATAGAAATACAACTATTGAAGGAACTGGTCTTGGACTTGCCATTACAAAAAGTTTAGTTGAAATGATGGGTGGGAAAATAATTGTTCAAAGTATATATGGACAAGGTTCTACTTTTACCGTTTATTTGCAACAACAAATTGTTAAATTACATGATGGTGAAGAAGAAAGACCTGTTGAAACAGAAGAATTAATTGACTTTCCAAATGCAAGGGTATTAATTGTGGATGATAATAAATTAAATTTAAAAGTTGCAGATAAATTACTTAAAAAATATGATATTGTGTTATTAGAAAGTGGTTTTGATACTATTGAAAATATTAAAGAGGGCAATAAATATGATTTAATTTTATTAGATGATATGATGCCTAAAATGCGTGGTACCGAAACATTACAAAAATTAAAAGAAATAGATGGATTTGATATACCAACTATTGCTTTAACAGCCAATGCTTTATCAGGAATGAAAGAAGCATATATGAAAGCAGGTTTTAGTGATTATTTAGCAAAACCAATTGTTAAAGAAGAACTAATTGAAATATTAAAAAAATATTTAAAACATAGTAATAAAGAACAAAAAGAATTAAAAGAAATATTTGAATCTAAAGTTGAAACAGAATTAAAAGAAGAAATACCTGTCATGGAATCTAAAAAAAGAACTAAAAAACGAGTTTTAGTAGTAGATGATAATAAATTAAATTTAAAAGTCGCAACTAATTTCTTAAAACCATATAACTTAGATGTTGTAACTGCTGAAAGTGGTAAAGAGGCTCTTGATATATGCAAAGAAGATTTAGATTTTGATATCATTTTTATGGATGATATGATGCCTGATATGAATGGAACTGAAACATTTAATAGATTAAAACAGTTACATAACTTCAATATCCCGGTAGTATCTTTAACCGCTAATGCTCTTGACGGAATGAAAGAAAAATATTTAAAGGCAGGATTTAATGATTATTTATCTAAACCAATAGATAAGAAAGAATTAGATAGAGTAATTAATACTTATATTACTTTTACCGTTTCAGATGATGAAAAAGAAGAAGAAAGTAATAATGAAGAAAAAATAGTAAATAATATTGATTACTTAAAAAATAATGGTATTGATGTTGATAGTGGACTAGAATTACTAGGGGATATTCAGACATATAATGAAACAATGGGAGAGTTTTTCAATGAACTTGGTAATAAACTTACAAAGTTAAAAGAAAATAAAGAAAATTTAAGTGAATATGCTGTATATGCACATGCTATCAAAAGTGATAGTAAATATCTTGGATTTAAAAAATTATCAGAAATTGCTTTAGAACATGAACTTAAAGCCAAGGATAACAATCAAATATTTATAAATGAACATTATAAAGAATTAATTAATGAAGCTGTAAATATCGCAACCATTATTAAGGAATACTTAGGAAAATAGGATTTAATCCTGTTTTTTCTATATAATCCTGTTTTTTCTATATAATATTTTGACAAATATATACAATACTGTTATAATTTTCTTATATGAGGATGTGAAAATTTATGAAAATAAATAGTGTTAAATTAGTAATAAGTGCTGTAAGAAGAAGTCAATATCCTACTGATGAGAAACCAGAATTTTTACTTGTTGGAAAATCAAATGTAGGTAAAAGTAGTTTTATAAATACTATTATTGGACGAAAAAATTATGCTAGAACATCAGCAAATCCTGGAAAAACACAAACAATTAATTTTTATTTAGTTAATGATCAATTTTATTTAGTTGATGCTCCAGGATACGGATTTGCTAATTTAAGTAAACAAAAAAGAAAAAAATTTGGACTTATGATGGAAGATTATTTAATAAATAGACCTAATTTAAAACAAGTATTTATGTTAATTGATTTTAGACATAAACCAAGTAGTGATGATTTAATGATGTATAATTTCTTAAAACATTATAAAATTCCTGTTACAATTGTGGCTACTAAAACAGATAAAATAGGTATAACTTTACAACAAAAACAAAGAAGCTTAATTCTAGAAGACATTGATTTAGTTGTTGGTGATGACTTTTTAATGTTCTCAAATGTAACCAAAGATGGAAAACTTGAAGTACAAGAAAAGATTGAACGTATGATGTAATCTTTTCTTTTTTTAACCAAAAAAAGAAAATAACATACAATAATTTAGGTGATAATATGCACATAGATATTGTAGATGACTTAAACATGATAATATATTTACAAAATGATAGAATTAAAAATATTGATTTTAGTGATAAAAGTGATTTACAAGATTATTTTAAAGATTTATTTGTTAATTTAAAAAATAATTACAACATTAATATAAATGGTTATTATTATATAAATGTATATAAAGATAAATATTATGGATGTATCTTAGAAATGAAAAAAGAGGAGTTAGATTATATGGAATATTTAGATGGTCAAGTTGATATGAATATTGTTATTGATACTAATGATACCTTTTTATATGAAATGAATGATTATTTTAATATAGATAAAAGTTTAATAAATAGTGTTAATGTATATAAATATAATAATAAAATATACGTTAAATTAGTAAATAATATTTCTAATATAAAAATGGGTAAATTATTAGAATTTAGTAATATTATATATGGCGATAAATGTAAAAAGATAAGAAAAATGGGTAATTTAATAGAAATGGAGAAAATACATATTTAATTTATTAAAAATAAAATACGTAAAAATATTTTATTTTTTTTGTTTATTTGTTATAATACTATTAATAATAAGAATGAAAGAGGTTTTAATAATGGACAATAAAGATGTAGAATTTTTTAATTTTGATGATGATTTTAACTTGGATGATCTTGATTTTAAAAAAAGTGATACAAGTAGCAATACACCTATTGACACTAGTATGCAAAATAATACACAAAATCAAAATACTAGTAGTTTGAATAGTAATATAGTTGAAACAGAAAATATGCAAAATCAAAGTGTTGACAACAATTTACAATTTAATGGCTTTAATACTTTTAGTAATGAAGAAAATAATAAGGTTATAAATACTAACCCTACTCCTAATAATTCTATAAATGAAGGGATAAATAATACTGAAAGTGTTTCTAATGAAGATAGTAATAATACTAGTATCAATAATAATACTAATCAAGTTGTAGAAAATAATCAAAATATAAATAATACTGAAAACGAGTCTACTAAAAATGAAGAATTAGAAAATCCTGTTATAGAGATGATAAATAATAAAAAAACAATGAAATTAATAATTACATTGTTAGTTGTCTTATTTCTAGCCGTTATTTTAATGCCTAAAGTATTTGAACTTTTAGCTAATCTTTAATTGGCTTTAGATAATTCAATAATTAAATCAAAGTTATCATCATTTGCCATAATATTTTTATGAATTTGATTACACTTTGTACATTTATAAATTATTTTATAAGTGTTTTTAAATTTTTCAATCCCAATAGGTTTTAATAAACCTAAACATTTATTTTGTCTATCCCCTGGCATAATATCAACATGCTTAGAATATAGACAATGATTACAATGGTCTCTTGCTGTATATTTAAGTTTTGATATTGTATTTCCACAATTTTCACATATAAATTCTTCATCAATCATATTAAATCTTTTCATAAGTACCACCGTCTTTTATTATAACAAATAATTGACATAAAAGGTACTATCTAAAAGAAATAATAAATGTTATAATGTATATGGATGTGATTTTATGGAGTATAAGGTAATATTAAATGATTTTGAAGGTCCACTTGATTTACTTTTACATTTGATTAAACAATCAAATATTAGTATATACGATATAAGTATAGATCAAATTACAAAGCAATATATGGATTATATAAATAAGATGGAAGAACTTAATTTAACAGTAGCAAGTGAATATTTAATAATGGCAGCAGAACTTATTGAAATAAAATCAAGCAGTTTACTTCCAAAGCAAGAAACACATGAAGATGAATATGAAGAAGATAGACGTGAAAAATTAATATCAAGATTAATTGAATATGAGCAATATAAAAATATTACTAAATCATTAAAAGACCTTGAAACATCAAGAAAAGATATATATACTAAATTACCTAGTGAACTAACAGAATTTAATGTTACTGAAGAAAAAAAAATAGAACCACTTGATTTAAGTTTATTATTAGATGCATTTAATAACTTTTTACAACGAAAAGAAGATGAAAAACCTTTAAATACTAAAATAACTAATAAAGAATATTCTGTCGATGTTAGAAGTCATGAAATATTTTCTCTTTTAAAAGAGAAAAAAAGAATGAATTTTTATGATTTATTTAATAATAGTAGTAGAGATTATATTGTTGTAACTTTTTTATCAATACTTGATTTAGCCAAAAAGCAAAAAATTAAATTAATACAAGATAATAATTTTAATAATATTGTTTTATCAATTAAGGAGGATGAATAATATGAACTTAATGGCTGTATTAGAAGGACTTCTATTTATCGTTGGTGATGAAGGATTATCAATTGATAAAATACAAGAATTATTACAAACAAGTGAGGAAGAAACAAAACAAATACTTAAGGATTTAGTAGTTGAATATTCTAAACCAGAGCGTGGTATTAAATTAGAAATACTAGGCAATTGTTTTAAACTTACAACTAAAAAAGAACATAAAGAATATTATCAAAGATTATGTGAAAGTGAAAAAGAAGAAGGTTTAAGCCAGTCATCACTTGAAACGCTTGCTATTATCGCATATAATCAACCAATTACAAGAGGTGAAGTTGATCAAGCAAGAGGTGTTGCAAGTAGCCATATTATGCGTAGACTTCTTTTAAAGGAATTAATTGCTGTAGTTGGAAAGTCGGATTTGCCTGGTAAACCTAATTTATATGGAACGACAGATAAATTCTTAGATTACTTTGGACTTTCAGATATAAAGGATTTACCAGAATTAACTAAGAAACCAATTAATAAACAAGAAGATGAAAAGAATTTATTTGAGTCTAAATATACTGAGGCAGAAAAATAAAAGATATTTTCTGTCTTTTAAATAAGGTGGTGATATTTTGCTAGCAGTTGTGTTATCAGGAGGAGGGGCCAAAGGTGCTTATCAAATTGGTGTTTGGCGTGCTCTTCGTAAATTAAATATAAAATATGATATTATAACAGGAACATCAGTAGGTGCTTTAAATGGTGCTATGATGGTAACTGGTGATTATAAAAGAGCATATAAGATTTGGAAAAATCTTAATTATGATAAAATATTAGATAACAGTAATTTTAATAATGAACATGATATTATTAAGTATTACGCTAAAAGTTTTATTAAGACGGGTGGTGCAAGTATATCATCTTTAGAATCTTTAGTAGAAGAGGCTGTAGATGAAAAGAAGTTTTATAAATCAAAAATAAATTTTGGACTAATTACAGTTAATCTATCTAAATTTGAATCTAAAGCCATAATAAAGAAAGATATAGAAAAAGAGTATCTAAAAAAATATATTATCGCATCTGCTACTTGTTATCCTTTCTTTAAAAAGAAAATGATAGATGATAATAATTATATTGATGGAGGCTTTTTCGATAATTTACCTATTAATTTAGCCATTTCTTTAGGTGCTACTGATATTATTGCTATTGATTTAAAAGCCGTTGGTATAAAACAAAGAGTAAAGAATAAAAATGTTAATATTAAATATATATCACCAAGAAATGAAACAGGATCTTTTCTAGCCTTTGAAAGTACAGGAACAAGAAAAAATATCCAATTAGGATATAATGATACAATGAAATCTTTTTATAAATTAGATGGTGACAAATATACATTTAAACTTGGTCAATTAGAAAAAAATTATCATAAATATTTTAACAAATTTATAAATATTATAAAAGAATTGTATAATGATGATTATTTAAATAAACTTTTTAAATTTAATAATGATAAAAAAGATTATAATGAACATGATATCTTTGTATCTTTTAATCATTTAATTGAACAGTTAGGTGAGTTATTAAAAATCAATCCTGTTCCTATTTATAGAATAAGAGATTACAATAAATTATTAAAAAAAGAAATAGTCAATATTACTTCTTTAAATAAGCATGATGGTGTTAAAAAAATTATAAATATGGTTCATAGTGAGCAAGTACTTAAGTATATCTATGAATTATTAAATGATAACGTTTTAAATAATAAAAAACGAATTATGAATTATGATTTATTATATAGCAAGGAAATCTTCATGGCTGTATACTTGTATGTTATAAAATAAAATGTTATAATCAAATGGTATGAAGGTGATTTACATGGAAAAAAAGACAATATTAACAGGGCTTAGACCAACAGGTAATTTACATTTGGGCCATTATTTTGGTGCTTTAACTAATTGGGTAAAATTACAAGATACTTACAATTCCTATTTTGAAATTGCTGATGTCCAAGCCTTAACAGATAACTTTAATAATCCAGCCAAGGTAAGAAAAAATGTTAGAGAAACAACTATTGATTTATTATCAGTAGGTATTGATCCAAATAAGGCAACTATTTTCGTTCAATCTATGATACCTGAAATTGCTGAACTTACTGTTTATTTTTCTAATCTTGTTACTATTGCACGATTATATAGAAATCCGACTGTAAAAAACGAAGCAAAGCAAAAAAAGGAATTATTTGGTGAAAATGAGTTAAATATTACATATGGTTTCTTAGGCTATCCTGTAAGTCAAGCAGCCGATATCGCAACCTTTTCAGGACAATTAGTACCTGTTGGTGAAGATCAATTACCACTTATTGAACAAACAAGAGAAATTATTCATAAATTTAATAATATATATGGAGAAACCCTTATCGAACCAGAACATTTACTTAGTAGTAATGCCCGTATAAAAGGTTTAGATGGTAATGAAAAAATGGGTAAAAGTTTAGGAAATGCTATTTTTCTATGTGATTCTAAAGAAACTATTACTGAAAAAATAATGGGGGCTGTTACAGATAAAAATAAAATAAAAAAAGATGATCCAGCCAATCCTGATGTATGTATGGTTTACTATTATCATAATTTGGTTAACAAAGATAATGTAAATACTGTGTGTAATGAATGTAAAAAGGGACAAAGAGGATGTGTCAATTGTAAAAAAGAATTAATAAATGCCATGATGGAATTTTTAAAACCAATTCAGGAAAAACGTAAATTTTATGAAGAACATCCTGAAATTGTAGATGAAGTATTAATTAAAGGCACTGAAAATGCTAAAAAGATCGCAAGTCAAAATATGGAGAAAATAAAATCAGCACTTATGATTGACTATTTTAAATAATAAATGAGGTGAATTAAATTGAAAAAATTTATTACCTACTTATGTGTACTTTCACTTGCATTAGTAGGATGTAAAAATAAAAATAATTCAGAAACATTAAAATGTTCTATGGAGAAAGAAGAAGCTAGTAATAATATTGTTCAAACATTAGAAGCAAGTTTTGAACAGGATAAAGTAATATCAATAAATATGAAGATACAAACACTATTAAATGAAAAGTATGTACCATATATAGATTCTTTTGTTACACAGATGGAAGAACAATTTAGCAATTATAAAGATAAAAAAGGTATTACAAGCAATGTATATCAAGATGAATCATCTGTTACTATTTCTATATCTTTTAATATTAATAATTTAGATGAAGAAACTAAAAATGAATTAGGCTTTATTGATACCAATGATACATATGAAAATGCCAAAAAATCATTAGAAAAAAGTGGATATACTTGTAAATAAAAATAACTTTGACTAGTTCAAAGTTATTTTCTGTCTGAGCTTATATGATTAAATAATATACCAATATTGATTAAACCAGCTAAGCCGACAATAATATATACAATTCTACTCATTAAGGTATATGTACCAAAAAGAGTTGCTACTAAATCAATATTAAAAAAACCAATTAAACCCCAGTTAACAGCACCAATAATAGTAAAAACAAGTGCTATTTTTTGTAAACTTTCCATATATTGCTCCTTTCTTACTAGTATTATTATCAAAAAAAGATATTTTTATACATAACTATATAAAAAAAATAATATACTTAAATGAAATTAATTGTTGAGGTGAAAATATGAAAAAATTAGTTTTATTTAGTTTTATCTTATTTAGTTGCTTTTTGATAACAGGATGTAAAAAATATGGAGAAAAAGATGTTATAAAAGAACTCAAAAAGAGTATTGAAAAATCAAATGGTTATAATATAAAAGGAGAACTTGAAATAATAAATAATGAAGATAGCTATTTATATGATGTTGAAGTATCATATAAAAAGAAAGAACAATTTAGAGTTGATTTAAAAAATAAAGTAAATAATCATGAACAAATTATATTAAGAAACAGTGAAGGTGTTTATGTACTTACACCATCATTAAATAAAAGTTTTAAATTTCAAAGTGAATGGCCATATAATAATTCTCAGAGTTATCTATTACAAACAATTATAAAAGATATTGAAAATGATAAAGAATATCAATTTAAAGAAAGTGAAGATGGATATATAATAACAACTAAAGTTAATTATTCAAACAATAAAGATTTAGTTAAACAAAATATTTATATTAATAAAAATATTCAAATTACTGAAGTACATGTTGTAGACAATAATGATCAAGTAAAAATGAAAATGAAATTTAATTCTATCGATATGAAAGCAACTTATAATGATAATTATTTTGATTTAAAAGAAAATATGGCATCATCAGATTTTACTACTGAAAAAGCAACAAGTAAAATAAATGATATTATTTATCCAATGTATTTACCTACAAATACACATTTATCTAGTCAAGATACTGTTTCTACAACAAGTGGAGAAAGAATTATTTTAACATTTGATGGTGAAAAACCATTTATGTTAGTACAAGAAACAGCTAGTATAGAAGATGAATTAACTACTATCCCAATGTATGGTGAGCCAGAACTATTAATAGATACAGTTGCTGCAATATCTGATTCATCTATTACATGGGTAAGTAATGGGATTGAATATTATGTTGTATCAGATGCCTTAGAAAAAGATGAATTAATAAGTGTTGCCAAATCAATTAGTGTTATGCCAGTTGGTAAATAAAAATAAAACGTTAATGATTGCTATTCGTTAACGTTTTTTTTGCGTAATAAAAATGATTATTATATTGATAAATATTTATCAACAAAATTAATATGGATTATGAAAGACAAAATAGTTATAAATTTTAATTAATTTAGAGGAAATTTAACATTTTTATAATATATGTAATAGTAAAGGAGTAAAAAATTATAAGTAAATATGAAAAATAAGACATTTTGGCTTAATATAGAACAAATGGTTGAACTATTTAGTAGAGATTATAGAACAATTAGAAATGCTTTACATGAAGGACTAAATAATTTAGTGGTTATCGCAAAATTTGCGAATACCACTATCAATGATAATTGTTAGGAATTATGAGTAATCAAAAATTCGATGTATATTATAAATTTTAATTAGATTAGAGGGATTTTAACATTTTTATAATATATGTAATAGTGAAGAAGTTAAAAAATGAAAAACGAAATTATATTGTCTGAAAACCAAAATGTTAAATTAGAAGTAAATATAAAAGAAGAGACAGTTTGGCTAAATACTGAACAGATAGCGCAATTATTTGATAGAAATTCAAAAACAATTAGAAAACATATTAATAATGCTTTAGAAGAAGAATTAGATAGTTCAACTGTCGCAAAATTTGCAACAGTTCAAAAAGAGGGAAATAGAGATGTAATGCGTAATATTGATTATTATAATTTAGATATGATAATTAGTGTTGGTTATCCTGTTAAAAGCAAAAATGGTATTATCTTTAGAAGATGAGCAAATCAAGTTTTGAAAGATTATTTAATTAAAGGTTATTCTGTTAATCAAAAGAGATTAGAATATTTAGAAAAAACAATAAAACTCATTGATATAGCAGGAAGAATTGACTAAAAACTAAATGGAAATGAGGCACAAGAAATAATAAAAATAATTAATAATTATTCAAATGCTTTAAATTTGTTGGATGATAATGATTATAGAAAAGTTTTAATCCAAAAGAGAAGATAGTAAAGGAGTTAAGAAATGAAAAACGAAATTATATTGTTTGAAAACCAAAATGTTAAATTAGAAGTAAATATGAAGGATGAGACAGTATGGCTAAATACTGAACAGATAGCGCAATTATTTGATAGAGATTCAAAAACAATTAGAAAACATATTAATAATACATTACAAGAAGAATGCGATAATTCAGTTGTCGCAAAATTTGCGACAACTGCAAAAGATGGTAAAACTTATCAGGTAGATTATTATAATTTAGATATGATAATTAGTGTTGGTTATCGCGTTAAGAGCAAAAATGGTATTATCTTTAGAAGATGGGCAAATCAAGCTTTGAAAGATTATTTAATTAAAGGTTATTCTGTTAATCAAAAGAGATTAGAATATTTAGAAAAAACAATAAAACTCATTGATATAGCAGGAAGAATTGACCAAAAACTAAATGGAGATGAAGCACAAGAAATAATAAAAGTAATTAATAATTATTCAAATGCTTTAAATCTATTAGATGATTATGATCATGGAAAAGTTGTTAAACCAAAAGGAACAAATAGTGATAACAAAATAAATTATAAGAACTGTATGAATATAATTAATCAATTAAGGTGGAAGAGTGATAGCAGTCTATTTGCACTAGAGAGAGATAAAGGCCTAGAATCAATTATTGAAAATATTTATGCATCATTTAATGGACAAGATGTATATCCTAGTATAGAAGAAAAGGCATCTAACTTCTTATATCTAATAACAAAGAATCATACATTTATAGATGGTAATAAAAGAATAGCGGCAACTTTATTTATATATTTTTTAGAATTTTATAATATTTTATATAAAAATGGTAAACAAGTTATTGATAATAATACATTAGTAGCAATTACTCTATTAATTGCTGGATCTAATCCAAAAGAAAAAGATATACTAATAGATTTAGTAATGAATTTTTTAAATGATTAGTAAATAACCGAGGAGATAAATTTAAAATTATTTTGATTAATAAAATGAAAATTTTTCAAGTAATATAGTATTTTTTCTTAAACTATGCTATAATTAGTCAAGGTGATAGACATGGAAGAAAAGAAAAATACAAAGAAAACAAATAATAGTACTAATAAAAAAACTAAAACAACAACTACTAATAAAAAGAGTAGTACTCAAGCAAGTACAAAGAAAACTACTACAAAAAAGGCATCTGGAACTAGTAAAGCTAGTACAAAAACTACAACTACAAAAAAGAAAGTTACTATGCCAAAAGAAGAGGTAAAAGTAGTAGAAACAAAGAAAAAAGAAACTACTCCTGTTTCAAAGAAAAAAGATGAAAAAAGAATAAATAAAGAAATTAATAAGAGTGTAAAAATGATGGATACATCATCAGATAGTACAGATGAAATTCGTAAGTTATTAATTATTATTGGTGCTGTTTGTGCTGTTATGCTTGCTTTTTATTTTATTACAGAAGTTGTTGTAAAGAATAAAAAGAATTCTAACAATAATAATCAAAATGATATTAAAGTAGAACCAGTAATCCAATATGAACAAATTTTAATGGGATCATTATTTAATCAAAATGAAAGTGATTATTATGTATTTGTTTATGATAAAGATGATGTTATGTTAGACTTATACAATCAATATATTTCTAGTTATAATAAATTAGATAGTCATTTAAAGGTATATAAAGTAAATTTAAGTGAAGATTTTAATAAATCATATATTGGAGAAGAAAGTCATTTATCTGGAGACAACATTAAAGATATTAAAGTAACTGGTACAACTCTTATAAGAATTAAAGATAAAGAAATAAGTTCTTCATATGAAAATAGTGAAGATATTACTAAGAAGTTAAAAGAATTAGTTGGATAAAAGTTATACTAATTCTTTTTTCTTTTATTGAAAAATATATATTAATATAGTATAATTACTATAAGATGAGGGATTGATAAAATGGATAACAATAATTCAAAAAAATTTGGTATTATATTTGTGATATTAGTTTTTTGTATCTTTGAACTTATTTCTTTTAGTTTTAAAGGAATAAAAAATGTTGTAACAAATGATTCAAAGACATTTAAAATATTATTAAGTTCGGAAAATAAAGATTTAGAAGATTTTATAAAAAATTACTTTAAAAAAGAGAAAATGAAAGTAAAAATTGATTATGCTGGAACTCTTGATATAATGGATAAAATAAATAACAAAGAAGATTATGATGCTATATGGGCATCTAATTCAATATGGCTTTATATGCTTGAGTCTACATCTAGTGTAAGCAATTCTAAATCAACATCTATTGATCCAATTGTATTTGGTGTTAAAAAGGAAAAGGCAAAACAATTAGGATTAGTTGATAAGGATATCTATACTACCGATTTATTAGAAAAAATAAAAAATAAAGAACTTAATTTTGTTATGAATTCAGCAACTAGAACAAATACAGGAGCATCTGCTTACCTTGGATTTTTAACAACACTTGCAGGTAATCCTGAAGTATTAACAGTAGATCATCTAAATGATGATAAATTAAAAAGTGATATAACAAGTTTTCTATCTGGTATTGAAAGAACATCAGGTAGTGAAGAATTTTTAGAGGAATTATTACTTGATAATAAATATGATGCCGTAGTAGCATATGAATCATCATTTATTAATCTTAATAAAACTTTAGTATCAGAGGGAAAAGATCCATTTTATTTGATATATCCTATTGATGGTGTAACAATTTCTGATTCACCACTTGCTTATGTAGCAAACGGTAATAATCATAAAGATGAATTTTTAAAATTTCAAGAATATGTTTTAAGTGATGAAGGAAAAGAAGAACTTGCTAAACTCGGAAGAAGAACTTGGTATGGTGGAATTAATGAAAAGGCTGATAGTAATATTTTCAATAAAAATTGGGGTATTGATACATCAAAATATATTGTACCTATAAAATATCCAAGTACAACTGTTATTAAAAAAGCTCTAGAATTATATCAAACAGAATTCAGAAAACCAACACATATTGTTTTTTGCCTAGATTATTCTGGTAGTATGTATGGTGATGGTAATGAACAATTAATTGATGCAATGGAATATATTTTAAATTATGATACAGCATCAACTAATATGTTACAGTTCTCATATAAAGATAAAATAAGTACAGTGTTATTTTCAACGAATATAATAGGTAATTTTACAACAAATGATGGTACAATCGTTGATAATCTTCTTAGTAAAATTAAAGATATAGAACCTTATGGATCAACTAATTTATATGGATCTTTAAATGGTGCACTTGATATATTAAAAAATGAAAGTTCTGATGATTATAATTTATCTATTATTTTAATGACTGATGGGCATGGTAATGTTGGCACATTTGATAATTTTAAAAGAAAATATGATGCAATAAATAAAGATATACCAATTTATGGTATTATGTTTGGTTCAGCAGATGACAATCAATTATTAGAAATTAGTAAGTATACAGGTGGTAAAGTATTTGATGGAAGAACTAATTTATTAGAAGCATTTAAAGAAGTAAGAGGATATAATTAATATGAAGAAGAAATATATATTTTCAGGTCTTATTGGCGGAGGATTTTTTGCTACATCATATTTATTATTAAATCTTGGTCTTGCCCCTTCTTTAATTACTTCAGTTGCTGCTCTTGGTGCAAGTTCACTTATCTTTAAAAGTGATTATGATTTAGATGATCTTGGTATTGATAATGCTAAAGAATATTTAGAGTTATTACAAGAGAGTGAAAAGAATGTTACTAAATTAAAACAAATGAAAGATAAAATTCAAAATACTGATATAAGAGGAAAAATAATTAATATTAATAAAACAACTGATAAAATAATTAAGGTTTTACACAAGAAACCAGATAAAATTAGTTCTGCCTCTAAATTTTTAAATTATTATTTACCTGTTACCATAAAAATATTAGAAAGATATGATGAAATAGAAGAACAAAAGCTAAATAGTTTATCTAGTCGTGACTTTGAAAACAAAGTTAATCAGATGATATCTAATATTGAAATTGCTTTTGATAATCAATTAAATAATTTATATAATGAAGAGTTTATTGATACTAATGCTGAAATTAAAGTATTTGAAGCAATGTTAAAATCAGATGGTTTACTAGGAGAGAGCATAAATACCAAAAAGGATGGTGATATAAATGAATAAGAGCGCTAAAGGATTAGGAATTGGAATACTAGTATTTTTAGTCCTTATTCTTGGAATAATTGGTGTTCAAAAAATATTTGTTAAGAACACTACTAAAACAACAATATATGGAGCAGTTGGTGGTGGAAAAGAAAATCTGTTAGAAGATGAAGAATTTCTTAAAATACTAAGTTCTAAATATAAATTAAACGTTGTTAATGATAATTGGAGTAATGGAAAATTAGTTAAAAATGATGTTGTAAGAGAAGATGGTAGTCATTATGATTTTATTTTCTTTTCTGATCAAAGATTTTACGATTACTACAAGACACCTGCTAATAAAGAAAATGGAGAAGCAGATAGATATAGCGTTAAAAAGGGTAGTTTAACGCTAAATACTCCTGTTGTTATATATAGTTGGGATGAAGTAACAGATGCTTTAATGAAAGAAGAAATAGTAACCGAAATAGATGGTATTTATTATATTACAGATATGGATAAGTTACTTAACTATATATTAGAAGGAAAAACATGGAAAGATATTGGTTTACCAACATTATATGGAACAATTAATATAGATTCAACTGACCCAGTAACATCAAGTCCAGGAGCTACATATTATGGCTTACTTGCCTCTGTCATGGCTGGTGGACAATTAACTGATGAAAATATAAATGATATTTTACCAAAGTTAAAAGAGTTCTATAAAAAATCAGGTTATATGAATAATACCCCTGCTGATTTATTTCAATTATATTTGAAAACAGGAATGGGTGCAAAACCTATGATTGTTGACTATGAAAAGAGTATTATTGACTTTGCCAATTCAGATCCTGATGGATATAATCAAGTAAAGGATCGAATTAGAATTCTTTATCCTGTTCCGACTATTTGGAATTCGCATTGTATAGCAACACTTACTGATTCAGGAAATACATATTATGATGTATTTGAAGATAGTGATGTTCAACAACTTGCATGGTCTAAATATGGTTTTAGAACAGGTGTAACTGGTGGAAATTATGATGTATCAAAAGTAAATGTTACAGGAATACCACAAAGTATTGCATCTACAGTATCTAGTTTAAAGATGGAATACTATAATAAAATGATAGAATATTTAGGAAATTAGGAGGAATTAAAGAATTATGGATAATAAATTAGAATTAAATATTACTGAAGATTTAGATAAAATTAAAAATGATATAGCAGGAACTACAACTGTTAGTGAAACACAAGTTGAGGAATCACTTGACTATAATAAATTAAATGATCAAGAAAAGACTGCAATCGATGAATTTGTAGAAAAAATAGATGAAAAAGATACTAATATGATTATTAGTTTTGGTGCCCCTGCACAAACTAAAATATCAAAATTCTCTGATGAAGTATTAAACAATGTAAAGACAAAAAAATTAGGCGCTGTAGGTGATTTACTTGCTGATTTAGCTGGTGAAATTAAATCATTTGATGGCGGTGTAGATATTAATATGAAACCATCATTATTTAACTCTATAAAGAAACAAATTAAGAGATTAATGGCTAGATATAGTAAAGTAGAAACAAATATTAATAAAATTGAAAGAGAACTTGAGGGACACAAAGTACAAATGATGAAAGATATAGCTATCTTTGATCAAATGTATGAAAAGAATATAGAATATTTTAAAGAATTATCTTTATACATAATTGCTGGTAATAAGAAACTTGAACAATTAAAAAATGAAGTATTACCTGCACTTCATCAAAAGGCTGAAGAAACAGGTGAGCAAAATGATGCTCAAGCATATAATGATATGATTAATATTGTTAATCGTTTTGAAAAGAAATTATATGACTTAAAGACAACAAGAATTATTTCTATTCAAATGGCACCACAAATTAGATTAATTCAAAATAATGATACTGAGTTAGTTGATAAAATTCAATCATCACTTATTAATACTATTCCACTTTGGAAAAATCAAATGATTATTGCTCTTGGACTTGCTAATGCAAATAAGGCTTTAGAAGCACAAAAGAAAGTTACTGATTTAACAAATGATATGTTAGTTAAGAATAGTGAATTATTAAAACAAGGTACTGTTAAGATTGCTAAGGAATCTGAAAGAGGTATTGTTGACTTAGAAACAGTTAAGAAAACTAATCAAGATTTAATGGATACAATTGATTCACTTATTAAAATACATGAAGAGGGATCACAAAAACGTGCTGAGGCTGAAGGTGAGTTAAATAAAATTGAAGGCGAACTTAAAGCAAAATTATTGGAATTAAAAGCATAAATGAATATACTAGCGACTTGCTAGTATATTTTTACTATTGAATGATTTTTCTAATTTTGATAATATATATATGTATTGATATCAAGGTGATTATTATGAATCAAGAAAATATAGGTAAATTTATTAGAGAAAATAGAAAAAAGATGGGGTTATCACAAGCAGAACTTGCTGAGAAATTAGGCGTGACTTATCAAGCTGTGAGTAAATGGGAAAATGGTAAAAACTTACCAGATATGCTAGTTTTAAAAGAATTAAGTGATTTATTTAACGTTAATATAGATGAAATACTAAATGGAAAAGAACAAAAAAAGAAATCAAACAAAATGTATTTAATTATTATAATATCTATATTAATAATCTTTTTATCAACAATATTAATAATAATTTTCCACAATAAAGATAATTCTTTTTCTTATAATGAAATTAAATCTAATCATAGTGACTTTAATGTATTTGGTAGCGTAGTTCAAAGTAGTGATAGAACACTTCTTGCAATTACTGATGTTGAATACAGTGGAAGTGATAACAATAATAAATATAAAAGCATTGAATGTAATTTATATGAGGCATTAGGTGATACATCTACTAAAATTAATTCTTGTGAAGAGGGAAAAAATATAACACTACAAGAATATTTAAAAGGTATTAAAATCAAAATAGATCATCGTCAAAATAATTGTACAATGTTTAAAAAAACGCAAATGTATTTAGAAATAAATGCAACAGATGATAATAATAAGGTTATTGCATATAAAATACCAATAGCTATAAGTAATGATGATTGCAATTAACAAAAAATACTAGTTTTTTAACTAGCTTTTAAATACATAAATAATAAAATTATAAGTGTAGAAATATGCATATTTTATTTATATTATAAATATTAATTAAA